>JADHXF010000001.1 GCA_016783105.1 Dehalococcoidales bacterium | reverse complement strand
TGAGAGAGCTCGGCGACCGTCCGCTGCCCGATGCCGCGTGGGGGCACATTGATGACACGTAAGAGGCTGACGCTGTCGCTTGGGTTCAGGACGAGCCGCAGGTAGGCAATTATGTCCTTGACCTCCCGCCGCTCATAGAAGCGTGTGCCGGCCACCAGCTTGTAGGGCACACCGTAGCGGACAAACGCCTCCTCCAGAACGCGCGACTGGGCATTGGTACGGTACATCACAGCGCAGTCGCCCCGATTGAACTCCCCCCCGCCGACCAGCTTCTCGATTTCATTGACGACGAATTGCGCTTCTTCCTGCTCGGTATAAGTCTCCACAATCTCGGGCAGCAATCCCGCCTCGTTTTCCGTCCACAGCCCCTTGGGCTTACGCTGCTGGTTGGCCGAGATTACATAGCTGGCGGTCTCCAGAATTATCTTGGTGGAGCGGTAATTCTGCTCCAGCAGGATTATCTTCGCTTCAGGATAATCCTTTTCAAAGTTAAGTATGTTTCGCAGGTCGGCAGAGCGCCATGAGTAAATCGACTGGTCAGGGTCGCCAACGACACAGAGGTTGCGGTACTTCCCGGCCAACTGCTTCATCAGCTCGTACTGAACCAGGTTGGTATCCTGGAATTCGTCCACCTGAAGGTGCAGGTACCGCGACTGATAGCGTGCCAGTACCGACGCATGGTCTCGGAAAAGGTGCACCACCTTGAGCAGAAGGTCATCAAAGTCGAGCGCGTTGCTTTCGGTGAGGAACTGCTGATAGCGCTCGTAGACGCGCTGGACGATTTCCTCGAAGTAGCTGTGGCTGTGTTTCAGGTACTCCTCCGGCGTCCAGAGTCGACTCTTCGCCGCGCTGATGGCCGACCGTATCGCCCGGGGGTTATGCTGCTTGGGGTCGAGGTCAAGCGCCTGAAGGCTGCGCTTGACCAGCGCCATCTGGTCTTCCTCGTCATAAATGACGAAACCGGGGTTAACGCCAACGGCCTTCCCATCACGGCGCAAAATCCGGGCGCAGATGGCGTGGAAGGTGCCGATGGTTAGCTCATCAACGGAGCCGCGTGCCAGCTTCCGCAATCGCTCTTCCATCTCCCGTGCCGCCTTGTTGGTGAAGGTAACCGCCATGATGCGATGCGGGCTGACGCCACAGACCTTGATGAGATAGGCAATGCGGTGGGTGATTACCCTCGTCTTGCCGCTGCCCGGCCCGGCCAGAATCAGCACCGGCCCGCTGATAGCCTCAACGGCTTCTCGCTGCGCGGGATTAAGTTCGGACAGAATGTCCATCATTTTATTATAACATTTCATCTCGGCGCTTTTATACGTCAGGAATGCTGCTCACCCAGGCTTTTCATCGGCTTAACGAAGCCTGCCGGAATGTTATTGACAGGCCGTGGGCACGTTCGGCATCAATTCCGGGCAGGCACTGGCTACAGTGGTCGGCCCCCTCATTGAAGTCCCCGCGCTGATAGGGCTGGTCTATGTTTCCCTGTGGGCCAGGAAGTTCCTCTTCCATGCCGACGGAATGGTCAAGGCACCCTGGCTCCAGCGTGCTGAATAGAGCTACCTTGATTTTGCCCCTGCCATTCGGTATACTTTTTATTAGGCGAATACGAATTACGAGGTAATAATCAATGAACTGGAAATCCCTGATTGTTCTTTCTACGGTGCTCTTGACCATTGCTTTCGGCGCGACGGGTTGTGACTCACTCTCCCCGCCTTCTTCGGCATCCGGCACCAGCTCACTGGCGAGCGGCATATTCAACCAGCAGAATACTGGCATCTGGGTCACCGGCGAGGGAAAAGTCGGCGTTGTTCCCGATGTTGCCATTCTAAACATTGGCGTGGAAGCCCAGGCGGACACTGTTGCCGAAGCACAGGGCCAGGCAGCGACAGCCATGACCGCGGTGGTTGCGGAGCTCGACCGGTTTAGCGTCGCGGAAAAGGACATCAAGACGCAGTATTTCAGCATCGCTCCGGTGCGAAGATGGTCGGAAAAGGATGCCCGCGAAATCCTTATCGGCTATCGGGTGACCAATACGGTAAACGTCAAGGTGAGGATGATTGAAGATACCGGCGCCATTATCGACGCCGTGGCCAGCGCCGGGGGTGACTATATCAGGATAAATAACATAAGTTTCACCGTGGATGACCCCTCTGCATACTATGAAGAGGCCCGGAAACTGGCTATGGCTGATGCCAAGGCCAAGGCTGAGCAGCTGGCTGACCTGGGAAATGTCAGGCTGGGTAAGCCCATGTATATCAGCGAAAGCGGGGCTTCTGTGCCTGTGGTGCGCGAATTCTATGGCGAAGCCGCGATGCCGGCAATGGCAGCACCCCCCACCCCCATCAGCCCGGGAGAAACGGAAATCAGACTGTCCGTACAGGTGGTCTACCGCATAGAATAGGACTCCGCGCTATATCCAAAATCTGGCGGTGGTTGCATTTCCAGTCGCCGAAATGCTACAATAACGCTAATCCATATTTTATGTTAAGAATGCCATGTTCACCGGGATAGTAGAAGAAATAGGTAAAGTATCCTCGGCATCGACCACCAAACTGGTCATTTCTGCCCGGCAGGTTGTCGATGGGGTTAATCCGGGCGACAGCATTGCCATCAACGGCGCCTGCCTGACGGTTACCGATTTCGACCGCGCTTCGTTCTCCGTCGATGTCATGCCGGAGACGCTGCTGCGCACCAATCTCGGACAGCTTAAAGCCGGAGACGGCGTCAACCTGGAGCGACCGACGACGCTGGGCGGTCGGCTGGGCGGGCATCTGGTTCAGGGCCACATTGACGATACCGGCCGCATTATTGCCATGGAATGGGAAGGTGAAGCACTTCTTTTCCGCCTTGAAGCCCCACCTGAGGTTCTACGCTACACCGCGCCGAAGGGATTTATCGCCGTTGACGGCATAAGCCTGACCATAACGGAGAAGGACAACAGCTCATTCCAGGTCTCCGTGGTTGAATACACGCGCCGGAATACCACGCTGGGCAGCCGAAAAGTGGGCGACGCGGTAAATCTTGAAGTGGATATCATCGCCAAGTACGTGGCGCAGTTTACGCAGCCGCAGGCCGGTGGACTGACCGCGGAATTTCTGATTGAGCACGGCTTTACCATCGGATGAGAGGCAATGGAGCAGAGATGAGTACCGGTCTGGCCACGATTCCAGAAGCAATTGAAGACATCAGAGCTGGCAGGTTTCTTATCATCGTCGATGATGAGGACCGCGAGAACGAGGGCGACCTTGCCATGGCCGCGGAGAAGGTGACCGCCGATGCCGTTAACTTCATGGCCAGGCATGGACGGGGACTTATTTGCCTGCCCATCATCGGCCAGCGCCTTGATGAACTGCATATCCCCATGATGGTAGAGCACAATACCTCCAAATTCTCCACCGCATTTACCGTGTCAATCGAAGCCAAGCACATGGTGAGCACCGGCATTTCCGCAGCCGACCGTGCCGAGACGATAAGAGCCGTGCTTGACCCGGCCACGCAGCCCGAGGACATCGGCCGGCCGGGGCACATGTTCCCACTGCGGGCCCGGGAAGGCGGCGTCCTGGTGCGAGCAGGACATACTGAAGCGATAGTTGACCTGGCCAGGTTGGCCGGACTCTACCCGGCCGGGGTTATCTGCGAGATATTAAAAGAAAACGGCGCCATGGCCCGGATGCCCCAGCTTAAACAAATGGCCAAGCGGTTTGGTATAAACATCGTGAGCATGGCCGACCTCATTGCCTACCGTTACCGTCACGAAAGACTGGTGCACCGCGTGGCCGAAGCCAAACTGCCCACGCCGTACGGCAATTTCACCGCCATCGCCTACCAGAGCAATATCGACCCTGATGAACACATCGCTCTGGTGATGGGAGACGT
This sequence comes from Dehalococcoidales bacterium, assembly GCA_016783105.1. The sequence continues at coordinate 105,060 of JADHXF010000001.1, read as the reverse complement.
GGCCACCGATGAGCCGGTGCTGGTCAGGGTGCACAGCCAGTGCCTTACCGGCGAGGTATTCGGCAGCCTCCGCTGCGACTGCGGAGAACAGATCAAGATGGCGATGAAAAGCATCGCCGAGGAAGGACGAGGCGTCCTCCTCTATATGAGGCAGGAAGGGCGGGGCATCGGCATTCATAATAAAATCCGTGCCTACGAACTGCAGGACAAAGGGCTGGACACGGTAGAGGCCAATCTCTCGCTTGGTTTTGCCCCGGACCTGCGGGACTACGGCGTTGGCGCCCAGATTCTGGCGGAACTGGGGCTGCATAATATCCGCCTGCTCACCAACAACCCCAAGAAAGTAATCGGGCTGGAGAGCTACGGGCTCAAGGTGGCAGAGACCGTGCCCATAATCACGGCACCGAACCCGTTCAACAGTCGATATCTGGAAACAAAACAGAAAAAATTGGGGCATACCCTGAAACCGACCAGGATATCCCCCGAAAGTTGTGATTAATCCCGGTAAAAAGGAGAGGATTATGAGTAAAAGCTATGAAGGCTCACTGCTGGGCAAAGGGCTGAAGTTCGGCCTCGTGGTTTCTCGCTTCAACGAGTTCTTTACCCGGAAACTGCTGGAAGGAGCTCAGGATGCTTTGCTCCGCCACGGCGTCATCGAGACAGACATTGAGGTTGCCTGGACACCGGGGTCATTTGAAATCCCGCTGGTGGCCCAGAAATTGGCCCAGTCCAAGAAGTACGATGCCATTATCTGCCTGGCCGCGGTCATCCGCGGTGGCACACCTCACTGGGAATACATCGCTGCCGAAGCCACCAAGGGGATAGCCCACGTCAGCCTTGAGACCGGGGTGCCCGTCGTGAACAGCATTCTCACCACGGAAACTCTGGAGCAAGCCATAGAGCGTTCCGGCTCAAAAGGGGGCAACAAGGGATTTGACGCGGCGGTCAGTGCTATCGAGACGGCGAACCTGCTCAAAGCCATGGGTTAGCGTCACCAATCGCCAGACCCATACTGATTCGCCGGTAGCAATCAGTCGGTGACTTTGTAGACACTGTCCCCGTGTCGTACCCGCTCCGTCACCTTGACCCCGACGGCATCACCGGCTTTGGCTTCAGTGACGTCCACATTGTTGATCTGCATTGAGTTCACCGTCATTTCCAGGTCAGTGGTGTGTCCCTTGATATGGACTCGGTCACCCACTTTCAGCGTACCGGTGAGATCAATGCCAGCGACCACCGGGTGAGCGAAGAAATCGCTTACCTTTCCGACTTCCTCCTCAGGCATATGACTCCCTCCTTACCTGACATTCAACGTTCACATCGTTTAGTGCTGAAATTATACTCCCATGACTCTGATAAATCAATATGCGGCGTGAAGTTTTGACATATTACCATCAGGTACGTATAATTTAGTTAATCAAACCCGGGAGGAGGCCTTAATTTGGCGCAGGACAGGAAATCCAGTTCGGCGGTTGAGGATACCAAGGCTGATATCGAACGCATCAACAAGCGCCTGGATATGCTTGACGACCGCCTGGACAATATCGACTCCATGGTCACCGCCGTTGCCGAACGGGTAATGAGGCAGCCGATAACGCTCAACATCACCTGCTCCAAATGCGGACAGCCTATTGAGATTGCCCTCCTCGGCCTGGAAAAGCCGAGGAAATGAGCGCATATTGAAACCCCCTTACACGCGCCAGGCTCCATTCCCTTTGTGCTAAGCCAGTTCCATAAAATAGCTATCGAAAATTCTTCAGACAACGAAAGATACAAGCCGTCAGCATGAGCGCACTGATAATCATCGCCCTATACTTCCTGGTTATGCTCGCCATCGGCATAGCGAGCCGCCGGAAGGCAAGAGGTGCCGATGATTTTTTCGTCGCCGGGAGAAAAAACTCTTCGCCGTTCATTGTTGGCTCACTGCTGGCCACCATCATCGGTGGCTCAGCTACCATAGGCATGGCGGGGCTGGGTTTCCAGCGAGGATTGACCGGGGCGTGGTGGCTACTGGTGGGCAGCATCGGCCTGGTATTTCTGGGGCTCTTTTTCGCCCGAAAGGTCAGGAAGCTGGCGCTTTATACGCTGCCGGAGCTGGTCGAAAAACAATATGACCGACGGATGGCCCTCGCTGTCTCTGTTCTCATTGTGGTTGCCTGGATAGGGATTGTTGCCGCCCAGATTATCGCTGCCGGCAAAATACTGGGTATCCTTGGCCTCGGCAGTCCAACAGTGTGGATGGTGGTTTTCACCGTTATCTTCGTTACCTATACGCTGCTGGGCGGTCAGCACGCCATCATCCGCACCGATGTATTACAGTCGGTTATCATTTTCGTCGGCGTCTTCGCCAGCCTGGCCTTACTCCTGACCAGGCTGGGAGGATGGGAAGGGCTGCAAAGCTCACTGCCCGCCGAGTACTTTGCCTTCCCGGTAAGCCCGCAGTTTAACGGCACGGCCCTGATAACGCTCTTGCTGCTCGTCGGTCTGACCTATGTAGTAGGACCGGATATGTATTCCCGCATCTTCTGCGCCCGGGACGACAGAACGGCAAGCACGGCCACATTGTGGACAGCGATACTCATCATCCCTTTAGCCTTCGCCATCACCATAATCGGCATGGGCGCCGCTTCCCTGTTCCCCGACATTGCACCCGAGCAGGCCTTTCCCACGGTCATCAGCGAATTATTCTCACCGCTCCTGGGCGGCATCGTTCTGGCCGCTTTGCTCTGCGCCGTGATGTCCTCGGCCGATACCACTTTATTAAGCGCCAGCACCATACTGAGCATAGACATCATCGGAAGATTCAGGCCAACCGCCAACCAGTCGGGTGTGCTGCCCCGCTCCAGGTGGGCCATAGTGCTGCTGGGTATATGCTCACTCATCGTAGCCCTGATGCTCAAGGGCGTTATCAGCGCCCTCCTCTTTGCCTACACAATCTACACTTCGGGGGTAATCCTGCCGGTCATCGCCGGCTTTTTTAAGAATCGCCTGAAGGTTACTCCCACCGGAGCACTGGCGGCGCTCATCGGCGGTGGCTCGGCAGGCCTGATCAGCAAGCTGTTCGCTATCAAGTACCTGGACCTGGGGGCGCTGCTGATAAGTGGTGTGCTTCTTTTCCTGGTCAGTTATATCGACCGTCGGTACAGGTCAACCGGCCGTTGATTCGCTTTTCCCTGGCCGGGTAAACCACGCGAACAAAGCAGCGCCGAATAAGGACAGGCCCGCATTGAAATAAAAGGCGGCGTTGATATTGATAAAGTCAACGATAATGCCGCTCAGAATTGGCCCGAGTGCCATGCCAATGCTAAGCGCCATGGTGATAGCCGAAATGGCCGAGCCCATCCCATACTTCCTACCCTCCTCCACAGTCAACGCCAGAACCGACGGCGTGGCGATAGCACTGCCAATACTGCCCAGCATGCACAGTGCCAGTAACGGCCAGAAGCCTGGAGATAGCGGCACCAGAAACATATAGGTGGAAATCACCAGCGACCCGATAATCACCAGCACTCGCCGATTGAAGATGTCGGCAATCCGACCTCCCAGAACCCCGAGTATCGATATCAGAAGGACGTGAACCGCTATCAATATGCCGATAAGGTTCGCCGGCAGGCCGAGGCTGATGGCAGCGAGCAGCGGTAAAAAAATGAAAAAAGAAGACCTGCCCAGGGCAATCGCCAGACGGAAGCTGAAAAGGCCAACCATGGTGCTACTCCGGCGCATATCCAGGAAGGACAAAGAGGTCACCGCAGCCTGTTTTCTCTGGTCGCTGCGGGGCAGCATAATAACCGCGATTGAAAATGCCAGCAGGTTAAGAACACCCATGGTAATGAAGGCGAGGTTCATCCCCCACTGCGCCGCGAGTACCCCGCCCATTAGCGGGCCAACGCCGAAACCACTGAAGAAAGCGGCATTTGAGTACCCCATCCATTTCCCTTCCTCACCCTCGGGCGAAAGGTCACCGATATATGCCTGCGCAATGGGCAAAATCATGGCACCCGTTATGCCGTGCACGGTGCGAATCAAGACCAGCTGGTAGACACTGGTTGCCAGGACAAAGGTAAATGAAATCAGAGCATAGGCGAAAAGACCGACGCAGAGAATTAGCTTCCGGCCTTTGCGGTCGGAGAGCCGACCGAATATCGGTGTAAAGATGGTACGAGAAATGGAAAAGCCGGCAAAAATAAACCCCAGCCACAGTCCGGACGCCCCCATGTTTTCGGCATAGAGCGGTAAAAGCGGGACGACGATGCCGGCGCCCAGCATGGAGGAAAATATGGCCAGGGCCAGAACGGGGAATACTCGTTTTATCATGCGGATATACTTTATTATAGCTATTCGCCGTGGTAACAGGCAAACTGAAAGCAAGTTTAACAACAGGTTTGCACCCACCAGATGGCGCTGTTATAATAGGGCTGATGAATTAGGGAGGGATGGGTAAAGCCTCTCGTCCCAAAGCTGGGTGAGAGGTTTTCGTTATCAACGGCCAGGTGAATAAATTGGCATCGACCTCAAATCAGAAAAGAGAAGAACATCTGGAGACCATGCGGCACTCCGCTTCCCACGTGATGGCGGAGGCGGTTCTGTCCATCTTTCCTGATACCAAGTTCGCCATCGGCCCGGCCATCGAAGATGGCTTCTATTACGATTTTGATTTACCACGCTCGCTCAGCCCGGATGACTTGCCCGTCATCGAGAACAAGATGAAAGAAATCATCGCTGCTGACACGCCCTTTACCCGGAATGAAGTGACCAGAGAGGAGGCACGGCAGGTCTTCGCCGCGCAGCCCTACAAACTGGAACTGATTGACGAACTGCCCGATGAGAAGGTAAGCCTCTACCAGCAGGGCTCATTCCTGGACATGTGCCGCGGTCCCCACGTGAAATCAAGCGGGGAAATCAAAGCTTTTAAGCTCATCAACATCGCCGGGGCCTACTGGCGCGGCGATGAGCACCGCCCGATGTTGCAGCGGATATACGGGGTTGCCTTTGACACCGAAGCGGCCCTGGAAGAACATTTGCAACGGCAGGAGGAAGCCGCCCGTAGAGACCACCGCAAACTGGGCAAAGAACTCGACCTGTTCAGCATTCAGGATGAGTTCGGCCCCGGCCTTGTCCTCTGGCACCCGAAAGGGGCCGTCGTCCGGCGCGTCATTGAGGACTTCTGGAAAGATGAACACTTCCGGCGCGGCTATGACCTGGTCTACACGCCGCACATCGCCCGAATGGACCTGTGGCGAACCAGCGGACACCTTGAATTCTACAAAGACTACCTTTACAGCCCCATGGACATCGAGGGGCAGAAGTATATCTTAAAACCGATGAATTGCCTGGGGCATATCGCCATTTACAAGACCAGGCTGCGCAGCTATCGCGACCTGCCGCTGCGCTACGCCGAACTGGGTACCGTTTACCGATACGAGCGCTCCGGCGTGCTCCACGGGCTATCCCGCGTCAGAGGCTTCACTCAGGATGACGCCCATATTTTCTGCCGGCCTGACCAGCTGGAAGATGAAGTCGTTGCGGTTCTGGACCTGGCCCTATTTATGATTGACACCTTTGGTTTCCAGAACTACCAGTTATTGCTCTCCACCCGACCGGAGAAATATGCCGGCACGCTGGAAATATGGGAGGAAGCCACGGAAACCCTGCGGCGGGCACTCGAGCGGTCAGGTCGCGAATATGAGATTGACCCGGGAGAAGGCGTCTTCTACGGGCCGAAAATCGATATCAAATTCGAGAGTGCGCTGGGCAAGGCATGGCAGGGCCCCACCATCCAGGTCGATTTCAACCTGCCGCCCCGCTTTGATGTTAACTACATAGGGGAGGATGGCCGGGAGCATCCTGCGGTCATGGTGCACCGCACCGTGCTCGGCAGCATGGAGCGCTTCCTGGCCACCCTGCTGGAACACTATGGCGGTGCCTTTCCCACCTGGCTGGCACCGGTTCAGGTACAGATAATCCCGGTGGCTGACCGTCACCTGGATTACGCCCGCTGGCTCGAGACTGAACTTAAAGATGAGGATATTCGCGCGGAGGTTGATGCCCGGGCGGAGCGAATCAATCTCAAAATTCGCCAGGCGCAGCTGGAAAAAATCCCCTACATGCTGGTGGTGGGTGACAAGGAAGTGGAGACCAAAACCGTATCGGTCCGCCTGCGCAGCGGAGAGCAGACCGCGGCTCAGCCTTTTGCGCGCTTTAAGGAGACCGTTAAATCAGCCATTACCAGCCGGGCGGGAGATAGTGAGCGCAGCGGTGGTGAGGCAAATTGACGGGATAAGGTAGTTCAGTATTCCCTGAAGTTGATTATTGACTTATAATATGCTATAGTTTTTCAACGTAGAACACCTGTGTTTGAGGAGGTATTTAAGGACATAATTAAACAGCTGCGCATCAACCAGATGATCAGAGCTCAGGAAGTTCGTGTTGTGGGGGAAAAGGGGGAGCAGTTAGGAATTATGCCCTTGAGTCAGGCGCAGGAGGTTGCCAGAAAGCACGACCTTGACTTGGTTGAGGTCGCCCCGGCCACCGTTCCCCCGGTATGTCGCCTGCTGGACTATGGCAAGTACAAGTATCAGCAGGCCAAAAAAGAACAGGAGATGAGAAAAAACCAGAAGGTCTCCTTGCTCAGGGAGATACGGCTGCGACCGAAGATTGGCAACCATGATTTCGAAGCTAAAGCCAGAACCGCACGAAAGCTGCTGGCTGACGGCGATAAAGTAAAGGTAACGGTGCTCTTCCGGGGGCGTGAAATAACCCATCCGGAACTGGGCTTGCGGCTTATAAAACGGATGACGGAGACACTTAACGAGAACGCCTCGATGGAGAGAAATCCGATCATGGAGGGGAAACGTTTGAATATCATTCTGACACCGCTTGCGAAACCGAAAGCCAGAGAAGAGATAAAGGAAAGTCAAGATGCCAAAGTTGAAAACCCATAAAGGCGCGAAAAGTCGCTTCTATATTACCGGCAGCGGCAAAATCATGCGGGTCAAAGGCCCGAAAAGCCACCTGCGAAGGCGCAAGGCCAAGCGGGTAAAGGGGCTTTTCGATAGCAAGGTTGAGCTGCATGCCGCTGACCGAACCAGAATTAAAAGACTGATTCCCTACGGGGTTGGCTAGATAGGAGGATAGTTCTTTGCCACGAGTGAAGAGAGGGGTTACCACCCACCACCGGCACAAAAAGCTGCTCGCCATGACCAAGGGACAGAGGGCATCCCGTCATACCCTCTATCGCCGTGCTCACGAGGCGATGCTGCATTCCCTGAGCTACGCCTACCAGCACCGCCGCGAGCGCAAGGGCGATATGAGAAGGCTGTGGATTTTGCGCATCAATGCCGCCAGCCGTGGTCAGGGCTTGAAGTATGGTCAGTTTATGAACCTGCTGAAGAGGTCCGGCGCTGGCCTAAACCGGAAGATGCTGGCCGAAATGGCAGTGAGAGAGCCAGAGGCTTTCCAGAATCTGGTCAACACCGCCAAAGAGAAAGCCCAGGTTTAAAGCGGAACAACCGGCATTTACCACCTCCCCTTCATTTATCCTCCCATACCAGGGGAAAGACCACGGCGGGAAAATGATGCAGCAGCTTGACGAACTGAAAAAACAGGCACTCCAGGAACTGGGCAAGATACAGGACGTAAAAGAGCTGGAGTTATGGCGGGTTCGTTACCTTGGCAAGAAAAGCTCCCTGACCTCTATTTTACGCAACCTGGCCGCATTGCCTCTCGAAGAGAGAAAGTCGGCTGGTGCCCGGGCCAATCAGGTCAAAACTGACCTGGAAAGCGAGCTGCAGGAGAAAAAGCAGGCGCTGCGCGAAGCGCGATTAGTCTCCGGGGCACAGAAGGAAATCCTTGATATTTCCCTGCCCGGTCGTCCCCTGCCGAACGGTCGCCTGCACCCGATAACGCAGACCCTCAATGAAATTTTAAATATTTTTGTTTCCATGGGGTTCCAGATAGCCGGAGGCCCGGACGTGGAGTGGGACTACTACAACTTCGAGGCCCTGAATATCCCGGACGAACACCCCTCCCGCGACACCCTATCAACCTGCTGGGTAGAGCCCAAGACGGAGAGCGGCGATCACAACATGCTCCTCCGCACCCACACCACGGCGGTAACCGCTCGCGTCATCGAGAAAATGACACCGCCGATAAGGGTAATAGAGCCGGGTAGGGTATATCGCTACGAGGCCACGGATGCCACCCACCTTCCCATGTTCTACCAGATTGACGGCCTGGCCGTGGACAAGGGCATCACCATGGCCGATCTGAAAGGGACGCTCTACGAGTTCGCCCGCCGCTTTTTCGGCGAGGAAAGAAAGGTGCGTTTCCGCTGCGATTTCTTCCCCTTCGTCGAGCCCGGCGTGGAGATGGCTATTGAGTGCCTGACCTGCAATGGAAAAGGTTGCCGCCTTTGCGGGTACAGCGGCTGGATTGAAATACTCGGCGCTGGCATGACCCATCCTGCAGTGCTGAGGCGGGGCGGCATCGACCCTGAAGAATACAGCAGCTTTGCCTTCGGCATCGGCATCGAGCGGCTGCCCATGCTCCGCTACGGCATTGACGATATCCGGCTGTTTTACGGCAACGACCTCAGGTTCTTGAGACAGTTTTAGCATTGTAAGATGAAAGTTACACTCAAGTGGCTCCGGGAATTCGTTGACATCAATCTGCCGCCAAAAGAGGTGGCGGACCGGCTGACCATGGCCGGGACTGAGGCCAAGGGAGTACAGGCAATCGGTGGTACGTGGGATAATATTGTGGTCGGCCAGATTGCGGCAGTCAATCCCCACCCCAACGCCGACCGCCTCCGGCTGCCCACGGTTGACATCGGTACCGAACAACAGACTGTGGTCTGCGGTGCGCCGAACCTTAACGTCGGCGATAAAATCGCTTTTGCCCGCGTCGGCGCCGAGCTTATCGACGGGCACACCGGGGAGATAGCCAAATTAAAGCCAGCCAAAATCCGCGGCGTCGAATCGAGCGGTATGGTCTGCTCGGAAAAAGAACTCGGTATCTCGGATAACCATACGGAAATACTGGTGCTGTCCGCTGACGCCCCGATGGGCATGCCTCTGGCCAATTACCTTGGAGACGTTATTCTTGACCTGGATATAACACCCAACCGACCGGACTGCCTCTGCGTTATCGGCATTGCCCGGGAGGTAGCCGCACTGACCGACCAGAAGCTGCACACCCCCGGGGTAGCTTATGAGGAAGCAGGTACGCCAATTGACCAGCACATCGCGGTGGAAATCATCGATGCTGACCTGTGCCCCAGGTACTGCGCCAGCCTCATCACGGGAGTCAAAATCGGTGAATCACCACAGTGGATGCAGCAGAGATTGCTTGCCTGCGGCATGCGCCCCATCAATAACGTGGTCGACGTCACCAACTACGTCATGCTCGAGTTGGGACAGCCGCTGCACGCCTTTGACTACGAGCTTATCAGGGGCAGAAAAATCATCGTCCGCCGGGCCACCGAGGGTGAAACCATTACCAGCCTGGATGGAGCGGAACGCAATCTTACCCGAAACATGCTGGTCATTGCCGATGCCGAGCGTGCCGTGGCCATTGCCGGCGTGATGGGCGGTGCCAACAGCGAGGTCACGGAAGGTACGACCTCTATCCTCCTGGAGGCGGCCAATTTCAACCCGGCCAGCATTCATTATACCGGCCAGCACCTGTCCCTGCCCAGTGAAGCCTGCATGCGCTTCGAGCGGGGCATCCGCCCCGGGCTGACCATGCCCGCCCTGAAAAGGGCCACACAATTGATAGTGCAGCTTGGCGGCGGCCAGGCCGCCAGGGGCGTGGCAGACGCCTATCCGGGTAAACAGGAGCCGGAACCGGTAATGATTTCCACCGAACGGTCAAAACAGGTTCTCGGGGCGAAATTCACCGTCGACCAGATAACCAAAGCCCTGACCTCACTGGGATTCGAATGCCAGCCCGGTGCCTCAAGCACCGAGACAAAAGTTACCACCCCCTACTGGCGCAGCGATATAACACAGGAAGTTGACCTCATTGAAGAAGTCGCCCGCATCATCGGCTATGATAAAATCCCGATGACCACGCTGAGCCAGTCGATACCGCCGCACAGTCCGTCGCCCCTCCTCGACCTGGAGCGTAAGATAAAGGACACCCTCGTCGGCTACGGCTTTCAGGAGGCACTGACCTATTCCCTGAGCAGCCTGGAAATGCTGCGCAGGTTCCGGCCGCAAACCCAGCAAGTAGCACCGATGCCGGCCCGCTTGGCCAATCCTATGACCGCGGAGCAGGAGTATCTGCGGCCCACTCTGCGGGCCAATCTGCTGGCAGCCCTGGTCGCAAACCGCAGGCACGAAGAAGCTGGTATTCGATTGTTTGAACTCGGTAAGATTTACCTGCCAAAGGCAAACGAGCTGCCCGATGAACCCGAGGTACTGTGCGGACTGCTCAGCGGGTCCAGAAACGATATATCCTGGCTCGGCGATGGAGGACAACTGGGCTTCTTCGATGCCAAGGCAGCGCTGGAGAGACTGTTCAGCAAATTAGGCATTCCCGCCGGCTTCAAACCAGGCAATGATGAAAGCTTTCACCCGGCGCATCAGGCCGCCATTGCCATCAATGACAAGGAGATTGGCGTCATCGGGGAGCTGCATCCCAAGGTGACGGAAGCCTTTGACCTCGCGGAAGCGGTTTACCTTTTTGAACTCAACGTAACGGAACTGCTGCCCTTTACGACCGGACACCGCATGTTCCAGCCAATACCTCGCTTCCCGGCCACGGTCAGGGACATCGCTTTGATTGTTGATGTCGGCGTCAGCCACCAGCAGGTGGTTGATATCATCAGAGGCTTCCCCCTGGTGAAAGACACCGTCATTTTCGATGTTTATTCGGGGAAGCAAGTGCCCGCAGGAAAGAAGTCGCTCGCCTACCGCATCACCTACCAGTCGCCCACCCACACCCTGACTGATAAAGAAGCAAACAAGGTCCAGGAGCAAATCCTGAAGAAGTTGGCCCAGCAACTGGGCGCCACCCTGCGCGGCTAGCCCTCAGTTTTTGGTCTCTCGTCCTTTTCTTTGAGCTGCAACTGCTTCCTGACCAGCTCTTTCTCGTGGTCGTAGTTGATGACACGCTGCAGCATGATTTTCTGAGTCTGTACCGGCCCGGCACCATGCCAGGTACCCACCCCGTGCAGCCCCGCTGTCCAGTTCTGGAGAAGTTTGGTAACTTTCAATATGTTTTCCGTCGGCTCTTCCGAGCCGAAGCGGTAGAACTCCTCAACGTAGCCCTTAACCTCTGGATTTTTAAGCTCCTTCAACGAGGGCATGGTAACAATCAGCCCGCCGCCGATATCGCCAGCGAGCGCCATCACCCGCCAGAAAGCATTGCAGACATTGAGCTTGGCCACGTTGCCCATGAGCTCATCGGGCAGGAAGACGCCTGAGCCGAGAGGCTCCTCAGTGCCGCGGCGGGCTGCCTCCAGGCCACAGGCCCGACTCGTCTCCCGCAGCACCACCATCTCCGCCAGCTGTTCGTTGATGTGGGATGCTTTCTCCAGCCCCTTGTACTCCTGAATCAGCCTCGATGCACCGATAATCTGGTTCATGAAACCCACCTTGCACGTCCCGCCGCAGGTCATGCGGTGCGTACGGGCAAAGCGGGCCACCAGCTTGCCGGAATACCGGTACTCACCGCAGTGAAAAACGCGTTCCCAGGGCACAAATACATTATCGAAGACGACCATCGAGGTCTCGCGCTGGCCGAAAACCGGGTTGCCCAGTTCCTCAAGGTCTTCCGCGAGTTCCCTCTCCGCGGAGTAAGGCGTGTACTGGCAGATATAAGTAATGCCTGTGGCATCGGTGGGAGTGGCAAAGGCAACGGCATAATCTTCCTCGCCTTCAAAGTGGGCCGCTTGAGGCAGCACGACCAGCTCGTGGCTGGCATAGGCGCCACTGATGTTGATTTTCGCCCCCCGCACCACAATGCCGTCCTTATTTTTGTCCACCACCTTTAAAGACAGGTACGGGTCCGACCACTCCAGCGTCTTCTGATTTCTCACACCCCTTGGCTCGGTGAGGGCGCCAGCCACAGATAAGTCCTGACGCTGCACCACCTTCAGGTATTCCAGAAACCTGTTGTGGTATTCGGTGTTGAGGTCGCGGTCTATCTCCCAGGTAGTGCTGGCCAGGGCATGGAAGGTGTCATAACCCACGCAGCGGTAGATGCACGTCCCGAGCATCTCGGCGGTGAAGGTCCCCGCCTCAGCTTTCTTGATAAGGTCGTCAACACTGGCGCTCACCCAGGTATAGCGGTTGACGATTTCATCAACCAGCGGTGAATAGCAGGTCATAATGTCTTTATACTTCGGGTCTAAAGCCCAGGCGTAGCTGGCCTTGTTGGCCTCTACCACGGTGCGGGTGTTCCGGTTCTCGAGGACACTGGCCACCTTTTTACCGTTCATGAAGACACGCGGTTTACGCTTCTTCAGGCTCTCTTCAAACTGCTCCGGCGTCATCAGCGCCATTTTGTACTACCTCACCTTGCTTTAACAAGTTCTTTCACTCTGGCCACCGCCTCGGCGACAGGCACCAGCGCCGCCTCTTTTTCCGCCCGCCACTTAACCTCGACATTGCTGTTTTGCAGGGTGCGCGGGCCGACGGTTACCCTCAACGGTATCCCCAGAAGGTCGGCGTCATTGAATTTTACGCCGGGGGACTCCTCACGGTCGTCAAAGAGCACTTCAAGGCCGGCCGATTGCAGTTCGCTATACAGTTTCTCGGCGGCCTCCGCCACGTTCGTGCCCTCGCGGTAGAGCGGGCAGAGATAGACCTGATAAGGTGCGATGGACAGCGGCCAGATGATGCCCTTGTCGTCGTGGTAGTGCTCAACGGCGGCCGCCAGCAATCTGCCCAGCCCTATCCCGTAACAGCCCATGATAATGGGTCGAGAGTCTCCCTTTTCATCGACGAAGTTGGCGCCAAGGGCGTTGCTGAGGAAGGTGCCCAGCTTGAAAACGTGCCCGATTTCAATCCCCTGCATCGATTTCAACATTCCGCCGCATTTCGGGCAGGCGTCCCCCTCCCCGACCCGGGCGATATCGGCGACGATGTCCGCTTTGAAGTCGCGCGGGTAGTTGACGTTCTTTATATGTATATCCGGCTTGTTGCCTCCGGCGACGAAGTTGATGCCCTCGGTTACCGAGTCGTCAGCCACAATCTTTATGCCTTTCAGGCCCATCGGCGAGGCATAGCCGGCGGAGATGCCCGCCTTGCTGACCTCGTCCTCGGTGGCCAGGTGCAGGTCGGTGCATTTCAGCAGCCTTTGCAGCTTCACCTCGTTGACGTCAAGATCGCCCCGTATCATGGCGAAGACCACCTGACCATCGGCAACGTAAAAGACCGCCTTCAGGGTGTGGTCTTTGGGCACTTTGAGGAAATTAGCCAGTTCCTCGATAGTCTTCATGCCAGGAGTGGCCACTTCCCCAAGCGGCTGCGGCTTTTCCGGCTTTATCTGTCTCTTGACGCTGATTGCTTTTTCGGCATTGGCCGAGTACTCGCAGCTATCACAGCAGATGACCTCGTCCTCGCCGTTCTCGGCGATGAGCATGAACTCGTGGGAGTCCTTGCCGCCGATGGCCCCGCTGTCCGCCTCAATAAACAGCGCCGGCAGTGCACAGCGGTCGTAGATATTCCGGTAGGCCTGTACCATCTTCTGGTAGCTCACGTCCAGCTCGTCCTCGCCCACGTCGAAGCTGTAGAGGTCTTTCATGATGAACTCGCGCACCCTTATCAGCCCGCCGCGCGGCCTTGGTTCGTCGCGGAATTTTGTTTGAATCTGGTAGAGCAGCTTTGGCAGGTCGCGGTAGCTCTGCACGTGGTGGCTGACCATCTGGGTGAGCACTTCCTCATGGGTCGGCCCCAGCACCAGGGTGCGTTCCCGTCGGTCGAGCAGGGTGAAAAGCCCCTTGCCGAAGGACTGGTCTCTCCCTGTCTGCTGCCAGAGCTCAACGGGCTGGAGCACGGGCATGGCCAGTTCCTGCCCGCCGGCGTTGTCCATCTCCTCACGTATTATGTTCTCAATCTTTTTCAGCACCCGCCACCCCAGCGGCATATAGGAATAGACCCCCGCCGCCACCTGCATTATCATCCCCGCCCGCAGTAAAAGCTGGTGGCTGGCCGTGTCCGCCTCGGACGGTATCTCCCGCTGTGTCTTGCCGAATAGCTGTGATAGACGCATAGATTAATACTCCAGTATATTTAGTTTTTCTACCTTACCCCCTGTGTCCCTGTTTAAATCCCTCTCGCTCTCCCTTTAAGAAAGGGAGAAGTTCTCCCCCTTTGCCAAAGGGGGAATCAGGGGGATTTCCCCCAGGGGCTTCGCCCCTCTTAAACTCCCTTTTATCTGTAGGCTTTTCCTCTATTTGGCTTCTTTTAACGCTTCCTCTTTGCGCTGCAATTCAACCCAAGCTACTAGTCTGTCCCATTCTCGTGCTGTCACCCACAATGAACCGAACGGGAAGTTACGTCCTGAATCGTACACCACTCTAAATCCAACACTTCTACCTTCACAATTTACCCTTAAGGTCGCACCAAACGATTTCGTCACATCAAGAGTTGGCATAATTAACCCCCCTTAAACAATTCCATTTTTTGCTATATTTTCCATTGATGCTTAATAGTATTAGTTATCATAGAATATAGCACTCCCCAATTAAGGTCTCACTATTGCTACTATCACCATCAGGGTTAGACCACAAACTATCCGTATCAATCTAAGGTCTTGTTGGAATTTTTGTTCCCCACTTTTTTCTTTTTTCTGTCTCCCATCATGGTATTTATGAAGCGCCTCTACGAATATCCACAAACCTATAAATCCTATAATAATGTTTGGTATCATTATTGCCTCCTAAACCCTTACTCCCTAGTCCCTAACCCCGATAGTGCAGACCACCCAGCAGAACTAGCGATAAACTTGAACATCTATATCACCAAGTGACCACCACAATAGAGGCATAACCTCACCAGTTGTTTTCTCACCCTTTCTCACGTTTTATCGCTTCATTTCCAAAATACGCCTTTGTCGGTTTATAACCCCTCCACTTCCCTCATCAGCGCGGTCAGGAAGTCTTTTTCCGCCACCACCCCCACCTTTTTCCCCTTCCTGAAGATAACGCCTTTCCCCTTCCCGCAGGCAATGCCGACGTCGGCGTCCCTGGCCTCGCCGGGGCCGTTGACCACGCAGCCCATTACCGCCACCTTTACCGGCTTATTTATCTTCAAAAGCTGCTCCTCCACCTCTTCCGCTAATTTTACTATATCAACTTCCGCCCGACCACAGGAGGGGCAGCTGACCAGTACCGGGCCGTGCTGGCGCAGGTCCAGGCTCTTTAAAATTTCATAGCCGGCGATTACCTCTTCGCGGGGGTGGGCGGTGAGGGAAACGCGTATCGTATCGCCGATGCCCATATACAGCAAAGTGCCGATGCCCACCGCGCTGCGGATGACGCCCCGCTTGGGCGTACCCGCCTCGGTGACGCCGAGATGCAGCGGGTACGGCATCTTTCCGGCGATTGACTTACAGGCTTCAACCATCGTCGGCACGTCAAACGCCTTCAGGGACACTTTTATCAGGGTGAAGTCGAGGCTTTCTAAAAGTCTTATCTGCTCCAGAGCCGCCTCGACCATTCTCTCAGCAACGCTCAATTTAAGATTGGCCGTTTTGGGCAGGCTGCCGGCGTTTACCCCGATACGTATCGGCACGCCCCTCTCCTTCGCCGCCAGCGCCACCGCCTTCACCTTCTCCGCCGCGCCGATGTTGCCCGGATTCAGCCTCAGCCCATCGGCGCCCGCCTCCAGTGCCAGCAATGCCAGTCTGTAATCAAAGTGGATGTCGGCAATAAGGGGGATATTTATGTCTTTCTTGATGTCAGCAATGGCACGGGCAGCCTCAGCATCGGGCACGGCGACCCGCACCAGTTCGCAGTCCACCTGCTCAAGTTCTCTGATTTGATTGATGGTCGACCTGACATCGCGGGTGTCCGTGTTGGTCATCGACTGCACCACGATGGGTGCCCCACCCCCGATGGCCACCCCACCAATCTTAATTTTTTTTGAAATGCGCCTTTTCATCATGGCAGCAGACTCTCGCCGCTGACGATGCGGATGATATCCTGATAGGTAATCAAAAGAAGAAAGGTAATGAGCATGGCAAAGCCGACCATGTGAACCATACCTTCAACTCGGGCCGACACGCGTCTGCCACGCCGCACCAACTCCAGAAGGACAAAGGCAATCCTCCCGCCGTCCAGTGCCGGCAGGGGGAGCAGGTTGATGATGGCCAGGTTGATACTCAGAAAGGCAGCGAACTCCAGCAGTGGGCTGAACCCTGCCTGGGCCACCTCGCCGGTAAGCTGAGCAATGCCCACCGGCCCGGCCAAAATTCTCGGCACGCTGCCAATAATCATGCTGATAATGCCGTTCTTGAAGAGGACGAAGGTGTCAATGCATTCCCGCACGCCCATCGGTATCGCCTGCCAGAAAGGATAGCTCTGCCGGACGACCGTTGGTGAGACCGTTCTCACACCAACGCCAACCGCCCCCTCTTTCGCCGGTGGCTGCCATCTCGGTACTGCGCTGAACTCCTCAACCGTGTCATCAGAATGCCGGACGAGCAAAGCAACGGGCTGTCCCAGGTTAAGCTGAATGCCGCGCTGCACATCGCCGACGCTATTGACCTGTTTCCCGTTTATCTCAAGAATGGTATCCCCGGCAACTATCCCTGCCCTGGCCGCGGGTGAATTCGCAGAGACCTTGTCAACCAGCACCTGCCCGTAAACAGCGTTATGCGGCACCATGAATGCCACCGAGAAGAGAAGCAGAGGCAGCAGCAGGTTCATCAGCGAACCGGAACCCAGTGTCAGCAACCTGACTGGAATACTCTTGCTGGCCAGGCTTCCCGGCACCTTGGGGTCCTCTTCGCCGGACATCTTGACAAAACCGCCCAGCGGTATGGCATTCAATGAGTATATGGTATCACCGCGCTTGAACGACAGCAGACGGGGCGGGAAACCGATGCCCACTTCTTCCACCTCGACGCCCGAGGCTCTGGCGGTGATATAGTGCCCGAATTCGTGGGCGATAATCAGTACCGCCAGTATTCCCAGAAAAGCGATTACGGTGATGAAAACTTCCATTACTTCACTCCTCTCGCCGTTTTGAGTAATGTTTCCCTCGCCCAGGTATCCGCCACCTCGATTTCTTCTAAAGAAGGTTTGGCAACAAGCTGGTGCTGCTCCAGCGTCCGCTCAATCAGTCCAGCGATATCGGTAAACCGGATACGCCCGTCGAGAAATAGTGCCACGGCCACCTCGTCAGCCGCGCAGAGCACCGCCGGATAGGTCCCACCCTGTTTGCCCGCCTCAATGGCCAGCCGCAGGCAGGGAAACCTATCGTAATCAGGAGGCTCAAAGTCCAGATTTTTTACCAGAGCCCAGTCAAGCCGAGGAAGCTGTGGATTGGCAAGCCTTTCCGGATAGGACAGGGCGTACTGTATGGGCAAGCGCATATCGGGATAGCTCAGCTGCGCTTTAATTGAGCCGTCGATAAACTCCACCATGGAATGTATGATGCTCTGAGGATGGACAAGCACGTCGATGCGGTCGTAGGGCATATTGAAGAGCCAGTGCGCCTCAATGACCTCAAGCCCCTTGTTCATCAGCGTCGCCGAGTCTATGGTCACCTTTTTCCCCATCCGCCATGAAGGGTGCCGCAACGCCTGCGCTACCGTCACCTTGGCTAACTGCTTGAACGGTAACTGGCGGAACGGCCCTCCTGAAGCGGTCAGAATTATCCGTGCTGCCTCCTGGCTTTCACCACCAAGACACTGCCATATGGCGCTGTGCTCGCTGTCAACGGGCAGAATCCGGGCGCCGCCCTTCTTCGCTTCAACGATGAGAATCTCCCCCGCCGAGACCAGCGACTCTTTATTGGCCAGCGCGATGTCTTTGCCCGCCCGCAACGCCGCCAGCGTCGGTCTCAGCCCCGCCTTTCCAGATGTGGCCATGACCACTATGTCTACCTTAGGGCTGGCCGCCATTTCATCCAGAGGCAAGAAACTATTTTTTATGTCAACTGTACGCTTTAATAGCTCAGTATCGGTAGCCTCCGGGGGGTAGCCAATGAACTCCGGCTTGAATTCTTCGACCTGCTCAGCCAGCAAATCCAGGTTTTTCCCCGCCGCCAGCCCGACAACACGAAATAGCTGCGGCATCGCCCGGAGAACATCAAGCGTTTGCCGGCCAATGGACCCGGTAGAGCCAAGAACGGCCACCTGTTTTACCACGCCAACCATTGCCCTATTATCTTACAACAAATATAGACTTGAGGCTATCATAAATGAACGGAGGGGCTTTTCACCCCTCCGAATACTGGATACCTTTACTCTGTCTCGTCTTATACTCTATTAGGCATCTTCTTCATCTTCGAGCATGTTGGGCAAACCGAAAACCTGGGCATCCTTCCCCATATAGCTGGAGTTCAACCATGAATTCTGAAACTCTCTTTCCTCACCACAAATCTTACAGACACCCCGGCTTATCGGGCCACTGGCCGCCTCAATAACCCAGTAATGCTGGCAGGTCTTTACTTCCGCCGGCTTCTCTTCCTTCAGGCTACTTCTATTCCTCATCACGCACCCCCTCTCCTTATTAATTAGTCTATTTTAGTTCAGCAGACTGCTCCTGTATGTGACTTTTGTCCCATATTAAAATAACGAAAAAACAAGCTAAAAGATATATGGAATGAGAAAAAATCGGCAACTGTGATGGCCAGGAAGGGCCTGCCGAACGATGCTACCCTTCGGTGACTACCTCGAAGGAGCATTGTATAGCCCCGGTGGTACAGACCATTTCGCACATCGTGCACCATTTGCTGCACCCCGGACACTCTCTATGCTCTTTTTTCTCGACCTTCCTGCCAACCAGCACCAGATTCTGGCAGTAACACACCTCCACGCAGAGCCCACAACCGTTGCATTTACCTAGGTCGATCAGTAGCATTTTAATTACTTACCTATTTCCTCTGTACAGCCGTATTTTAGTATTCGATTTTCCCGCCTGTCAGCGACTTTTGTCTCACACGCCAACACCGGCAATCTCTCTCAGCATTTTTTTATCCGTGATTACAATACGGTTGCGCTCCAACCTTATCTTTCCTTCGTCCTCCAGTAGCTTGAGCGACCGTCCAATCATCTCTCTGGCCGTGCCAGCCATAGCGGCCATCTCCTGCTGGGTCAATCTATGCCTCTGGCCGGTCGTGTCCTCCGCATTCTCAAGCAGTATCTTGGCCACCCTCCCCGTCACCCGCCGGAACGACAGGTCCTCAACCAGCGAAACCATCTGCTCGACTCGCTGCGAAAGCACTTTCAATACATTCTCCGCCAGCTTGGGATTTCCCGGCAGTATCGCCTCAAGTTCATCTTTCTTTATTCCGCACAGATTTACCTGCGTCATCGCCTCGGCACTGGCCAGGTTCAACCCTCCGTTAAAAACAGGCACGTCATTAAATGAGTCGCCGGGTCGCGCCAGATATATTATCTGCTCCTTGCCATCGGTAGAGGTTTTAAATACCTTGACCACGCCGGAGATAACGATGTATATGGCCGTGGCCGGTTCGCCTTCAAAGATAATTACCTCTCCGCGCGCTACCGACTTTTCAAACATATGCTCGCGGATTGAATCAAGCTCTTCAGAATCCAACCCTGAGAAGTAGGCACTCAATTGCAAGCAATCTACTTTTGCCACCATATCGCTAGGATTATACCAGCTTCCAGGTTATTCGGCAAAAGGCACAGGCACAGAGCAGCCAATTCAAAGACCCGGTGAAGAGACTCACCTTCAGGCCGGCTTTTGAAAGTAGTAGCCAACGCCGGGTTCGGTGATGATATATTTGGGGAGGGCAGGGTCCGGTTCTATTTTTTTCCGCAGATGCGAAATATAGATACGCACATAATCGAGGTCGTCAACGTATTCCCAGCCCCACACTTTTTCCAGCAGCTGCTGGTGCATCAGAATGCGCCCGGTGTTCTGCAGCAGCAGAGCCAGCAGGCGGAACTCAATAGGTGTTAATTTGACACGGTTTCCATCGACTATTACCCTGCGCTGGGCTATATCCACGGTAAGATAACCGTCGCTGAAGACGGCATGCTTACCCTGGTCTTCCACAGATGAAGGCAATTCAGCGCGCCGCAGCATTGCCTGCACCCTCGCCACCAGCTCTTTATTTCCTACCGGCTTGATGAGATACTCGTCAGCACCATAATCAAGGCCGCGGGCCACGTCTTCCTCCGTTTTACGCCGACCGGTAAGCATGATAATCGGTATGGTAGCTGATATGTCACGAATGCGACTGCAGGTCTGCCAGCCATCCATGGTGGGCATAACCACGTCGAGCAGTACCAGGTCTGGCTTTTGGCTGTAAAGAAGTCGCAATGCGTCCTGACCATTATTGGATTCCAGCATTTCGTATCCTTTGCTGGACAGAACCTGCGAAATCAGTCTTACCATTGAGGAGTCATCGTCCACGATCAGTATCTTCTTCGTCATTTCTACACCGCTCTAAGCATTATTTTCCCTATGCTCCTGCAGCATCTGGTCTATTATCACGGGCAGCTCACGGGTGCTGATTGGTTTTGACAGATAGGCATTGCAGCCCGCTTCCATAAATCGCTCCTTATCCCCCCTCATGGCATAAGCGGTGAGCGCAATGATTGGGGTATGGCTGAAAACAGGCATCTGTCTGAGCCGTTTCGTTACTTCAATCCCGCTCATTTTCGGAAGCTGGATATCCATGACAATCAGGTCAGGCTGCTCCCGAATTGCCATATCCAGTGCTTCCTCACCGTCACAGGCCTTGAGCAGGATATAGGCCTTCGCCCTTAAAAGCATCTCGAGCAACTTCATATTCTGCAGGTTATCCTCCACTATCAGCACCTTTTCCTTCCGCAATTTATGCCTCCCGTCAATTCGCCCCCCTTTATTCATATATCAGGAATGAAGACCATCAGCCATGGCCAGGCGCAAGGTAAAATGGAATTGACTTCCCTTTCCGTATTCACTGTTTACCCATAGTTGGCCGCCGTGCTTTTCGATGATTTGCCTGGCAATGGCCAGGCCAAGTCCGGTACCACCGGCTTCCCTCGGTAGCGGACTATCAATCTGCCGGAACGGCTCAAAAATGATTTTCTGGTCCTTTTTTCTTATCCCGATGCCGTTGTCAATAACACTGACCCGGCACCAGCTGTCCTCCCTGACCACCTCGACACGCAGATGACCGCCGTCTGGAGTAAACTTGGTCGAATTGCTCAGCAGATTGAGCAGCACCTGCCGTATTTTATCCTTATCGCCTCGTACCGGCGGGAGTCCGTCCTGGATTACCAGTTCCAGGTTCTGTTTCCGCTTGTTGATTATAGGCATCATTTCGTTCTTCAAGGTCTCCAGAGTATTCGGCAGCGTGATATTCCTCATTCTCAGTTCCATTTTGCCTGCTTCTATCTTGGAAAGATCCAGAATATCATTGATGAGGCTCAGCAGGTGCTGCCCGCTACCTAAAATATCGTTCAGACACTGTTTATGTTCCTCGTTGAGGTCTCCCGCCGCACCGTCCAGCATTAACTCGGAGAAGCCGATGATAACATTGAGCGGAGTGCGCAACTCATGTGACATATGAGCCAGGAATTCGGACTTCGCTTTGCTGGCCACTTCCAGTTCTCTGGTCTTCTCCACCAGTTCCTGCTCCTGTACTTTTAATTCCCGACTCTGCGCCTGAAGTTCCTCGTTCTTTGTCTCCAGAAGCTCGCTTTTTTCTTTTAGTTCCTGGTCCATCTGCTTGCGCTCGGTAATATCAACCCAGTTGGCCAGATAGTATTTATATTCTCCATCTATAATTACCGGTGTAGCGTTTATGTTAACCCAGAACCGCTTGCTGTTTTTCTTCTTAAATAACTCTTCTTTTCCAATGGCACCATCACTCATTGCTTCTCTAAAATCTCGATTCGTTTTATCCCGCGTTTCTTCCGTCCACCACGGATACGGTGCTTTCAGACCAATGACCTCAGACAGGGAAAATCCGGATAATTGCTCCAGCGCCGGATTGACGTATTTAATTGAGGTATCGGCATTGAGCACAAGCAGCGGATAGGGGGCATTTTTCAGCAATGTAGAGCTCATTTCTTCGGACTGGCGCAGCACCTCTTCCCACCGCCGGCGCTCGGTAATATCGGAAATGATGTGAACCGCCCCCGTGATATTGCCTTTCTCATCGGCAAGAGGGTCCACCGCGATTTCAAGCCACTTATCACCCAGAGACATGGCTTGAGTTTCCCGCCGATGTGATTTCTTCATGCGCACAAAGGGGCATTTCTGAACTGGTTCCATCTGGCCGTGTAACAGCTGGCAGCAGTTTCTACCATGGATATCGCTGTACGACATGCCCATCAGGTTGGTCATGGCTTTGTTACAACGCACAATTTTGGCATCAGTATCCAGCAGACAGACCGCGTGGCTGATGGCATCAAACGTGGTTCGCCACTGCTGGGCTGACAGTCTTAACACTTCTTCAATTCGTTTGCGCTCAGCGATGTCATGCTGCAATTGTTCATTGGTTTCAAAAAGCAGCTTGCTGGAGCGTTGCAGGCTTTCCACCAGTTTTTTGTTCTCCAGTGCGAGCCGCTGCTGCTTGAGCGCATTGGCAATGGTATTCTTTATTTCATCGGGATTTACTGGTTTGACAAAATAGGCGTAAGCTCCCTGGTTTACCGCGTCCACAGCCGTCTCCACGCTGGCATATCCCGTGGTGATAACTACCGCCACCTCCGGATTAATTTCCTTGGCCATTTCCAGTATATCCAGGCCACTGACGTCAGGTAATTTTATGTCAACAACGACCACGTCAAAGGGGGGCTTTTTCATTGCCTTCAGCGCATCAGCCCCTTTTTCCAGCCCGATAACTCTGTAGCCAACTTCCTCCAGTATGCCACACAGCGTTGTCCTGGCACCCGCGTCATCCTCCACAACCAGTATGGTGGCCGCTGCCAGCGTCATTTTTGTTTCTCCCTGGACACCGCCTCAACCAGAGTGATTACCTTTTTCATATCGAGGGGTTTGTACAGATAAGCATAGGCACCAGACCCGATGGCGCTTCTCACCAGGTCTTCTTCGGCATAGCCGGTCATCATTATCACCGCTGTCTGCGGGTCTATCTTTTTCACCTGTTCAAAGGTCTCAAAACCGGTCATATCGGGCAGCCTGACGTCCAGAAAAATGATGTCATAATGCCGGCTCCTGACCATATCAATGGCCTCGGTGCCATCAGCAGCCGTGGCGACCCGATATCCCTTCTCCTCGAGAATTGTCTTTAACGTCTCCCGGTCAGTGAAATGGTCATCGACCACGAGCACCAGTGTTTTCTGGACCAGCAGCTCTTCGATTATGGCGATGACCATACTGATATCGAACGGCTTGTAAATAATGGCGTGGGCACCTTCTTCCAGGGCTTCTTTCACCAGTTCCTCCACAGAGTACGCCGTCATCATCACCACGGTGGTATCAGGGTCTATCTTTTTAATCTCCCGAAAAGTCTGCACCCCATCTATCCCCGGCATCTTGATATCAATGAAAATGGCATCAAAGTGCCTCTTTTTCACTTCATCTATAGCCCGGTAGCCATCTTCTACAGCCGTGGCATTATACCCTTCATCTTCCAGTATGCCGCCAAGTGTCAACCGCATGCTGCGCAGGTCATCAACGACCAGGATATTGGTTTGCCTGTTATTGCTTTTCAACGCTGCCCTCCTGAACCGGTGTCTCCAGTGGTAATCTGATGGTAAACGTGGTCCCCTTGCCGACCGTGCTTTTGGCTTCAATCTGCCCGCCGTGACGGTCAATTATCGACTTGCTGACGGCCAGTCCCAGGCCGATACCCTTTGCCCTCGTCGTAAAAAGGGGGTCAAAAACCTTACCTTTGTTTTCATCAGATATGCCGTTTCCGGTATCGGTTACATCAAGCTCCAGGAAACCATTTCTTTCCCTGGTGCTTATGGTCAGTTTCCCACCCTCTGGCATTGCCTGCACCGCATTGGTAATCACGTTAACCAGCACCTGCTGAATCTGCCCCGCGTCCACGACCACCTCTTTAGAGTCAGGGCCAAGATTCTCGTTCAGTGCCACATTTTCCGGAACAGGCACCCGCGCCAGGGCATCTTCAATTATCTTCTCCACCGGCGTGGGTGTAACCGACGGCTTGCCGACGCGGGAAAACCCGAGCAAATCAGTGATGATTTTGTTGGAGGTATTGACCTCGTCATCCACGATGTCAAGGAATTCCAGAACCCGCGGTTCCTTCTCCGCCAGCTCACTTTTAGCCAGTTTACCCTTGATGTAGTAAACGGCGTTTTTGATGGCACCGAGAGGGTTCCTGAGCTCATGGCCCACACCTCCCGCCAGCTGACCTATCGCCGCCAGCCGCTCCGAGCGAATCAGCTGCTCCTGCGTTTCCGTCAGCTCTTCATTGGCCGCCTCCAGCTCTTCATTGCTGGCTCTTAGCTCCTCCTCAGTCACTCGAAGCTCCTCGTTCTGCGCATTCAATTGTTCATTCTTGTCCTGTATCTCCTGCTCCATCCGCTTGCGTTCTGTGATGTCTCTCATCACGGCAAATAACATCACCGGCTTACCCTGAGCATCCCTTACCACACTGGGACCAATAGATATCGTGACCCGGGTGCCGTCTTTATGAGTGGTAACCATCTCTATAAACCCCGCCGGAGCGCCAGCCATAAGCTGCCCAATAGTAGCAGAGACCTTTTCTAGCTCCGTTGGCTCAACCATCGGGCCAAGTACTTGTATAAGCGGCAACCCCACAAACTCCTCTTTTTTCAAGCCCATCATTTGTAGAAGAGACTCATTGACATCAATTACCTTCCCCTCCAGATCAAGCACACCAAGGCCGTCAATCATACTGTTAAGTAACGCTTCACTATAAGTCCTCGCTTTCTCAAGCTCGTCCATTTCTTACCTCCTGAATAATTCTAAGCGGGACTAAAACCTCCGCCGTGCTCTTAATTAAGTCCTAACCCTCTTGTATATCTTCGCCTTGCCATCAAGGCATTCCAGCTTCTCAAGCAGGGCGGTTGTCGGGGTCTCCACCTCACCGAGAACCAGGTATCCGGGTACGGCCAGCGAATTGTAAAGCCGGTCAAGCACCCTCTCCTGAAGCTGCCTTTGAAAATAAATCAGAACGTTGCAACAGAATATGCAGTCCATCACCGGCAGCGGCTGGCCAAGCGTCGAAGTAAGGTCAAAATGGAAAAACCGGACCATCTGCCTGATATCTTCCCTCACTTCATAGTCATCCCCATCAGGTAGCAAATAATTGTCCAGAAGGGAACGAGGCAGGCCTTCAACATCTGAGGCTGGGTAAATGCCGGAGCGCAATGCGCCTAAATCGAGATGGCCAATATCAGAGGCGTAAACTGCAATATCATAGTTGGAACAATCTTTCCCCAGAAAATCAGCCAGCATGATGGCCATGGAATACGGTTCCTCGCCACGGGCACAGCCAGCGCTCCATAACCTCAAAGAGCGCTCTCTCCGTTCCTTTTTATGTAGCAGTAGTTCCGGCAGCACCAATCCTGCCAGCTGCCGATAAGTATAAGGACTGCGGAAGAAGCTGCTGACCTTTATGGTGAGGTAATCGGCAAACCGTTCGTACTCCTCAGGGTGCGAGTCTAAAAAGTGCATGTAGTCAAGATATGTTTTTACACCCGTGGTCAGCATTCTTCTGCCCAGACGGCGGGTCACGGTTCCGCGCCTGTAGCCACGGAAATCATAGCCGCTGTCCCGATACACCTTTTCCAGGAGAACATCAAGCACGGCATCCTGGTGCTCGGTAACCTTACTCTCCATCTTAAGTACTACAAACCTATTTACCTATATGCCAATTGTAGTTTAATAGTTTTAAATTTGTCAATAGTCATCTGAAGATTATGTAATTTAATATCATATACCCGCAATAAAAAAGCCAATTGGCGAAATATTTGCTATATTACTGGAGTGGAAAAACCGCAGATGGAGTATAAAAGGAGTAACTGATGCGAGGATAATTCAGATAGTTGAGACTGCTGTATTATTCTTGAGGTTTACTTGCAGCTGACATCGTCTTAATAAGGGCGATGATTGGGGATTATAACACCACGCAAGATTGAACAAAAGAACCAAATGCAAATAAAACCTTTTCATGCCGTTGCCGATAGTCTTTTTCATCTTTTATCCTCTAGCGCCTCAATAACCTGGTCGTATATTTCGACCCACTCGCTATGGTCTATACCGGCCTTTTGCCAAGTCCAGTGCCGCCATGGGTTATCAACAATATCCTGATGGGTTTCTCGCGCCCACTCCATTTGCAGAATCAGATAGTCAAGGTTATCCGGTGGGTTATACCCCCTTACTTCGCCACCACCCCAGATATTCCAGTTGCCAATGGCAAAGCTGCCCAATCCAACCAATACCACCAGAGCTATGGCGACGAACTTTCTCATCTGACACACCGATCCCTGTCCTCTAATGGTAATAAGCAAATAGAGGGTAAACTCATTAGGATAGACATTCGGAGTTGCCTCCTGATAGTGGCGAGGTAGGCCTCTCTCTGAGGAAAAGCTCAATGTCTGCCAGCCGATACCGGCGGTCTGCCCGCGGCCCGATACGATATCCTTTCAATATTCCCCGGTTATGCCAGCGCCTCACCGTACCGGGATGGACATTGAGCATGCGGGCAACCTCTCCGGTAGTCAGCATATTCTGTACTTGCTGATAATGCCTCACTGACTACCAGTCCTCTCTGCTTACGGTTTCTGGAATGGCGTTGCTGCCCAACCAGTGGAGGAACACGGCCTCTGGAGGGGCCTCCTTGAAGATCTTTTCTTTGACATCATCATACTGACCCTGATGGACAGTCATCTGCTCCCCTCTGTCATCGAAGACCATCACCGCATCATCCTTAAGCCTTATTACTGTTTTAATCATCTTGCTACCGCCCTCCTTATATTTATTTCCGGTCACTACTTCCATCTTAAAGCCGCGTTATTAATTCCCCATAAAAGAGACATTGAAACTCTGTTAAAATCCGGGGAGCCATATCAGCGATTTCTTAAGGCAGCCAGCATTGTGCTATACTAATCCGGAGTCAGCCAGCCGGTAAGACACTTACGCGCTGGTACCGGGAGGTAGCGTGAGCAAGCTAATCGATAAACTGCTACAGAGCGCGGAAACGGTTTCCCTGCCATTGGGGTTCAGAGCTACCAAACCGTCCCCGGCAAAGCCAAAAATGGCACTTATTGCCCGGGTCGAGCCGGCAAATAATACCGCGCCACTGGCTGATTACGTTTCCAGCGCCGACGCCGCCATCATTGCTCAAACCGGCACTGGCAAAGATGTAGTAACAAATACCGCCCGGTCTCTGCCCGACTTGGTCTGGGGACTGTGGCTGGAAGGGAAAAGCCGTCAGCAGATAAAGGCCTCTATCGAGGCGGGTGCCGACTTTGTTATCCTGCCACTGGATATAGAGTTTGGCCTTTCCGGCATCGAGAAGGCGGGCAAAATATTGCTCGTAGAGCCGTCGCTGAGTGATGGCCTGCTCAGGACGATAAACGAACTGCCGGTGGATGCCGTGCTGCTGGCTGGTGACAAAGAAGAGAACTCCGCCATTACCTGGCGCCAGCTTATGCTCTGCCAGCGCTTTGCCGACCTTCTGTCCAAACCCCTGCTCCTGACGGTACAGACGTCAGTTAGTGGCGATGAACTCAAAGCCCTGTGGAAAACAGGAGTGGATGGGGTGGTTATACCGGTGAAAACGGCGAAACAGGCAGAAAAATTAAAGGAACTGCGTCAGATAATCAACAAGGCGGACTTCGCTGCTCGACCACGCAAAAAAGTGGCCGCTTTATTGCCGCACATCGCTGAAGAAACGAGCACTGCTATAGACGATGTGGAGGAAGAAGAGGAGGAAGAATAACTCTTTTTCTCAGGCCGGCCTCAGGAACCGGACTGAGCCTTCTGCCAGGATTTCCCTTCCGTGGTAATCGCCGGCGCAATCACCATCTCCGCCTGTTGCATTTCCCGGATGGTGTTTACCCCGCAGACACCCATCGCAGTGCGAATGGCGCCGACGATATTTTGACTGCCATCGGTGACTGACGCTGGCCCGAAGAGAATCTGCTCCAGCGTACCGGTGGTGCCCACTTTGATGCGGGTTCCCCGGGGCAACGCCGGGTGGGGGTGAGCCATTCCCCAGTGATAGCCCAGTCCCGGTGCTTCTTTAGACTGGGCAAAAATGGAGCCCAGCATCACAGCATCGGCACCGGCCGCCAGTGCCTTGCAGACATCACCACCCTTGCGGAAACCACCGTCTGTGACTATGGGCACGTACCGGCCTGTCTCGCGGTAGTACTGTTCCCTGGCGGCGGCACAGTCGATTGTCGCCGTTACCTGAGGAACACCAATGCCGAGGACCTCCCTGGTGGTGCAGGCAGCGCCCGGCCCGACGCCGACCAGTACCGCCGAGATACCGGTCCGCATTATGTCCAGGCAGGCGTTGTAGCTGACGCAGTTGCCCACCACTACAGGCATAGACACCATGTCCCGCAGCTCGGAGAAGATAAGGCCACGGTAACTTTTCGACGTATGACGTGCCGTGGTCACGGTGGCCTGCACAAACAGTAAATCCGCCCCGGCCTCGGCCAAAATCGGGGCAAAGCGCTTGGTATTGGCCGGCGTTACCGAAACGGCACAGGTCCCGCCCTGTTTTTTAATTTCCTGAATCCGTTCACCGATGAGGTTATCCTTGATGGGTTCGGCATAAATTTCCTGCATCAGCCCGGTTACCTCAGACTGCGGTGCTTTTGCGATTCTGGCCAGTACCTCGCCGGGGTTCTGATAGCGTGTCTGCACCCCTTCGAGGTGGAGAACGGCCAGTCCACCCATTTTGCTCAGCAGCACGGCGAAATTAACGTCGGTTACCGCATCCATGGCCGAAGCGATAATGGGCAGGGAGAACGTATAATTCTCGATGGTTAAGTCGATGTTGGTCTGGTCAGGATTGACCGTGATGTCTCCCGGGACGATAGCCACTTCATCAAAGCCGTAGGCACGTCTCAGTTGTTTGTATTGGGGGGATTCCATCTTTTTCGGCACCATTTAAATATAGAATATAACAAAAACCGGCTGGCAAGTCAAGAAATTCTGCCCGCCATCTCAAAGTTAGACAGGTTATGAAGCATAGGCTATAATAAATTACGTTGGGGAAATTTAGTATTCATGCCTAATTTATACGTGGTGGCAACTCCCATCGGCAATCTGGAAGATATCTCGCTGCGTGCCCTCCGCATTCTGCGTGAAGTCAAACTGATCGCCGCCGAGGATACGCGTAAAACGAAACGGCTGCTGAACGCCTACCATATTCAGACGCCGATGACCAGCTACCACGAGCATAATAAAAAGACCAAACTTGATTACATTTTAAATTGCCTGAAGGAAGGGGATGTAGCTCTGGTTTCCGAGGCTGGAATGCCGGGGATATCCGACCCTGGCTATGAACTTATCGGGGCGGCGAATCAAAACGGTATTCCGGTTATCCCGATACCCGGCCCGTCCGCGGTCATCACGGCACTGGCGGTCTCAGGCCTTCCCACCGACCGTTTTCTCTACCTCGGTTTCCTTCCCCGCAGAGCCAGTGCCCGAAAGCAGGCGTTGAAATCAGTGGCCCAGGAAACGGGAACCATGGTCATCCTGGAAGCGCCGCACCGGCTGCAGCAGGCACTCAGCGACCTGCGACTGGTCCTTGGCGACAGGCGGCTCGCGGTCTGCCGCGAGCTCACCAAGCTTCATGAAGAAGTTTTCCGGGGGGCTATAAGCCAGGCTATCGACCGCTTCATCGAGCCCAGAGGCGAATTTACTCTGGTTATTGAAGGTAAAAGAGAGGAAAAACCCCAGAAATCGAATAAAATTATCGAGAAACGACTGCGTGATATGTATCAAAATGGTGTCAAAGCAAAGGAAGCTATCGCCAGTGTAGCGGGAGAGACCGGCCTTTCCCGCCGTGAGTTATACCGGACCTGGCTTGAAATGAACAAGGCCTCGGATGAAAAACCGGAATACATGTCGCAGTCTGGAGAGGAGTTGAGCCATGCGTAGAGGGTGCATTTCACTGGGAGAAATAAAGTGTGACGAGTGTCAGCGCAGCATCCCCTATCCCGAGCGGTACCTTGTCGTCGATGAAAAGGACGGCATCGAAGACGAGGAAGGGGAGGCGAAACGGTACTGCGTTGATTGCTGCCTGAAAAAGGGTTACGCCCAGTATAAAACGGAAAAAGGGGAACAGATACTGACCTTCCTTGAATCCGGAATTCCAGAACATGATTGAGGTCGCCTGATGAGCGAGAAAATATTTATTGCCGTTGCCTGGCCATATGCGAACGGTCCGCTCCACCTGGGGCAGATTGCCGGTGCCTATCTGCCGCCGGATATATTTGCCCGCTATCACCGCACCAAAGGCAATGAGGTGCTGATGGTTTCGGGCTCAGACCAGCACGGCACACCCATCACCATCAAGGCCGAGCAGGAAGGGAAAAAACCGGGCGAAATTGCCGCCCGGTACCACCGGCAGTTCCTTGAGTCCTGGCAGAGGCTAGGTATCTCGTTTGACCTGTTCACCACCACCGGCACGGAAAACCACGCCAGAGTTACCCAGGATATCTTCCTTACCCTGCTGGAACGCGGGTACATTTTCAAGGATACGCTATCGCAGCCATACTGTCCTAGGTGCCAGCGCTTCCTCGCTGACCGCTACGTCGAGGGGACCTGCCCGTTCTGCAGCTCTCCCGCTGCACGCGGCGACCAGTGCGAGGCATGCGGTAAACCACTGAGTCCCGCCGAGCTCGTCGCTCCACGCTGTCGTATCTGTGGCACCACGCCCGTTTTCCGGGATACCGAACATTTCTTCCTGAAGCTGTCCGAATTTAATGACCGCCTGCTGGACTGGGTGAAGCAGCAGACACACTGGCGACCGAACGTGCTGAACTTCTCCCGGCGTTACCTTGAGGAAGGGCTGAAAGACCGGGCCATCACCCGTGATATAGAATGGGGGGTGGCGGTGCCTCTGGAAGGCTTTGAAGATAAACGGATATATGTCTGGTTTGAGGCCGTCATCGGCTACCTGTCTGCCGCCAAGGAATGGGCTTCTATAAGCGGCGATGGAGAAAAATGGCGCGATTTCTGGCAGAACAGCGAGACCAAGAGCTATTATTTCATCGGCAAGGACAACATCCCCTTCCATACCCTCATCTGGCCGGCCATGCTGATGGGCTACGGGGACAACCTGAACCTGCCTTATGATGTCCCGGCGAATGAGTTCCTGACCATTGAAGGCAGAAAACTCTCCACCAGCCAGAACTGGGCCGTCTGGCTGCTCGACTATCTCGACGGCTATGACCCCGACCCGCTGCGTTACCTTCTCTCCATCAATATGCCGGAGACCTCTGATACCGATTTCTCCTGGCGCGAGTTTGTGCGCCGCAACAACGACGAGCTGGTGGCTACATACGGCAACCTGGTGCACAGAGTACTTACCTTTGTTTACCGTAACTTCGAGGGCAGCGTGCCGGAACCCGGCGAGTATGATACCCAGGACAGCCAGATTCTCACTGGAGCCAGGAATACCCTGGATAAGGTAGACGGACTGCTCCATGGTTGCCACTTCCGCGAAGCCATCAGAACGATAATGGCACTGGCGCAGGAGGCCAACCGCTACCTGGATGATAAATCTCCCTGGAAAAAAATCAAAGAGGACCGTCAGTCAGCAGCAACGTCGCTGTACGTAGCTTTAAACGTGATTACCTGCCTGAAAACGGTGCTCTATCCCTTCCTGCCCTTCAGCTCACAGAGGCTGCACGAATACCTGGGTTTTACGGGAAGAACTGAAGATTACGGCTGGAACTGGCAGGAATTGCCACCGGGACAAAAATTGCTTTCTCCCCAGCCATTATTCTCCAAACTTGACGACAGTCTGGTAGAGGAGGAGACCAGGAAACTCGGCCAGCCACCATTATAGATGAGAAAGGAGACTTGTGGAGCTCAACGGAATATACCGGTCCATACAGGACGACCTATCCCAGGTAAAAGAATCCCTCCGGTCGATTATTAAAGTTGATTTCCCCTGGCTTTCCGAGCAACTGGACTACGTGGTGGGTAGCGGCGGGAAAGGTATCAGGCCGGCCCTGACACTGCTGTCAGGCAAGTTTTACCAGTATAATCTGAAATATCTGATGCCCATGGCCGTGTCCGTTGAGCTCATGCACACGGCCACCCTTATTCATGATGACGCCATTGACAAGTCAATGGCGCGGCGCGGCCGGGCTACCATCTTCAAGCTCTGGGGAGGGGAACCGGCGATACTCCTCGGCGATTACCTTTTCGCCAAAGCCGGCGAATTTGTCTCGGACACGCAGAACCCGAGGGTCATCAAGCTCTTCTCCCAGACCCTGGCCACCATCTCCAGCGGTGAACTGAACCAGTTCTTCAGCGCTCACAACCTGCAACAAACACGGGAACAGTATTTTGAGAAGATATTTGGTAAAACCGCTTCCCTCTTCTCCCTGGCCACCGAGTCAGGAGCCATCCTGAGCGGAGCACCGGAGAAATCAGTTAAAATACTCAGAGATTACGGTCATTGCCTGGGTATCGCCTTCCAGGTCGTAGACGATATTCTTGATTTTATCGGCACTGAGGAAGAACTGGGCAAACCGGTGGGCTCGGATTTAGCGCAGGGAACTCTTACCCTGCCGGCAATGCTGCTGCTGGAACGCTGCCCTGAAGATAACCCTGTGAAACGGCTCTTTGCTAACAGAAACGACCAGGGTAACATCAAACAGGCGATAGAGCTGATTCGAAATTCACCGATAGTGGACGAGTGCTACACCGTGGCTTCAGAATACTGCGCCCGGGCCTGCCAGAATATCAACCAGCTTCCCGCTAATAGCAGCCGCGAGGCATTGCTGCAACTGGCCGAGTATGTCGTGGCTCGTAAAAGATAAGGGGCAGTTGCCTTCACTCCTCAATCCACACGCTGCCATCCAGATAGGTTTCTTTCTTGCTTGTTGGCATTCCCTGCTTGAACTGGTCAATGGCATACTGGCAGGCAGCAAACCCCTCGGTGCGGTGTGCGGCGGCGATGGCAACGACCAGATTGATATCACCGACATTTAACCTGCCGACCCGGTGGTAAATGGCAACGTTATCAACCGGCCACCTACGCTTGATTTCGTCAGCGATTTCACGCAGTCTTTTCTCCGCTTTCCCGGAGACATTCTCATAGGTTACAGATTGAACCTGCTTGCCACGGGAATGGTCACGAATCAGGCCCACATAGGTGACGGCACATCCACTGCTGTTTGCCTTGACCTCATTTACCACGGATTCCGGTGAAATCGGTTTATCGGAGACTTTAATCATATATGTTCCCCGTTGAAATTATATCTTCAGTTTCTTTCTAAATGCTGATTATAGCCTAACAAAAAAGAGGGGGCTATGCCCCCTCTCAATCGTCTTTCACGGGTTTTAATCAGGCGCCGCCGGTGACTGTTTAGGGACAAGGCGGGGTACCATATGAGGCTTATCGGGTTTGGGCGCTCGCTCAGCTTCACCAACTGGCTCGACCGGAACCGGTTTAAGTTCCACTTTATCCTTTTTTGCTGGTTTTGGCGCCGTCTCACCCAGAACAGCCTTCAGGTCCTCCCCTTCCAGCGTCTCCTTAGCCATAAGCTGTTCCGTAATCGACACTAACCGGTCCTTGTATTTGGTCAGAATCTGTTGCGCTGTTTCGCGAGCTTCCTCGATAAGGCTATGGACCTCTTCATCAATGAGCTCGGCGATTTTATCGCTGTAATCCCTCTGCTCTGAAATCTCACGACCGAGGAAGATCATCTCTTCCTTGTGTCCAAAAGTACGCGGCCCCAGCTTATCACTCATACCAAAGCTGGTGACCATCGCCCGGGCGATTTTGGTAGCCTGCTCGATGTCACTCTGGGCACCGGTGCTCATTTCATTGAAGATAAGTTTTTCTGCCGTGTGCCCGCCCAGAAGCCCGGCCAGCATAGCCTTGAACTGCGACTTCGTCAGCAGGTAGCGATCCTCAATGGGTAGCTGGCGCGTATGACCAAGCGACATACCCCGTGCCACGATGGAAATCTTGTGCACCGGATCGGCATTGGGCAGCATCTTGGCCACCAGGGCGTGCCCGGCTTCATGATAGGCGGTGATCTCTTTCTCTTTCGGGCTTATCTTGCGGCTCTTCCTTTCCGGCCCGGCAATCACCCTGTCCACCGACTCCTCGAATTCACACATGCCAATCGCGCTTTTGTTGCGCCTGGCCGCCAGAATAGCCGCCTCATTGACCAGATTGGCCAGGTCGGCACCGCTCAGGCCCACCGTACCCTTGGCCAGAACTTCCAGGTCAACGTCTTTATCCAGCGGCTTACCCTCGGCATGAACCTTGAGAATGGCGACCCGACCATTAATATCCGGACGGTCCAGAATTACCCTGCGGTCAAAACGACCGGGCCTCAGCAGTGCCGGGTCAAGAATGTCCGGTCGGTTGGAGGCGGCCAGAACAATCACGCTGGTACTGGTATCAAAACCGTCCATCTCCACCAGAATCTGGTTGAGGGTCTGCTCCCTCTCATCATGACTGCCGCCCATACCCGAACCGCGGTGGCGGCCCACCGCATCAATCTCATCAATAAAGATGATGCAGGGAGCATTGCGCTTCGCCTGGTCAAAAAGGTCGCGCACCCTTGAGGCGCCGACGCCAACAAACATCTCCACGAATTCACTGCCGCTGATCGAGAAGAACGGCACATCAGCTTCACCGGCCACCGCTCTTGCCATCAGCGTTTTGCCCGTGCCCGGCGGCCCGATGAGCAGCACCCCTTTCGGTATGCGTGCGCCCAGCGACTGGAATTTCTCCCGCGATTTGAGAAAATCAACCACCTCCAGCAGTTCCTGCTTGGCTTCCTCCACGCCGGCCACATCGTCAAAGGTTACTGTAGGCCGATTGGCCGGGAAGAGACGGGCACGGCTCCGACCAAAGCTCATCGCCTGGTTATTTGCCCCTCTTGCCTGTCGGAAGAGGAAGAACAGCAGGCCACCAAAGATGATGAGCGGCAGGAAGTTGAGCATCACGCTTCCCCAGTTGATGCCCGACGAGCCTTTGATATTCACCACGACGCCTTCAAGGTTGAGATCCTTGATTTCATATATGCTGGCATTGCTTTCCTTGAAAGCCCGTAACTCGGTATCATCAGTCGTGGTGACAAGCAGCAGGTCGTCCTCCACCGTGATCTTAGTGATTTCCTTGCCCTTTGACATTGCAATCACTTTGCTGAGAGGTACTTCTTCAGGCTTGTTCGCCGACGGCAAAAGATATGAGAACAGCGCCACCGCTGCCAAGAGGATGGCAACGTAAATTAAGATACTCCTTTTCCAGCTAGGCTTCACACTTCACTCCTCATCACGGCTTTTCGTGCCTATTAAATTATACCACAATCCACCATATATTCCACCGACAGTCACAAATCATGATAAAATGCCTGCAGCCGCAGTGCGTCTTCCTCCAGGTTTGGGCTTTCACATATTACCATGCCTTTGACACTATAATCCTTCAGCACGCTGAGCAACTCTTTATATTGAAAATCAGATTCCTCAAAGTTCAGGTGATTTATTTCTCCCTTCCGGCCATAGTTGATACCGGCAACGTGAATATGGATGTTTTCCAGTGCCTCCCCACCCAAACGCTGCCTCACCTGGAGCAGGACGGCCTCGAACTCGGGATAGGAATTGAATTTCCAGGTACGGGCATGCCAGTGTGAGAAGTCAAGGCAGGGTGAAACCCCTTTCAGTTCCGCACTGAGGTTTACCAGCTCCTCAATGGTACCGAACTGGCTGCTTTTGCCGGTCACTTCCGGTCTGATACTCACCTTTATATTTTCACGTTCCAGCTGGCTCAACACTTCACCAAGGTATCTTTTTACTGTCTCATATACGGCTTCCGGCGCCTGTCCCATGTAAAACGCGGCATGAAAAATCACGCTCTCCGCATGGCAGAGAGAAGCTATGCGCGCCGTCTGCAAGATGCGGTCCTGGCTGGCTCTTACCTTTTCAATATCCTGTGCATTCAGGTTAATGAAATAGGGAGCGTGCGCCGATAATCTTACACCGGTGCGAACCGCCGTCTCACCAACCAGCCGAGCAGCCGCCTCACCCATCTTCACCCCCTGGACAAATTCGACCTCCATGCAGTCCAGCCCCAGCTCGGCAATGCGCTCAATGCCGCTTATGGTTGAGAGTTGCCGGGAACTCCGCGGAGTTCCCGCCGTTCCGAAGAGCAAACCAGCCATTCTCTTTTCATCCCCCAATATCACCGAGCCAGCGGTCGGATTCGAACCGACGACCGGCGGTTTACGAAACCGCTGCTCTACCCCTGAGCTACGCTGGCCCAAGGCAAAGTATAACATATATACCGTCGCATATGAAGCCTGGTATCCACGTTATGTTAAGAGGTTCAACAGGTTTGACACATGAGAAAGGGCAATGCTATGATTTTTGTTTGTTGGCTATTTTTAATTAGCCAAGGAGGTTTCTCATGATTAACGAACTCGTCTATGAACTGGTCCAGATTCCAGGTCCGACTGGCTTTGAAGGTCGAGTTGCTAGTCGTCTAAAAGAGCTACTGGAGAGTCACGTCGATGAGCTCTACATTGATAAGATAGGCAACCTCATTGCCAGAAAAAAAGGAACCGAGGGTAAGCGCGCGCTGGCGCTGGTAGCCCACACCGACCAGGTCAGCATGGTGGTGCAGAAGGTGGATGAATTTGTCTGGTTTGACAGGATAGGCTGGATTGATTTCAACAATCTGCCCGGTACCCCGGTGCTCATCCTGGGAGCCGAACGGGATATCCCCGGCGTGGTCTGCGCCAGCAGCACCGTTGGCCGCCGTGAAATGGGCTCCCTTTGGATGGACGTCGGTGACCGGCAGAAGTTCGTTTCGGTGGGCGACCCCATCGTTTACGACCATCCGCCACGCTGGCTTGACGACAACAAGACGATACTGGCAAGTCAATCCATTGATGACCGCGTGGGCTGTGCCGTCCTCGTTGAAGTAGCCCGAAGGCTGAAAAAGCCGCCGCGCCATGACATTTACTTCGTGGGCGCTGTTCAGGAGGAGATAGGCTGTTTCGGGGTCAGGCATTTCCTGCGGCAGGTAACGCCCGACTGGTTCATTGCCTTGGACACCGGCTTTGCCCAGGATGCCGTGCCCGATATCCAGCGCACAGTGCCGATGCGCACCGGACTGGGAGTGCGCCGGCTCGCCTTTGCCCAGCCCACAGTTGCCTACCCGGCCACGGTCAATTTCGCCAGCCCCCGCGTGAACCAGCTATTGATAGACGCGGCCAAGAAATTGGATGTCCCTTTCCACGTCGATGTGAGCACCGGGATTTTCTCCGACCATAATATTGCGTACGAGGTAAATCCAGAGATTGAGTCCACGTTTATGTTTGTGGCGGCCAGAAGATACAGCCATTCTCCAATCGAAGTGGCCGATTTGAGCAACGCGGCGCGTGCGGTGGATGTCCTCTCCCAGGCAATTGCCGATATGGACCGCTGGGACGCGTGACCGGAAGTATAAAAGACAGGACTGGTTTGGGAAATAAACACTCTCTTTCGAGCATAAAAACTCTTTTCAGATGGAATTGCCTCGGAAATCAATGATAAATCAGTGGTGTGTCAAAATCGTCAGACAGGACACACGCGATAAATATTCAGGAGGGAGATTTTAATGGTGCCGATAAATTCAAATGAAGCGGAAAAAGATGGGATTCTCACCGCCGCCAAGTTGATGGCGGTCAGTGCCCGCACCGCCCCCAAAACGAGGGGCCTTGACTCAATTAAAACGCTCATTCTGCATGAACCGAAGGAACTGGAGAAGCTGGCCGCGACCATGGAAGAAGTCTACGGCGAGGACACGGAAAGGCTGGCCTTTTTCCACCGCAATGCCGATGATGTCAGGAAATCGGCCGTGGTGCTGCTCATCGGCGTCACCGGCGAGCCCAAGAGGATGGCAGACCCGCTGAACTGTGGTGCCTGCGGCATGGACTGCCCGGCCATGGTGAAAGCAAAGAAAAAAGACCAGGGCATGATGCGCGGCCCGATGTGCCACATGCAGAGCATCGACCTGGGCATCGCTCTTGGTTCAGCGGTTAAAACCGCCAGCGATTTAAATATTGATAACCGCATGATGTACTCCATCGGCGCCGCCGCCCGGCGAATCAAGCTCATGGATGCCGACCTTGTTATTGGTGTTCCGCTTTCGGTGACGGGCAAAGACCCGTTTTTCACGGGCAGGTAAGCTGACGAACTCGTATAATATAAAACTGGACTGCAGGAGGAAAAAATGCCCAAGGTTTTTATCAGCCGGAGGATAGGCCCGGAAGCAGTGGCCCTGCTGAAAAAACACGCCGAGGTCGATGCCTGGCAAGAGGAAGAGGCACCCAGCCGCGAAGAGGTCTTTAAGCGCATCGCCGATGCCGACGGAGCGCTCTGCTGGCTGGACAGGGTCGACGCTGAGTTCCTGGACCACGCGCCCAGGCTCAAGGTAATCGCCCACCGCGCCATTGGCTTCGATACTATCGATGCTGAAGAGTGCGCCCGGAGAGGCGTGCGCGTAAGCAACGCGCCGAGCGGTGTCCAGGACAGCACCGCTGACTTCGCCATGGCCCTGCTGCTGGCCTCGGCGCGGCAGCTCGTGGAAGCGGTCAACCTGACCGCCAGAGGCGGCTGGGAAAAATGGGACCCCATGGGCTGTCCGTTTCTTGGCCTTGATATTTACGGCAAGACGCTGGGTATCGTTGGCCTGGGCAGAATCGGCGCGGAAGTTGCCAAGCGGGCACGCGGCTTTGACATGAAGATTATCTACTACGACATCGTGCGCAGTCCCCGTGAAAAAGAAGTCGGTGCCGAATATATCCCGGACCTGCACAAAATGCTGGGCATGGCGGACTATGTCACCATTCACGTGCCCCTTAATAAAGAAACCAGGCACCTGATTGGGGCCAGAGAACTCGCCGCTATGAAACCTGCGGCGATACTGGTCAATACCGCCCGCGGAGGGTTGGTTGACCCGAAGGCACTGTATGAAGCTCTGAAGAGCAAAAAGATACATGCGGCCGCCATTGACGTTACCGAAGTGGAGCCAATCGCACCCGATGACCCGCTGCTAACGCTGAACAATATTATCATTGCGCCACACATTGCTGGAGGCTCGGTGACATCACGGCTGAAAATGGACCTGTTGTCGGCGGAAAACGTCATTGCGGCACTGGCAGGCAAACCAATGCCCAGCTGCGTCAACTGCCATTTAATAAAATAAGTAGATTATGGTGGTAAGGTTATTGTGGTGAGCAAGGTAGGAATAATCGCCAATCCGGCTTCCGGTAAGGATATCAGGCGGCTGGTCGCCTATGCCAGCATCATGGACAACAATGAAAAGACCAACCAGCTGCGCCGTATTATCATGGGCGTTGACGCCACCGGAGTTGATGAAATCCTGATTATGCCCGATTACTACGGGCTCGGGCAGAGGGCGCTGGACGGCATCGGGAACAAGAAGCTGACCGCCAGGGTATCCGTAATTGATATGCCGCTCAGCTATACCAGCGAGGATTCCACCCGGGCTGCGGGGCTTATGGGGGAACAGGAGGTGGGGTGCATTGTTACTCTGGGTGGAGACGGCACCAACCGGGACGTAGCCAAAAAAAGCGGCTGTATTCCACTGGTACCGATTTCTACCGGCACCAATAATGTCTTCCCGGTGATGGTGGAGGCCACCACCGCCGGCCTGGCCGCTGGTATCACCGCTCTGAAGCTGATTGATGGCAAAGATATTATTAAAACGCAGAAACGTCTCGCCATCATCCAGAACGGACGGGAAATTGACATGGCCCTGATTGACGCGGTAGTGTTAAATCAGCTATTCGTCGGTGCCCGGGCCATCTGGGAGCTATCAGAGGTCAGGCAGATAATCTGTACCAGAGCGGAACCAACCAATCTGGGCATGACGGCCATCGGGGGAAATCTCTTCCCTGTCGGGCCTGACGATGCTCGGGGAATGTACTTGAGGCTGGGCAACGGCCACCTTAAGATAAAAGCCGCCGTGCTGCCCGGCGTTGTCTGCGAGGTCAGCATCGCTGAATGGAAACTGCTTGAACCAGGCGAGGAAGTTGCGGTAAATTTGAAGCCCTCGGTTATCGCGCTGGATGGAGAAAGAGAAGTCACGGTCAAGGATACTGACCAGACCAAAATAAAACTTCAGCCTGATGGCCCATCGGTAGTCGACATCGAAAAAACCATCCGTGCTGCGGTGGCACAGGGCTTTTTCCGAAAATAAGCTATGGGAGAGGAAAGAGATGGCTACAGATATTAAAATACCGCGTGTTGGCATGGCCGTAGCCGATGCCACCATCATTGAATGGCCGTTCAAGGAAGGAGACCGGGTAGAAGAACGCCAGATAGTGGTGGTTATCGAGACGGAGAAGGTCAGGACCGACGTTGAATCCACGGTCAGCGGCTTCCTCCATATTATAATGAACGAGGGGGAGACCGCTCCCGCCGGGCAGGTTATCGGTATGCTTGCGGAAAGCAAAGAAGAACTGGCCAGGATACAGAAAGAGACACCCGCGGGAAAGCCAGCCGAAGCAGTGCAGGCAACCACCGAATCGGTTGCTGCTTCGACTCCCAAGGCCGAGGCAGCACCAGCCAGAGAAGCCGTCCCCGCCGCCGGAGAAGAAGGACACGTCCGCATCTCGCCGGTGGCCCGGAAGCTGGCCGAGGAACATGCCGTTGACATCACCCGGGTGACGGGCACGGGGCCGGGCGGCAGAATTGTCCGCGAGGACATTGAAAAAGCAATCGCCACCAGAGAGGCGGCACCAGCACCGGCCGCAGCCGCGGCACCGGTGGCAGCCATCGGAGAAAGAAAGGTCAAGCAGACCATACCGCTCTCCGGGATGCGGGGCACCATCGCCGAGCGCATGCAGCACAGCCTCTCTGTCTCAGCCCAGCTAACCACGATGGGTGAAATAGATATGGGCGAGATTGTCAAGCTGCGCAACAACCTGGTAGCACAGGAAAGCACCCTCGGTACGCGCATTACCTACACTGACATTCTCGTCTTTGCCATCGCCCGCATACTCCGCGACCACTCGAAAATCAACGCCAGCATTGTCGATAAAGAGATTAAAGTCTGGGAAGATATCAATATGGGCGTGGCGACCGCCCTGGAAGACGGGCTCATCGTCCCGGTGGTGAAGAATGCCGACCGCAAGCCGCTGGTGGAGATAAGCAAGGAGATAAAGACACTGGTCGAGAAGGCAAGGGAGAACAAGCTGAGCGGTGATGATATCAGCGGGGGCACCTTTACGCTGACCAATCTGGGCGCACTTGGCAGCGGCTGGACCTTTGAGACCGCCATCATCAACCAGCCGGAATCGGCCATTCTGCGCGTCGGGGCGATTACCGAGCGAGCCGTGGTCAGGGACGGCCAAGTCGTCGCCAGGCCAATCATGACCTACAGCCTGACCTATGACCACCGGGTTATTGACGGCGCCGTGGCGGCCAGGTTTTTAACCAGCCTGCTCAGTGCCCTGGAAAACCCGACGCTGCTTTTAGCCTGATTAAATGGCTATATTTTCAGGAGGGGTAGAGCCAAATGGAAAACATGAAAGAAGTCGTTCGAGAACTTGATGCCAGCATAGCACGCTGGCAGAAGGAGTGGCCCCAGCAGAGGCAAGGTTTTGCCGCACTGACCCAGGCAGCCAAAGCACCGGGGGCACTGGAACAGAAATACAAATACCTTATTGCCATGAGCATCGCTGTTGCCGAGCACTGCCACTGGTGCATAGCAGCCAACGTGAGAAACGCGCTGGCCCACGGGGCCACCAAGGAGCAGGTTATGGAGGCCGGCTGGGTGGCAGTGCAGATGGGTGGCGGGCCGTCTCTGGCCTATTTGCAGCTGGTGCAACAGGCGGTTGACGACCTGGCAACGTAACGCTGACCAGAGCCGAATCAGCTTATATTTTTACCGGAGGTATTTAGGTGGAAGAGAGAGAGCTGGTCATTATAGGTGGCGGACCGGCGGGCTATGTAGCCGCCATCAGGGCGGCGCAGCTTGGCGGACAAGCCACCGTCATCGAGATGGACACGCTGGGCGGTACCTGCCTCAACCGGGGATGCGTGCCGTCTAAAACCCTGCTTTACAGTGCCGAACTTTACGAAACGATGAAGAAATCGGAGCAGTTTGGCATCACCGCAAGGGATGTCAGCGCTGACCTGGCCAGAATGCAGGTGCGCAAGAACACGGTCATAAAGACCCATGTTTCAGGTGTGGAAAGCCTGCTCAAAAGCAACCGGATAGAAGTTATCAGGGGACGCGCCCGGCTACTGCCTTCCCTTCAGGTGGAAATCGAAAGCGGAGAGGGTCAGAAGCAGGTCGTTCAGGCCAAAAAAATAATACTGGCCACCGGCGGCAAGCCGATATCGCTGCCCATTCCGGGCGCGGATAGTCCTTCCGGTGTGATAAACGCCGAGAAAATCCTCAACCTGGAAAGCATCCCGAAAAGCATGATTATGATTGGCGGCGGGGTTATCGGCATTGAGATGGCCACCATCCTGGCCAAGCTGGGCTGCCAGGTGAGCGTGGTGGAGATGCTGCCCCATATCCTGCCTCTGGAAGACGCCGAACTTACATCGATACTGGCCAAAGCACTCAAAGATGACGGCGTTCAGCTCTACGAGGGCACCAGGGTATTAAAAATTGAAGACAGCTCTGGCGGGAAAGCGGCCATCATATCGGACGGCAAAACGGAACAGAAACTGGAAGCGGAAGTGGTCGCCATTGCCGTGGGGTACCGGCCGAACACGGATGGTCTGGGGCTTGAGGAAGCTGGCGTGAAGATAAACAGGGGTGCCATCCAGGTTAACGAGCGCATGGAGACCAGCGTTCCGGGTATCTATGCCGCAGGAGATGCCGCCGGCGGCATCATGCTCGCTTACGTGGCCATGGAAGAGGGCATTATTGCCGCGGAAAATGCCATGGGTCGCAGCGCCACTATTGATTACCAGGTTGTGCCGCGTTTCACGCACAGCCTGCCGGAACTGGCCAGCATCGGCCTCACCGAGGAAGAAGCCAAATCGCAGGGGCATGAAATAAAGATTGGCAGGTTCCCCTTTGCCGCCAACAGCATTGCCACCATCCTGGGCGAGCGCCGCGGCCTGATTAAAATCATCACCGAGTCGAAATACGGCCAGATTCTCGGCGTTCATATCCTCGGTCCGCGGGCTACCGAGCTCATTGCCGAGGCCACCCTTGCCATGAAGATGGAAGCCACCGTACCGGACATAGTCGCCACCCTGCATGCCCACCCCTCCCTCTCCGAGGCCATGCATGAGGCCGCTCTCGATGTCACCGGTGAGACAATACACTATCCCTCAAAGAACAGGTAGCGAAGAACGTGGGGCAAAGGATGCGGTGTACCGTTCAACAGCTGGGACAGATTGATTACCGTGAGGCCTACGAGCTGCAGAAAGCGCTGCTTCAGGAGAGGCTGAGAGGTCGGATAGCCGATACGCTGCTGCTGCTGGAACACCCGCCCACCATCACCGTGGGCAAGTCGGGCAAACTGGAAAATGTCCTCGTTTCACCGGTAAAACTGGCCGACACAGGCGTATCTTTAATCTTCACCGACCGCGGCGGCGACGTTACCTATCACGGCCCCGGCCAGATTGTCGGCTATCCTATACTGGATTTGCGAGAGCGGAACCGGGACGCCCACCAGTATGTCCACAACCTGGAAGAAGCGCTCATCAGAACGCTGGCTGATTACGGTATAAAGTCGGAG
Source organism: Dehalococcoidales bacterium (assembly GCA_016783105.1). Next base: position 61,032 of record JADHXF010000001.1, on the reverse strand, counting down.
CGTGACCACAGCCACGCCGGCGTCTGGGTAAATGATAAGGAGATTGCCGCCCTCGGGCTCAGCATCCGCCAGTGGATTACCATGCACGGCTTTGCCCTCAATGTGAACACAGACCTGAACCACTTTTCCCTGATTAACCCCTGTGGTTTCACCAGCAAAACAGCCACTTCAATGGCCCGTCTCCTCGGACGTGAGCTAGCAGTAGATGAGGTAACCGAGCGTTTGCTGGCCCACTTCGCTGAAGTTTTCGAGGTTGAACTGAAATTCACAGGCGACTCAGTCGACGAGAACTATTATGAGAGGAAGACTGCCACCCTGGTTTAAGCAGAAGCTCGCCGACCCTGCCGTCATGTCAGACATGCACGGCCTGCTGGACGGATTGAGCCTGCACACCATATGCCAGAGTGCCCTCTGCCCCAACATCGGCAAGTGCTTCACGGCGGGCACGGCCACCTTTCTCATTCTGGGAGACGTGTGTACCCGGTGCTGCACCTTCTGCGCGGTAAAGAAGGGGCGTCCAGGTCTCGTTGATGAAGAAGAGCCGGAACACCTGTTTGAGGCAGTTAAGAAAATGGGGCTAAGCTACGTTGTCATTACCTCCGTCACCAGGGACGACCTGCCTGATGGCGGCGCCTCTCAGTTTGCCCGAACGGTAACTTTACTCCGGGGAAATGTGGCCGGTATCACAGTTGAGGTCCTCGTCCCTGATTTCCGCGGTTCAGAGGAGGCTATCCGGATGGTGGTTGAGTCCGGCCCGCAGGTCATCAACCACAACGTGGAAACAGTGCCCCGTCTCTACCCCGAGGTGAGGCCGGGGGCAGATTACGCCCGCTCGCTGGAACTGCTCTATACGGTGAAAAAGCTGAACCCGGCGCTTGTCACCAAGTCCGGCCTGATGCTCGGGCTGGGCGAAAGCAGAGAGGAAGTCATTGAGGTGATGGGCGACCTGAGAGAGGCAAATTGCGACCTGCTGACCATCGGGCAGTACCTCCAGCCCTCCCCCCCACATCATCCCGTGGTTCGCTTTGTCCCCCCGGAGGAATTCACCGGGTATGAAGCCATCGGCCAGGCGCTGGGATTCATTGAAGTTGCCTCGTCGCCTCTGGTCAGGAGTTCCTACCGGGCCGCTGAACTATACGACAGAGCAAAATCCTGCTAAAATGGGTGAGTCCCCAATTATAATTCTATCGTAAAGGAGATTACGGTGAGAAAAAACCGAATGAGGGAGCTTCTGGACGCGGGAAAGCCAACCATTGGTACCCACGTAATCACCACGTCACCCGAAATTATAGAGGTGATCGGGCACTCCGGCCTCTTTGACTACATCGAGCTGAGCGGACAATATGCCACCTGGAGCCTTCCCCAGCTTGATAACTTCGCGCGCGCCGTGGACCTGTTTCCCCATATGTCATCCATGATGAAGGTGGAGCAGGACCCGCGACTGTTCATCACCAGCCGTTCCCTCGGTGCCGGTATTCCGAACATCCTGTTTTCCGATTGCCACACCGCTGATGAAGTCAGGCAATGCATCCGCATGGTCAGGCCCGCCACACCCGAAGACGATGGCTTTCAGGGTTGCGTAATACGCCGTATCACCGGCTTTGTCCTGGAGATTGGCACCGAAGCCTGGGTCAGAACACTCCGGGAGGCAGTCATTGCCGTCATGGTGGAAAAAGCGAGCCTGGTGGAACAGATGGACGAGGTGCTTTCAATCGAAGGTCTGGACATGATTCAGTTTGGCCCGTGCGATTTCTCGGTCAATACGGGCCGGGCGGGAAAGATGCACAGCCCCGAGATACAGCGCAAACAAAAGGACATAATCGAGCTTGCGCTCAAAAAGGGCGTCCATCCCCGTGTGGAACTTGATGATTTCGAAAAAGCCCGGGAATTCATAGAGATGGGCGTCCGCCACTTCTGCATCGGCTGGGACCTGATGACCATCTATCAGTGGTGCCGGAAGCATGGAGAAGGACTGCGCCGCCTGCTCGGCGAAATGTAAGTTCCACCGAGCCAGTTTATAGCCATTGACAATTAATCTGGACTTATGGTAGACTTACCTCTTGGATATTTGGATTTCAGCCATAGCTGATGGATTGAGCTGAAGGGTTCAAGCCGTCACTAAATTAATGGATGAGCCAAGGCTCATCCATTTAAATTGTACGGCAGGAGGAGAAAAGTTGCCAACCGTCAATCAGTTAATACATAAAGGGCGGAAGCGGGTCATTAAGAAGACCAAGTCGCCGGCGCTGCGCTTTACCTTCAATGCGCTGAAAAACCGGATGATTGAGGGCAAGGGTTCGCCGCAGAAAAGAGGCGTCTGTACCCAGGTCAGGACCATGACACCCAAGAAGCCCAACTCGGCGCTGCGCAAGATAGCCAGGGTCAGGCTGACCAACCAGATGGAAGTAACGGCCTACATCCCTGGTGAGGGGCATGAATTGCAGGAACACTCAGTAGTGCTGATTCGCGGCGGACGTGTCAAGGATTTACCTGGTGTCCGCTATCACATCGTGCGCGGTGCGCTTGATACCAGCGGCGTCGCCAACCGCCGGCAGGGTCGCAGCAAATACGGCAGCAAGAAGACAAAGGAAAAGGCGGAAATCGCCTGAAAATAGGAGTATAGAATGCCAAGACGTGCCCAGCCAGAAAAAAGAGAGCTAGCTCCGGACCCGAAGTTCCATAATGTAACCGTGTCCACTTTAATAAATAAGGTAATGACGTGCGGTAAGAAAAGGACTGCGGAAAATATTGTGTACGGGGCACTTGATATTCTGGAAGAGCGGTCAAGTAAAGACCCGATAACGGCGCTGGAACAGGCGGTGAAAAACGCCACGCCGCTGCTCGAGGTCAAACCGCGCCGAGTGGGCGGGGCCACCTACCAGGTACCTGTGGAAGTACGCACTGACCGCGGTCTCTTCCTGGCACTGAACTGGCTATTGAAATCAGCGAGAGCGAGAAAAGGCAAGTCAATGACGGAAAGACTGGCTGATGAGCTGTCTGATGCTCTGCGCGGTGAAGGCGTTACGATTAAGAAGCGCGAAGATACCCACAGGATGGCCGAGGCGAACCGCGCCTTCGCCCACTACCGGTGGTAAAAGGTGAATAATCATTAACACGAAGATTATGACAAAGAACCCGAATCCAGTAAAGGCAAAAGCGATGCCGAGAAGTTTTTCTTTAGAAAAAATCAGAAATATAGGGATTATTGCCCATATTGACGCCGGCAAGACCACCGTTACCGAGCGGATACTGTATTACACCGGCCGTACCTACAAGATTGGAGACGTGGATACCGGTACCGCCGTGATGGACTGGATGGAGCAGGAGCGCCAGCGTGGCATCACCATAACTGCCGCCGCGACCACCTGCTACTGGCATGAGCACCGCATCAACATCATCGATACGCCGGGGCATGTGGACTTCACCGCCGAGGTGGAGCGCAGCCTCAGGGTACTGGACGGCGGCGTGGTGGTCTTTGACGGAGTGGCCGGAGTCGAGGCACAGTCAGAGACGGTCTGGCGACAGGCCAACCGTTATCGCGTGCCCAGAATCTGCTTTATCAATAAGATGGACCGCGTCGGCGCCAATTTCAAACGTACCATCTCCATGATTGAAAAACGCCTGAAGGCGAAACCGCTGCCCATCCAGATTCCTCTGAGCAGCGGTGAATCATTTGAAGGCATCATCGACCTCATCGAGAACAAGGCGTGGCATTATGACGGTAAGCCCGACTCAGAGCCACAAGAAGCCGCCGTTCCGGAATCGGAACAGAAACGCTGCGATAAATACCGTCATGACCTGATTGAAAAGCTGGCCGAGCATGACGACCATATCCTGGAAGCCTATCTTGAGGGCCATGAGGTCAGCCCATCGATGATAAGACAGGCACTGCGCACAGTAACTCTGGCGAACAAGGGTGTGCCCATTCTCTGCGGCAGCGCCCTGCGTAATAAAGGCGTACAACTACTCCTTGATGCTATTATCAGTTACCTTCCCTCCCCTCTTGACGTGCCGCCGGTGCTGGCGATCGATACTACCTCGGAAGCAGAGGTCGCCCGCCCCGCTAGCGATGAAGCCCCGTTTTCCGCCCTTGCTTTCAAAGTTGTTTCCGACCCGTTTGTCGGTAGACTTGTTTATCTCAGGGTTTACTCCGGTATCATGAAAGCGGGCAGCCAGGTCTGGAACTCAACCACAGGCAAGCGGGAACGCATCGGGCGCTTGCTCCTGATGCATGCCAACCGTCGTGAGGAGGTAGAAGAGGCTGACACCGGCTCCATCGTCGCCACTCTGGGTTTGAAGAATACCTTCACCGGTGACACCCTTTCCGATATTTCACAGCCGGTGCGGCTGGAATCAATCCGATTCCCCGAGCCGGTTGTCTCCATTTCCATTGAGCCCAAAACCAGGGCCGACCAGGATAAAATGGCCGCCGCCCTGCAGAAACTGACCGAAGAGGACCCCACTTTCAAAGTTACCTACAATGAGGAAACGGGACAGACTATCATCTCTGGAATGGGCGAACTTCACCTTGAGGTCATCGTCAGCCGGATGATAAGCGAATTCGGCGTCGGTGCCAAGGTGGGCAAACCACGGGTCGCCTACAAGGAGACGATTTCCGCACCGGTCCAGGTGGAGGGCAGATTTGTGCGGCAGTCAGGAGGGCACGGCCAGTACGGGCACGTATGGCTGGAACTCGAGCCAATGAACCGGGGCGGTGGTTTCCAGTTTGTTAACTCTCTCAAGGGTGGCGTCATTCCCAGACAATATGTCACCCCCGTTGAGATGGGGATAAAAGAAGCCATGGAAACCGGAGTTCTGGCCGGTTATCCCGTGGTCGATATCAAAGCCACCATCTATGATGGCAGTTACCACGACGTTGATTCTTCCGAGATTGCTTTCAAAATGGCCGGCTCTCTGGCCCTCAGAAACGGTGTCAGGAAAGCCAGACCCGTTCTCCTCGAGCCGATTATGAAGCTGGAAGTGGTCACGCCAGAGCAGTTCCTGGGAGACATCATCGGTGACCTTAATGCCAGGCGGGGACACATCGAGCATATTGACGCCCAGGGTGATGTGTACGTTATTCAATGCCTGATTCCTCTGGCCGAGACCTTCGGCTATGCCACCAGGTTAAGGTCGCTCACCCAAGGCAGGGCAACACACTCGCTTGAATTCCACCAGTACAGACAATTACCAGCAGAATTGACTGAAGAAATAACAGAACAGTCAGTGGGGAAATGATATGCCTAAACAGACGATACGCATCAAGCTAAAAGGGTTTGACCACCGCGTAATTGACCAGTCGGCGGCTCAGATCGTCGACGCCGTGGAGCGTACCGGAGCAGTGGTAGTCGGACCGGTACCGTTGCCCACACATATAAAAAAGTACAGTGTGATACGCTCCCCGTTTATTGATAAAGACTCACAGGAGCAATTTGAGATACGGACGCATAAGCGCATCATTGACATTGTGGAGACCACTTCGAAGACAATCGATGCTTTAACCAAATTGAACTTGCCTTCCGGAGTGGAGATAGATATCAAGTTATAGAAGAGTATATATAGAAGAGTATATAAGATGGCACAGGGAATTATCGGTAAAAAATTGGGCATGTCCCAGGCATTCCATGAAAACGGTATGCTGGCAGCAGTAACCGCTATTGAGGCCGGGCCGTGCACCGTTACCCGCATTAAAACGGCGGAAAAAGATGGCTATAACGCGGTTCAGCTCGGCTTTGGCGAAGCCAAAAGGCTTAACTCATCGCAGCGCGGGCACCTTAAGGAACCTGGCCATTTTAAATATCTCCGTGAATTCAGGCTGGATGATATCAAGGAAATTGAAGAGGGACAGAAGATGGATGTCAGCCTTTTTAAGTCTGGTGACCTGGTTGATATCACCGGTCTATCCAAGGGCAAAGGCTTTGCCGGCGTGGTCAAAAGGTATCATTTTGCCGGCGGGCCCAAGACGCACGGTCAATCCGACCGGCACCGCGCCCGGGGTTCCATCGGCGCCGGTACCTCGCCCGGCCGCGTATTCAAAGGAACGCGTATGGCCGGCCAGATGGGAAACAAGCGAGTGACGACGCGCAACCTCGAAGTGTTTCAGGCTGACCCTGAGCGCAATCTCTTGCTGATCAGTGGAGCCGTACCGGGAGCTCGAAACGGCCTGCTGCTGATAAAGAAGTCGAGGAGGGGGAAGTAAGGAAGTGCAGGTCCCAGTTTACAGTCTGACCGGTGAAGTGGTTGACCAGGTTGAAATCAGCGACCAGGTCTTTGCTGTGCCCATCAACGAAGGTGTGGTGCATCAGGTCATGGTCGGGCAGCTGGCGAACGCTCGTCAGGGTACCGCCTCAACCAAGACCAGAAGCGAGGTCCAGGGCAGCAGCCGCAAGCTTTTCCGACAGAAAGGCACCGGCCAGGCACGGGCGGGCAGCCGCCGTTCAGGAATACGGCGGGGAGGAGGCATTATTTTCGGGCCAAGGCCGCGGGACTATCACCAGGACACACCAAAAAAGATGCGCCAGCTGGCCCTGAAGTGCGTTCTCTCGTCCAAGGTGAAGGATGAAGAGTTGAAAGTGGTACAGGAACTGAAGTTAGAGCCAAAGACGAAATATATGGCACAGATTCTCAATGCTCTCGGCGCCGACTCCTCAGCACTGGTGGTAACGGCCGGGCCGGAGGAGCATGTGATAAAGGCCGCGCATAACATCAAGGGAATCAAGACAATGCCGGCAAATCTGCTCAATGTGCTTGACATTCTCTCCCACAGGGTGCTATTGATGACGGTGTCCGCGGTACGCCGTGTGGAAGAGCTGTGGGGAGAAAAAGCGGTGGAAGAGGTCAGGGATGCATCTGTCTGACGTTTTACAACGCCCGCTGATAACGGAAAAAAATTCCATATTACAGGCGCAGAATAAATACGCTTTTGAAGTGGCCAAAGAGGCGACCAAGCCCCAGATAAAGCAGGCTGTGGAAAAAGCGTTTCGGGTGAAGGTGTCTGGTGTGAATATTGTCATGGTCTCCGGGAAGACAAGAAGGATAGGCAGACGCGTGTATAACACCCCATCCTGGAAGAAAGCTTTCGTCACCTTAAGAGCCGGTGACAAAATAGAATTCTTTGAAGGTGTTTAGAACGAAAAAAGGGGGATATTGAGTGGCCATCAAGGTATTCCGTCCCACCTCGCCCGGCCGGCGGGGAATGAGCGGCGCAACATTTGAAGAGATAACCAAGGATAAACCGGAAAAATCGCTGCTTTCGCCGCTGAAAAAACGCAGCGGGCGCAACAACCAGGGGAGAATAACCGTTCGCCACCGGGGCGGTGGTGCCAAACGGAAACTCCGCATGGTTGACTTCAAGCGGGATAAGACCGGCGTGCCGGGCAGAGTCTCGGCGATTGAGTATGACCCGAACCGCTCCGCCCGAATTGCGCTCATTTACTACGCTGACGGAGATAAACGGTATATCATAGCCCCGGTTGGGCTGAACATAGACGATACGGTCATGGCGGGCCCGGATGCCGAAGTAAGGCCGGGCAATGCGCTGCCGCTGAATGTCATTCCGAGCGGCACCCTCATCCATAATCTTGAGTTGGAGAAGGGAAAAGGCGGACAGATGGTGCGGAGCGCCGGCTCTTCGGCGCAACTGATGGTCAAGGAGGGTGAGTACGCTCTGATACGCATGCCTTCCGGTGAAGTGCGACGCGTCCGTGGCGACTGCATGGCGACCGTCGGACAGGTAGGCAACGTTGACCACCAGAGCATCGAGCTTGGTAAGGCGGGGCGCAAGCGGCTGATGGGCTGGCGGCCCACGGTGAGGGGCTCGGCAATGTCGCCGCGAGACCACCCTCACGGCGGTGGTGAAGGCAGAAGCCCCATAGGGATGCCCGGCCCGAAGACACCATGGGGCAAACCGGCGCTCGGCTACCGCACCCGCAAGCCAAAAGCGTCCGATAAATTGATTGTAAAACGGAGAAAAGGTAAGTAGAGGTAACCAATGTCACGGTCAATAAAAAAGGGACCCTATATTGATGCCAAACTGATGAAAAAGGTAGAGGCCGTCATCAGGTCAGGCCAGAAAGCGGTCATCAAAACCTGGTCACGCTCATCCACCATACTGCCACAGATGGTGGGGTTGACCGTCGGCGTGCACGATGGCCGCAGGCATGTGCCCATCTTCATCACCGAGAACATGGTGGGACACAAGCTTGGCGAGTTCGCCCTGACCCGGACTTTCCGCGGTCATGTCTCCAGGTCAGAGAAGACAAGCCAGGTTCAAACTCAGTAGGTTATGACAGGTAAGGTATAGAATGCAGGTACGAGCTTTTGCTAAAAACACGGGGATACCAGCGCGTAAGATCCGCCCGTTAATCGATATGGTACGGGGCAAGACGGTGGACGAGGCGCTGATATTGCTCAGGTTTACTCCATCGCCGAATGCCCGGGTGGTGGCCAAGACGGTAAAGTCCGCCGCGGCCAATGCGGAGAATAACTACCAGGTGACACCGTCAGATTTGAAAATCATCAGTATTTACGCCGACGAAGCACCAAGGCTCCGACGGTTCTATCCCCGGGCGCGTGGCCGCATGAGCCCCGTGCAGAAGAATTCCAGTCACATAACGGTAATCGTTGCCGATGAGGAGGCATAATTGGGGCGCAAAGTTCATCCGATAGGTTTTAGAATTGGCATCGTACAGGACTGGCAGGCCAGATGGTACGCTGATAGACATTACGCCGAGTCGCTGCAGGAAGACCTGAAGCTGCGGCAGGCCATCCAGTCAAAGTATGCCGATGCCGCAATTTCCCTCGTGGTGATTGAGCGGCAGGCAAAGGATGTGGCGGTTACCATTAATACCGCCCGTCCCGGTATCGTCATCGGGCGGGGTGGACAGCGCGTTGATGAGCTGAGTGTTTACCTGGAAAAACTCATCGGCAAGAAGGTCCGCCTGAATATCCAGGAAATCCGCCAGCCGGAACTGGATGCCATGCTCGTTGCCCGAACCATTGCCGAGCAGATTCAGCGCCGCATCGCCTACCGGAGGGCGATGAAACAGGCGATTTTCCGTACCATACAGGCTGGCGCCAAGGGAATAAGAATCAGCTGCTCCGGTCGGCTGGGTGATTCTGAAATCGCCCGCCGCCAGACAATGCACGAAGGACGGGTCCCCCTGCACACACTGCGGGCGGATATTGACTACGGCTTTACCGAAGCGCGCACCACCCTGGGAAGGATTGGCGTCAAGGTATGGATATTCAAAGGTGAAATCCTTCCCGAACCCAAGGAACCACCCGTTGAAGGAGTGCCTGCGGAAATGGAGGTCAGTGCTGGCGAGAAATCGGCCACCGCTGTCCAGCCGGAAGAGGAGACGATGGGGGTAACCGCTGAAGCCATAGAGGAAACTCCGGCGACAGCGGAAGCAGTCACGAAAGAAAAAGCGGAAGAGGCACCAGCCAAACCATCACGAAAGAGAAAAGCGGCCGTAAAAACAGAGGAGAAACCGGCTGAGGCCGCAGCTGTGGAGGCAACCGAGACAACTGCAGAAGAGAAGCCAGCAGCCAAAAGAAGAGCCAGAGCCGCGAAGCCCGTAAAAACGGAGGCGCCAGCTTCACCAGAACCTACCAAGGCAGTAGCTAAAGAGAAGGCTGGGAGGAAACCGACAAAGGCGCCCGCTAAACGAACTCGAAAAACGAAAACAACCAGCGACACTGTCGCTGAGACAGAAGTGGCCCGCGTAACCGAAGACGAGGAGAAAGATGCTACAACCGAAACGGGTTAAATATCGCAAATCCCATAAGGGACACCGCAGAGGGAGCGCTCAGGTAAGCAATACCACAACTTTCGGTGATTATGGCCTGCAGGCACTGGAGTCGGCCTGGGTTACGGCGGAACAGATTGAGGCCGCGAGGCGTGCCATTACCCGCTATATCCGCCGTGGTGGTAAAGTCTGGATACGCGTTTTTCCGGATAAGCCCGTCACCAAGAAGCCGGCGGAGACCCGTATGGGCAGTGGCAAGGGCGCTCCCGACCACTGGGTGGCTGTAGTAAAAACGGGGAGAATGCTATTTGAGCTGGCGGGTGTTGATGAAAAAGCGGCCAAAGAGGCGATACGCCTGGCCTCGCACAAGCTCCCCATTGCCACCAGATTCGTGGTCCGGGAGACAGGCGCCATTCATTAATAATGAGAGTATAAAGGAACTGGCCGATGGTTAGGATTGATGAATTCAGAGCACTGAGCACCGAAGACCTGGCAAAGCAAGTGGAAGAATCAAAGCAGGAGCTGCTTAACCTGCGCTTTCGGCTGGCCACGAAGCAACTGGTGAACCATCGCGAGCTGCCGATGGTGAAAAAGAGAATTGCCCGGATTAAAACTATACTGAAAGAAAGAGAACTGGGGAACAGGTAGCGTCATGGAAGAGAAGCGCAAAACCAGAACCGGCCTTGTAGTTAACAACCGGATGGATAAGACGGTGGTAGTGGCCATCAACACCTCCAAACACTTCCCGAAGTACCGAAAGACCATCGCGTGGGTGACCAAATATCAGGCTCACGATGAAAAAAATGAGTGCCAGATAGGAGATAAGGTCAGGATTGTAGAGACCCGGCCGCTCTCCCGACACAAACACTGGCGTGTTGCCGAGATAATCACCAGAAGAGAGGTCGCCGAGGTTAAACCGGAAGAAATATCATAACGGTCAGGATTTAATATTATGATTCAGTCTTATACCAGATTAAGAGCCGCGGACAATACCGGAGCCCGGGAAATCATGTGCATCAACGTGCTCGGCGGCACGAGGAGGAGATACGCCCGGGTAGGCGATGTCATTGTCGCCTCGGTGAAGAAAGCCATCCCGGGTGCCGCCACGAAAAAAGGCGAAGTGGTGCGTGCGGTGGTGGTGCGCACTACCCAACCCTACCGGCGCCCCGATGGCTCATACATCAGGTTCGATGAGAACGCCGCGGTAATTTTGACCGATAAAAACAATCCGCGAGGGACACGGATATTCGGACCGGTAGCCCGGGAACTGAGAGATAAAGATTTTACCAAGATAATCTCTCTGGCACCGGAAGTCCTCTAAAGGTAAAAGATAATGAAGATAAGGAAGAATGATACAGTGCTGGTAACCGCCGGCAAGGACAGAGGGAAAAAGGGCAAGGTGCGCTTTGCCTATCCCAAGAAAAACCGGGTTCTCGTGGAAGGGATTAACTTCATCAAGAAGCACTCCCGGGCACGGGGACAGGTCAAGCAGGCCGGTATCATTGACCTTGAGGCACCGATTAATGTCTCCAACGTCATGCTACTGTGTGAAAAGTGCAACCGCTCTACCCGAGTAGGCTTCACCGCCTTAGAAGACGGTAGAAAAGTAAGGATTTGCCGCAAGTGCAAAGAGGTGATTGACTAGATGTCGCGGTTGAAAGAGAAATACCAGAAAGAAGTGGTGTCTGCCCTGATGGAGCGCCACAGCTACAGTAACGTCATGGAAGTACCGCGCCTGATTAAAGTAGTGCTCAATATCGGCCTCGGTGAGGCGAGTCAGAACGCCAAAGCCCTGGAGTCGGCCGAGGCTGACCTGTCCGCCATTTCCGGGCAGCACCCGGTAGTCACCCGGGCCAGGAAGTCAATCGCTGCCTTTAAGCTGCGGGCGGGGATGCCCATCGGTATGAAGGTAACTCTGCGTGGTGAACGGATGTATAACTTCCTGGACAGGCTGATAAACGCAGTTCTACCCCGGATGCGGGAATTTTCTGGAGTTTCTCCAAATGCCTTTGACGGCCGGGGCAATTATACCCTTGGTATGAGAGAGCAAACCGCCTTTCCGGAAATAGACTACGACAAGATAGAAAAACTGCGTGGCCTGGAGATAGGAATCGCCACCACGGCAAAGACGGATGAAGAAGGCAGGCATCTTCTCGAACTGCTCGGCGTGCCTTTCGCCAAGGACGGAACGGAGTAGGAATGGCAAAGAAATCAAAGATAATGAAAGCGCAGAGGCCGGCCAAATTCAGAGTACAGCAGCACAACCGCTGCCACCTGTGCGGACGGCCGCGGGCCTATATCCGCCAGTTTGGCCTGTGTCGAATCTGTTTTCGCCGGCTGGCGCTGGCCGGTCAGCTTCCAGGAGTGAGAAAATCAAGCTGGTAGAAAAACCGAGGGGATGATATGACTGTTTCTGACCCAATTGCCGACATGTTAACCAGAATACGGAACGCCATGATGGCCAAGCATGAGAGTGTACTGGTGCCATCGTCACGGCTGAAACTCTCCATCGCCCGAATTCTGAAAGAAGAGGGTTTCATCACCGACTATGAGGTGGTACGGGAAAAGCCGCAGCGGGTGATTAAAATCCAGCTGAAATACTATGACCAGAATAAGCCAGCCATCCGCGGGATGAAGCGGGTAAGCAAACCCGGACTGAGGGTCTATGTCGGTGGGAAGGAAATACCTCGCGTCTTTAGCGGACTGGGCATTGCCATTGTCTCCACCTCCAAGGGTGTGAAAGCCGGTCATCAGGCCTGGCGCCAGGAAATCGGGGGGGAACTGCTTTGCTTTGTCTGGTAATCAGGAAATGGAGTGACATCACATGTCAAGAATAGGACGGATGCCAATAACCGTACCCTCTGGGGTAACGGTAACAATTGATAAAAACCGGGTGAAAGTGGCCGGCCCGAAAGGGGAACTCAGCCGCAGCCTCAATCCGGAGATGGCCATTGCCCAGCAGGATAACACGCTCATTGTGACCCGGCCCAGTGACGACCATGAACACCGTTCTCAGCATGGTCTGGCACGGAGCCTCATCAATAATATGGTGGCCGGTGTGAGCAGTGGCTTCGAAAAACATCTGGAAATCGTAGGGGTGGGCTACCGGGCGGAGAAAGCCGGAGAAAAACTGGTGATTCGCGTTGGCTATTCGCATCTCGTTGAAGTGACACCGCTGCCGGGAATCACTCTCTCCGTTGAGGGGAACAACCGCATCAAGGTTTCCGGAATCGATAAGGAAGCGGTCGGTGAGATGGCGGCCAGAATCCGTAAGATTCGCCCCCCTGATGCCTATAAAGGCAAAGGCATCAGATATGCCGGGGAAAGAGTCACCCTCAAGCCGGGCAAGGCCGGTAAGGTTGTCGGAAAGAAGTAGACATGACCAGAATAACAACGAGAGCAGCACGATACAGGCGCCACAAAAGGATAAGGATGCAAATAAAGGGCACTCTCAGCAAGCCCCGACTTTGTGTGTTCCGCAGCCTGAACCATGTATACGCACAGGTCATCGATGACACAAAAGGGCATACGCTGGCGGCGGCCTCAACCCTTGACCCGGAAACCAGAAGCCAGCTGGATGGTAAAAACAAAGCCGGCCGGGCAGAGTTGGTTGGCACCGCGATTGCGAAAAAAGCTATCGCCCAAGGTATTAAAGAGGTTGCCTTCGACCGGGGTGGCTATAAGTACCACGGAAGGATTAAAGCCCTGGCTGAGGCAGCCCGGCAAAGTGGGTTGAAATTTTAAAGGAATATCAAAATGGCCAAAGAAATTGATCAAATGATTAGCCGCATAGACGTTGCCGACCTGGTACTGAATGACCGTCTCATGTATATCAACCGGGTTGCCAAGGTAATGAAGGGCGGGAAACGCCTCAGGTTCAGCGCCCTGGTGGTCACCGGTGACGGGAATGGTCATGTCGGGCTGGGCATTGGCAAAGCCAACGAGGTACCGTCGGCGATAAACAAGGGCGGTGCCGCGGCGAAGAAGAACCTGATCAGGGTACCTATGGACAGGGGTACCATACCGCATGAAATTCTCGCCGAATACGGCTCGGCCAGGGTGCTGCTCAAACCAGCCTCTCCCGGTACCGGCGTTATTGCCGGTGGCAGTGTGCGTGCTGTGCTCGAGGCCTGCGGCATCAAGGACATCCTGACCAAATCCCTGGGCAGCGACAACCATATTAACGTGGCCAAAGCGACGATGCTCGGCCTCAGCCAGCTCAGGGACCTGAAGGTAGAGATTGTCAGGCGCAAGGCAAAGGCCGTTGCAGAGGAGGCAGAGTCAGGTGGCTAAACTGCGCATTACCTGGATAAAGAGCAGCATTGGCTATAACGGATCTCAAAAGCGCACGCTGGTCACGCTTGGCTTTCACCGGCTTCACCAGAGCGTCGTTCGTGATGACTCCATGTCCCTGCGGGGCATGATTAATAAGGTAAGACATCTCGTCGAGGTGGAGGAAACAAGTGAGGCAAAATAACATCGCACCACCGCCAGGCTCCAGAAAAGCACCAAAGAGAGTGGGGCGCGGTAACGCCAGTGGCCACGGCACCTATGCCGGGCGTGGCCTGAATGGCCAGAAGTCCCGCAGCGGCAACAAAATGCGACCGGGCTTTGAGGGTGGGCAGTTGCCCCTGATTAAACGCCTGCCCCGCAAGCGCGGCTTTGTCAACATTTTCCGCAAAGAGTACAGTATCGTTAATGTGGATAAACTGAATACATTTGAGGCAGGCAGCGAGGTTACGCCGGAAAAGCTGCACGCTGCCGGCCTGGTTAAAACGTTAAAGCACCCGGTAAAAATTCTGGCCACTGGTGAGGTCAGTCACGCGGTTACCGTCAGGGCAAACAAGTTTTCCGCAGCGGCAAAAGCCAAGATAGAAGCTGCCGGAGGGAAAGCCGAGGAGGTGGCGTATGCGGGCCAGACCCGGTAAGCCACGCCTGTTCCAGGCAATGCTGGACGCCTTCAGTCTGCCGGACCTTAGGCGCCGCATTCTCATCACCGTGGGCATTCTGGTCATCTTCCGCTTTATCGCCCATGTGCCCATTCCGGGAGTGAACCAGACCGCTTTGCAGGCACTTTTTGAACGCAATGCCATGCTCGGTATGCTGGACATGTTCAGCGGCGGCGCCATGCGGCGGCTCAGCATAGCCGCGATGGGCGTTTATCCGTACATTACCTCGTCCATTATCATGATGCTCCTGGTGCCGGTAATACCACGACTTCAAGCGCTTTCCCGAGAGGGTGAAGCGGGGAGAAATAAGATCAACCTCATTACCCACTGGCTGGTAGTACCGCTGGCCTCCATCCAGGGCTACGGGCAGCTTGTCTACCTGCAGCGCGAGGGGGTCCTCTCCGGCACCGATGCCCTATCAATGATATCGATGGTACTGGCTATGGTGGCCGGAACCATGTTTCTGGTATGGCTTGGTGAGTTGATTACGGAATATGGCATTGGCAACGGTATATCAATCATTATCTTTGGCGGTATTGTGTCACAGCTACCGCAAATGATTGGCCAGGGCTTCCTGGCCAAAGAGAACTTCGCTGGCCTGACTGCCTATTTACTCATGGTGGTTCTCACCATTATGATCATCGTCATCTTCACCGAGGCACACCGCCGCATCCCGGTACAGTACGCCAAGAGCGTTTTCCGCAGCGGGCGCATGTACCGCCAGGCCGGAACCACCCATATCCCGCTCCGGGTGAACGCGGCCGGCATGATTCCGCTCATCTTCGCCATGTCCATTGTCCTGTTCCCTGGAATCGTGGCCAGCTATTTTGCCAACCCGAGCGACCCCAATTTCGCCAACTGGGTCATGAGATTATTTGACCCGACTGCTGCCCTGCCCATGGGGCTGTTTTACTGGGGGTTTTACTTTGCCATGGCAGTCGCTTTTGCCTTCTTTTACACCATGGTGATTTACCAGCAGCAGGACTTACCGGGAGTCCTGCAACGGCAGGGAGGGTTTATTCCCGGCATCCGGCCGGGCAAGAACACCCAGAACTACCTGAATGGCGTCATCAACCGCATCACCTGGGGTGGCGCCCTGTTCCTTGCCTGCGTGGCGGTCATGCCCTTCGTCGCCCAGCAGATAACCAATATCCAGGTAATACAGCTCTCCAGCCTGGGACTGCTCATTATGGTGGGCGTGGTACTGGACACCATGAAGCAGCTTGAGGCGCAGCTCGTGATGCGGCGCTATGAAGGCTTTATCAGATAGGGGTAAAAGTTGTATAATATAATTTTTATGGGAGCACCCGGGGCCGGCAAAGGAACGCAGGCCTCGATGGTCGCCCGGAAGCTGAATATGGTCCATGTTTCATCCGGTGACCTGTTCCGGCAAGCACTGGAGCAGGGAACGGAACTGGGGAAACAGGCGAAGACCTGCATGGAAAAGGGGGTACTGGTTCCCGACGAGATAACCATACAGATGGTCATGGAACGGCTGTCCGCTCCTGACTGCGAGAAAGGGGTTATCCTGGACGGTTTCCCCCGCAACCTGCCGCAGGCGGAAGCACTGGACAGTGCCCTGAGCGAGCAGGGGAAAACAATTGACAAAGTTATTCATATCGAGGTATCAGAAGAAGAACTGATAAGGAGGCTGAGCGCCCGCTGGCTCTGCCGGCAGTGCCAGGCGGTATACAATACGGTCAATTCCCCTCCCAAAGTGGCGGGGAAATGCGACAGGTGCGGGGGTGAGCTCTACCAGCGCCCCGATGATAAACCGGAAACGGTTAAGAAGCGACTTGCCGTATATTTTGCCGAGACGGCACCGCTCATTGACTATTACCGCCGCCAGGGCAAGTCAGCAAAAGTTGCCGGAGAAGGCGGCATGGAAGAGGTGACACGAAGAATCGTGTCGGCTCTTCCCGAGGAGAAACTGGTCACTCGATGACAGTTATTATTAAATCTGAAGAGGAAATCGCGGCCATGCGCCGGGCCGGCAGAATCGTCGCGATGATATTAAAAACAATGGTGGGAAAAATCAGACCGGGAATGGAAACAAAAGAGCTGGACATCATAGCCGCCAAAGAGCTGGAAAAGTGTGGCGCCAGGTCATCGTTCAAGGGCTACCATGGCTTTCCGGCCAGTCTCTGCGTTTCCGTAAACGATGAGATTGTGCACGGCATTCCAGGAAAGCGAGTGCTCCGCGAGGGCGACATCGTTTCCCTTGACTTCGGCGCCATTTTCGACGGTTTTCAGGGTGATGTTGCCTTGACCGTTGGCGTGGGACGGATAAGCAAGAAAACGGAAGCGCTCATTGAGACCACAGAAGGTGCCCTGAAAGCCGGCATCAGCGCCGCCCGTGCCGGCGCCAAACTAGGTGATGTTTCCCATGCCATACAGGACTACGCCGAATCGAGAGGCTATTCTGTGGTGCGGGAGTACACGGGCCACGGCATTGGCCGAGACATGCATGAAGAGCCACAGATACCCAATTTCGGCCTGCCCGATTCAGGCCCGGTGCTGAAAAAAGGAATGACCCTCGCCCTGGAACCGATGGTTAATGTTGGCGACTGGCGCACCCGTGTTGGTGACGACCGGTGGACGGTACTGACAGCTGATGGCAGCCTTTCGGCACACTTCGAACATACCATTGCCATTACTGACGGCGAACCGGAGGTACTAACCAGAGAAGTATATGCCTAAGAAAGAGACAATTGAGGTTGAAGGAACAGTACTGGAAGCGTTACCGAATGCGATGTTTCGCGTTGAGCTGGCGAATGGGCACGTCGTGCTGGCCCATATCTCCGGCAAGATACGAAAGCACTACATCCGGGTCCTGCCCGGGGACAGGGTGCTGGTCGAGCTTTCACCCTACGACCTCAGTCGGGGCAGGATAGTATACCGCTTCAAGTAGGACGAAGGATTGAGACAATGAAGGTAAAAGCATCAGCGAAAGTACGCTGTGAAAAGTGCAAGATAGTGAAACGACACGGGGTGGTCAGGGTTATCTGTTCCAACCCTAAGCATAAACAGCGCCAGGGATAAAGTGAGGTAAGGAGGGAGCAGAATGGCACGAATTGCGGGAGTGGACATACCAAGAGATAAGCATACCTGGGTATCTCTGCAATATATTTATGGCATTGGCGCTCACCTGAGCCGCAAGATTCTGGCCCAGAGCAACATAAACCCGGATACCAAGGTGAGTGAGCTTACCGAAGATGAGGTCAATCGCCTCCGCGAGGTTATTGACAAGCAATACCGTGTAGAGGGCGAGCTCAGGCGCGAGGTTCAGATGAACGTCAAGCGCCTCATTGAAATCGGCAGCTACCGTGGCAACCGGCATCGCTTTAACCTGCCGGCGAGGGGACAGCGTACCCGAACCAATGCCCGCGCCCGGCGTGGTGTCCGCAAGACGGTAGCCGGCAGAGGCCAGAGAAGAGGCACGGCCAAGAAATAGGTAGTATCAGGTAAGATAAGGAGTCATCTATGGCACAGAAGAAGCGAGCAAAGACAAGGCGACGGGAACGGAAGAATATTCCGGCAGGGAAGGCCTATATTCAGTCCTCTTTTAATAATACCATTGTTACTCTTACCGACCCTGAAGGCAACGTGATTTCATGGGGGAGCTCCGGCACTTCCGGTTTCAAAGGCTCCCGCAAGGGGACTCCCTACGCCGCTCAGATGGCAGCTCGCGAGGCGGTACGCAAGGCTATGATGCACGGCCTGCGCCAGGTTGAGGTCTACGTGAAGGGCCCGGGCAGTGGCCGCGAGGCTGCTATCCGCTCACTGCAGAGTTCAGGCCTGTACATTACGGGCATCAAAGATGTTACCCCCATCCCCCATAACGGCTGCCGCCCGCCAAAAAGACGACGAGTGTAGAAGAGAGGAAAAATGGCAAGATACACTGGAGCAGTATGCAGGATGTGCCGCCGCAGCGGCGTAAAGCTCTTCCTGAAGGGCGACCGGTGCTTGACACCCAAGTGCAGCGTGGAAAAGCGGCCCAGGCACCCGGGACAGCAGTTCCGCAGGCGGCAGAGAATATCCGACCGCGGTATGCAGCTCCGTGAGAAACAGAAAGCCCGCTACAGCTATGGTATGCTGGAAAGACAGTTCCGAAGAATATTCGCCGAGGCGGAGAGACAGGCGGGGGTAACCGGCGATAACCTGGTCACCCTGCTGGAGAGGCGACTGGACAACATCGTATATCGCCTCGGCTTCTCTGACTCACGCCAGCAAGCGCGCCAGCTGGTTCGCCACGGACATATTGTGCTCAATGAGCGCCGGACTAATATCCCTTCGGCACTGGTCAAAGAAGGAGACACCATTGGCTGGCGGAAAGAAAGTACCAAATCGGAATATTACAAACAGCTCGTGCAGACAATTGAGTCCAAGACAGTGCCGGACTGGTTGAGTCTGGATAAGAAAAAACTGGTGGGGCAGATGGTTTCTTTGCCCACACCTGAAGAGACTGAGGCCGCGTTTAACAGCAAGACAATCGTGGAATATTACTCGCGATAAAGAGTAAGGAGGTAGAGACTTTTGTCTCGTCTAGTAATCCCGAAAATAGATTGTGCAGAGAGCGAGAACAACTTTGGACGGTTCACCGCTGAGCCGCTGGAGCGCGGCTTTGGTGTTACCCTTGGTAATGCCCTGCGCCGCGTACTGTTTGGCTATCTCCCCGGTGCGGCGGTAACGCAGGTCAGGGTTGAAGGCATCAGGCATGAATTCACCACCATTCCTCACGCCAAAGAAGATGTCACCGAGTTTTTACTGAACGTCAAGGCGATGCGGATAAAGCCGCTTTCCGGTCAGCCCGGCAAACTTATCCTGGATGTGCAGGGTGAAGGCCAGGTTTGCGCCGCGGATATCAAACCATCGACCGACTTTGAAATTACCAACCCGGAGACCAATCTGGTCATACTTGATTCACCGGAGGCCAAACTCTATATCGAGTTTGATATTGAACTGGGCGAAGGTTACCGAACCGCTGAGTCAAATGATAGCATGCCGGTGGGCACAATACCCGTGGACGCCATCTTCTCCCCGATACGCAATGTCAACTTTACTACCGAGCCGATTCATGCAGGGCGTGAGACCAGCCACGAGCGACTGGTTATAGAAGTGTGGACCGATGGTACGACAACTCCGGTTGATGCCATCAGCCGCGCGGCCGGTATCCTGGTCGAGCAGCTCAGTCCGTTCGTCTCGTACGTCAAAGTATCTCAGATGAAAGCTGAAGAGCAGCTCATTCGCCTTTCCATACCCGATGAAAAATATAATATGCCTGTGGAGCAGCTAGACCTCTCGGTACGGACGATGAACTGCCTCAGGCGTGGCGGCATTGCCACGGTTGGCGAACTCATCAGCAAAAAATCGAAAGACCTCCTGCAGCTGCGCAACTTCGGGCAGAAATCTTACCGTGAGATAGAGGAGAGACTAAAGGAACTGGGGCTGTCTCTCACGCCGCCGCCCGGACTTATGGATGAAACAGCACCGGAGGAAGCCTCACCAGAAGAGGCAGACGCGACCATAGACACGTCAGAAGAGACCGAACCGCAGTCTGGAGAAGCAGAAGATGAGGCATAACGTCGGGGGAAAGAAATTAAGCAGGACGACCGGTCACCGCAAAGCACTGTACCGTAACCTGGTGACCGACCTGCTCAGACACGAAAAAATCGTTACTACCGAGACCAAGGCGAAAGAAGTACGCGGTCTCGCCGAAAAGATGATTACCCTGGGCAAGGTAAGCGACCTGAGCTCATTTCGTCAGGCACTGTCATTCCTGTATGACAAAGATGTGGCGGACAAGGTTTTTTCCGAGCTGTCCACACGATACGCCGAGCGACCCGGTGGTTACACTCGCATCGTTAAGATAGGCCCCAGACCTGGAGACGGCGCACCCATGGTGCAGCTTTCACTGGTCAAGTGACCACCGTAACTATTACGACAATAAGGGGTTGTCAGCTTGGCAGAATGCACCAAGATGGTACTGATTATGGAATATGACGGCACAAACTATTACGGTCTTCAACTGCAGGCCAATCAGCCCACCGTTCAGGGGGAGATTGAATCGGCCTTGCTGAAGCTGACCGGAGAAAAGCTCCGCGTGCTGGCGGCCAGCCGCACCGACACCGGTGTCCACGCCCGAGAGCAGGTGGTGAGCTTCCGCACCGTCTCATTACTGCCCGAACACGCCTTTGTCGGTGGCCTGAACCACTACCTGCCTGAAGACATTGCCGTGAGAAACGCCTTCAGGGTAAGCGATGCCTGCAATGTCCGCCGCGATGCGGTGAGCCGGGAGTACCACTATCTTATCTTGAATCGAACCGCCCGCTCCCCTATCCAGCATCGCTTTGCCCATCATGTTCCGGGCAGACTGGACACGGCGGCGATGAATGAAGCCTGTCAGCACCTCATTGGTGAGCATGATTTTGCTTCATTCGCCACGGCTCTGGAAAAACGGATAAAGAGCACGGTGCGCCGCGTCTATCAGGCTGATGTGATAAAAGACGGCGACCTGATTACTTTCCGCATCATTGCCGGCTCATTTCTGCCCCACCAGGTACGGAATACCGTGGGGGCACTCATCAGGGTTGGGCTGGGAAAGATGACAGTTGACGAATTTCGTAGTATATTAGAAGTGAGGACGCCCGGGCTGGCAGGGCCAACCGCTCCTGCCCACGGGCTGTGCCTGATGCGAGTGAACTATCCACATTCCTGGGAGGAACTGCGCAATTGAAAACCTACAGCACCAAAATCAAAGACGTTGAGCGAAAGTGGCACGTGATTGATGCTTCAGAAAGGATACTGGGCAAGCTGGCCACCGAAGCCGCCAGTCTGCTCATGGGCAAACACAAGCCAACTTTCAGCCCCAACCTTGATACCGGCGACCATGTTATCGTAATCAATGCCGAAAAAGTACAGGTCACGGGCAACAAGCTGAAGCAGAAGCATTACTACCGGCATTCCGGTTATCCCGGGGGATTCAAGAGCATATCCCTGGAAAAAGCGATGCAGGACAATCCAGCACGAGTCGTTGAGCATGCCGTCAAGGGTATGCTGCCACACACACGACTTGGTGCCCAGATGCTGAAAAAACTGCGGGTCTATCCCGGTGATTCCCATCCACATTCCGCGCAGGCAGCCCAATCAGCCAGCACCGGGGCAAAGACAGGAGAGTAGAGGGTAAGTTAAATGGCAGCAAAACAATCTTATTTTCACGGTACCGGACGGAGAAAGTCGTCCGTAGCTCAGGTAAAAATTACGCCCGGTAACGGCGCTATAATCATCAATGGCGTGCCCTATGAGGAGTTATTCCCCAGCCTGGAACACCGCCGCGCCATACTGCAACCTCTTATGGTCACGGAAAGCCTGAGCAAATTCAATGCCATGGTCAAGGTGAATGGCGGCGGCGTCACCGGCCAGAGCGGAGCTATCTCTCTCGGTATCTCGCGCGCTCTTGTCTCGGCGGATGAAAGCCTCAGGTCCATCCTGCGCCAGAACGGTCTTCTTACCCGCGACGCACGGGTGAAGGAGAGAAAGAAACCAGGACTCAAACGGGCGCGCAAAGCACCACAATATACCAAGCGGTAAGCGGCGAACGAGCGGTATCAATAAATATGAGAGGGGCGCAAAGCCCCTCTCTTTTTATACAAAAGTCAGTATATGACATATTTGATTACTTTTACTTTACGCCCGCCAGCTTCTTCCCGGATTCAAGCAATTTCTTCACTTTAGCGTCAGAGCTGCTCTCCGCATAGATACGAAGCACCGGCTCCGTGCCGGAAAATCTTATCAGCAGCCAGCTGTTATCCGCCAGAAGATAACGGAAGCCATCGGCGGTATCTATTTTGTTTACTTTCACGTCTTCAATTGACTCCGGCGGATTGTCACGCAGTCGATTTATAATTGTCTGGCGTTCCGCTTCGGGAAACTCGTCATCTATACGCTGGTAATAGTGCGGCCCCACCTTGCTGTAGAGATAGGCCAGAAGCTCCGAAGGCTTTTTCCCAGTCCTGAGCATAAAGTCGAGAAAATAGAGACCCGCCAGGATGCCATCGCGTTCGGCTACGTGCCCGCGGAAGCCGTACCCACCGCTCTCTTCACCGCCAATTATGGCGTCTTCTTTGAGCATTATCGGCGCCACGTACTTGAAACCCACCGTCGTCTCAAATACCGGCACACCGTATAATTCACCCAATCGGTCAATCATGCTGGAACTGGTCAGCGTCTTGACCAGCGGCCCCTTTTCTCCCCGCACCTCCAGAAGGTAGAGACAGAGCAGGGCGAATGTCTGAAGCTGAGTGATGAAGTTACCCTTTTCATCGATTATGCCCACGCGGTCGGCATCGCCGTCTGTCGCCAGGCCAACGCTGGCCCCCTCCTCCCTGATCAGCGCCGATAGCCTCTTCAGGTTAACGGCGATTGGTTCAGGCCGGACCATGCCCGGGAAGAGCGGGTTTCGCTCACCATTGAGTTCGGTTACCCTGGTTCTGCCGCCCTCCAATATTCCTTTCAGATAGCCCGCCCCGGCGCCATACATGGAATCTATCTTTATGTTTAGTCCTGCCTTCCGTATTGCGGGCAGGTCAACAAGCCGGGCCACCTGTTCGAGATAGACTTTCGCCAGGTCAGTGCGCGCCACCAGCCCCTGTTCCAGGGCCTTTTCCAGTGGCATCTGTTCTGGTTTGCCTTTAGCCAGTATCCGGTCGATGGACTTCAGAATATCAGCGGTAACGTCATCCGGTGCACTGGCCCCGTGCTGGTCTTTATACTTAAAACCGTTCCAGATGCCGGGATTGTGGCTCGCCGTGATGATGATGGCACCGGCCGCCCTTCTGGCAAGCACGCCGTAGCTGACCACGGGGGTCGGGGTTGCCTTATCGCACAGGTAGGTCTTTATCCCGTTCGCGGCCATTACCTCGGCGGCGGCAGCCGCGAAGTCCTCGGAGGCAAAGCGGGTATCATAGCCGATAATTAACCCCTGCCTGGTCATCCCCGACTGTTTCAGGTAGTCAGCGACCCCCTGCGCGCAAACCAGCACATTAGCAAAGGTAAAATCCCTGGCGATTATGCCCCGCCAGCCATCGGTACCGAATGTTATCTCATTTTTCATTTATGCTATCCCTCCCCTGGTATCACATCACGAAAACTGTAGGAGTCCCTGGAAACGGTTCTGCCCAAAATATACGGTATACTCTCCCGGAATATCGGCCCGGCGAAAACAAAGGAGTGGAATTCGCCGTTTTCACCACCGGGGTCAACACCCGGCGGCAACTCGGACAGGAAACGCCCGTCAATCACCCTGCCCAGAAAGCGCTTCGGCATCACCCTGGTATTAACACAGGTGAGCACCGCTTTGAAGCCCAGGGAGATAAAGGAACGGGTAAGCTCATCAGTTTTGCGCCCCCAGATGGGTAAAATGGGCGTCATCCCGACCTTGCCCAGGTTCTTTTCGCGATATTCCTTTATCCACTCCAGGAAGATATCACCGAAAACCACCTGATTGATACCGTCTGATTTCACCTTGTTCAGAATATCCATCAAACGGGACTCGTATTCCTCTTCGGAACAGTCCCTGGGTAGCGGTATCTTTATCAGAGGCAGTCCCAGCACCTGCGCCTGTCGTTCCAGCATTTCCCGGCGCACACCGTGCATGCTCACCCGGTCCTGAGCCTCGCTTATCGAGGTGAGCAGAGACACGACCTGATATTTACCACCCCGCTGTATTTCATATAGGCTGAGGGCGCTGTCTTTGCCCCCACTCCAGGATACGATGACCTTTTCCATCACAGATTAACAGGTCCGATTATACATATCTGTCAATTGATTTGGCAATCGATTTCAACTCTGTCATCAAACGGGTGAAGTCAGAAATAGTCAGCGATTGCAGGCCATCCACCAGCGCTTCCTTGGGATTGGGATGGACTTCAATGAGAATACCGTCGGCACCAGCCGCCACCGCTGCTTTGGCGATTGCCGGCACCAGCGAGTAGTGCCCGGCGGCATGGCTCGGGTCGACAAGCAACGGCAGGTGACTGAACTTTTTTATCACCGGGATGGAGGAAATATCCAGTGAAAAACGGACGCTGTCTTCAAATGTCCTGATACCACGCTCGCAGAGAATGACCTGGCTGTTCCCTTCGGCCAGCAAATAGTCGGCGGCAGTCAGCCACTCTGTAACCGTGCTGGAAAAGCCGCGTTTCAGCATGACCGGGCGCTTGCTCTTCCCCACCTCGGTCAGCAGGGCAAAGTTCTGCATGTTGCGGGAACCAACCTGAAGGATATCCGCCGATTTGGCCACCAGCTCAACATCGTGCGGGTCAACCACCTCGGTTATCACCGGTATGCTGAAGGCCTTCCTGGCTTTGGCCAGCAGTTCCAGCCCCGCCTCTTCCAGCCCCTGAAAGCTGAACGGCGAGGTACGCGGTTTATAGGCTCCGCCGCGCAGCACCGCCGCTCCCGTTTCCTTGACTGCCTTGCCCACTTCCATAAGCTGCTTCTCGTTCTCCACCGCGCAGGGACCGGCCATGACCACAACACGCTTCCCGCCGATCTGCACCTTGCCCACGTTTACCAGACTGTCCTCACCTTTGAACTCACGGGAGGCCAATTTGTACGGTTTCATGATACGGGTGACGCTTTCCACGCCGGGGAGAACCGCAAAGGTCTCCGTCGGTAACTGGCCGGTATTGCCGCCCAGTATAGCCACGACTACCTTATCCGTGCCCAGGTTCAGCTGCACCTGAAAGCCGAGCGACTTGGCACGCTGCACCACGCCGTCAACCTGCTGGACGTCAACGCCCCGCTGCATCTCAACAATCATTTTGAGCTATCTCCACTCCTTCCTCATTCCTATTTACCCAGCGCCTCTTTTCTCAGTATTTCCGCCTTATCCGTCTTTTCCCAGGGGAGGTCAAGGTCATCCCGTCCGAAGTGCCCGTAGCAGGCGGTCGCGCGGTAAATAGGACGGCGCAGGTCCAAATATCGAATGATGGCGCCTGGCCGCAGGTCAAAGTGCTTTTTGACCAGCCCCAGGAGCACTTCATTACCTACCTTGCCGGTGCCGAAGGTTTCAATGGAAATGGAAAGGGGGTGGGCCACGCCGATGACGTAGGAGACCTGAATCTCCAGTCGTTCCGCCAGCCCCGCCGCCACCAGGTTTTTGGCCACGTAGCGCGCGGCATATGCCGCCGAACGGTCAACCTTGGTCGGGTCTTTCCCGGAAAAGGCGCCGCCGCCGTGCCGGGCAATGCCACCATAGGTATCAACCAGTATCTTCCGACCGGTGAAGCCCGTGTCAGATACCGGCCCGCCGATTTCAAATCGGCCGGTGGCATTGACATAGTACTCGGTTTCCCTGTCCAGAAGAGACGCCGGAACCACTTTTTTAATCACATGCTCGATAATATCCTGACGAATCTGTTCTTGAGATGGTTCAGGATTGTGCTGAGCGCCAATGACCACATTGGTTATCCGAACAGGTTTGCCGTTATTGTACTCCACGGTAACCTGCGATTTGCCATCGGGCCTCAGGTAGGGCAGCGTGGCGTTTTTTCTTACTTCGGCCAGCCGCCGGCACAGTTTATGCGACAGTGAAATCGGCATTGGCATCAATTCCGGGGTCTCAGTGCAGGCAAAGCCGACCATCATCCCCTGGTCTCCCGCCCCGACCTGGTCCAGTTCGTCGGTAGAACCCTTCTTGGCTTCCAGCGATTTACCCACACCCCCGGCAATGTCCGGGGACTGCTCATTTATCGAGACCATCACACCACAGGACTTGTAATCAAAGCCGTACTCGGGGTCGATATACCCTATATCACGAACTACCTGCCGTACTATCTGTGGAACTTCCACGTAGCAGTCGGTAGTAATCTCTCCCATGACGATAACCAGACCATTGGTCACCGCTGTTTCACACGCTACCCGACCGTACGGGTCCTGCTTCATTATTGAGTCCAGAATGGCGTCCGATATCTGGTCGCAAATTTTGTCCGGATGTCCTTCGGTAACTGATTCCGATGTCAGCAGGTATTTGGCCGAACTCGCAAAACTACTGGGCATTTCTTCCTCCATGCTTATAAATGAAATCCAACTTATGTTCCCTCTTCCCAGCTCGCCAGGTATTTCTCCTGCTCCTCAGTCAGCTTATCAATGACAACGCCCATCGCGGTGAGTTTTAACCGGGCGACCTGCCGGTCAATATCTTCCGGCACAGCATGGACTGTAGCTTTTAGTTTGCCAGCATTTCTGGCCAGATATTCAAGGCACAGCGCCTGGTTGGCAAAGCTCATATCCATGACGCTGGCCGGATGGCCCTCCGCTGCCGCCAGGTTTATCAGCCTCCCCTCCCCCAGCAGGTAAAGGCAGCGCCCGTTTGTCAGCGAGTACTCCTCGACGAAGTCACGTATCTTCCGCTTGCGCTTTGTCATACTCTCGAGAGATGGGATGTTTATTTCTACATTAAAATGTCCGCTGTTGGCCAGAATGGCACCGTCCTTCATCACCTCAAAGTGGGCCTGGTCAATCACGCTCTTGTCGCCCGTGGTGGTGACGAAAATGTCACCAATTCTGGCTGCTTCCATAAGTGGCATGACCTGAAACCCGTCCATCACCGCCTCCAGTGCCCTGACCGGCGCCACCTCGACGACTATTACATGGGCGCCCAGACCCCTGGCCCGCATAGCCACGCCATGACCGCACCATCCGTAGCCACACACCACCACCTTTTTCCCCGCCCACAGAATATTGGTGGCACGGGTAATGCCATCGATGGTGCTCTGCCCGGTCCCGTAACGATTGTCAAAAAGGTACTTGGTCTGGGCATCGTTCACCGCGATGATGGGGTACCTCAGCTTCCCCGCCGCCGCCATGCTGCGCAGGCGGACCACGCCGGTGGTCGTCTCCTCAGTCCCGCCAATGACGCTATCCATCATCTCCTGTCTCTTGGTGTGCAGCGTGGTTACCAGGTCGGCGCCATCGTCCACGGTAAACTGAGGTTTATGGTCAATCGCGGTATTTATATGCCGGTAGTACGTCGTTTCATCTTCACCCTTTATGGCATTGGTCGGAATATCATATTCGACCAGCGCCGCGGCAGCGTCATCCTGCGTGCTCAGGGGGTTGGAGGCGCAGAGAACCAGGTCAGCGCCTCCCGCCTTCAGCGTCAGTACCAGGTTGGCCGTTTCGGTGGTGACGTGGAGACAGGCTGAAATCCGCACCCCTTTCAGCGGCTGCTCTTTGGCAAACCTCTCCCGGATGAGCCCCACCACCGGCATTTCCCGAAACGCCCACTCGATGCGCTGTCGGCCGGCCTCAGCCAGCGACTGGTCCTTAATATCATAGTTATGTAAAGCCATTATGCTCCTTTGTCAAAAAAATGCCCTGTTAACTTATGATACAGGGGATTCGGCTTTTATTCAAGAATATATCCCCATTTATAGCAGCATTGATATGCGATATAATATTATGTGCGGAGAGCAGAAATGAAACGATTCGAGCTTATCGAGCATACGGCCGATATGGGGCTGGTCGCCTACGGGCATGACCTGGCCGAGGCGTTTGCCAATGCCGCCTACGGCCTCTTCTCGATTATGGCCGACCTCGGCAGGGTACAGGAGAAAGAGTCCCGCCAGATAGAACTGAAAGAAGATGACACGGAGGCTCTACTCTTCGAGTGGCTCAACTATCTGCTCTACGTCTTTGACGTTGAGATGCTGCTGCTGAAGCGATTTGATATGGAACATTTTGACGGTTCCGGTTTGAAGGCAACCTGCTACGGCGAAAAGTATGACCCTTCCCGCCATCGATTGAAGACGGGGGTGAAATCAGCGACCTATCACATGATGAAAGTCGACCGGAAGAACAACCGGGTACAGGTTATCCTGGATGTGTAGGAGGTGACAGGATGGCGACATGGAATGGACCACTGGAAAAAATTGACGACTACCGCTGGCGAATACCCAAGAGCTACAAGCAGGGCATGCGCGTGCCCGGTATTATCTACGCCGATGCCGATATGATAAAGCAGATTCGAGAGGGACAGGCCGCAGAGCAGGTGGCCAACGTCGCCTTCCTGCCCGGCATCGTGAACCACTCGCTGGCCATGCCCGATATCCACTGGGGCTATGGCTTCCCCATCGGCGGGGTGGCGGCAACGAGAGTGGACGACGGCGTGGTTTCGCCGGGAGGTGTTGGCTTTGACATCAACTGCGGCGTGCGCCTGCTGCGCACCAACCTTAAGAAGGACCAGGTCAGCCCGAAAATGAAGCCATTGATGGACGCCCTGTACAACAGCGTGCCCTCGGGCGTGGGCTCAAAGGGCAAAATCAGGTTGAAGGGCGGAGAGCTCAATGAGGTGCTGAGAAAGGGCTCACGCTGGGCGGTGGAACACGGGTACGGTCGACCGGATGACCTTGAAAGCACCGAGGAAAATGGCGAGATGGCCGGGGCAGACCCTGCCAGTGTCAGCGGGCGGGCCAAAGAGCGCGGCCTCCCCCAACTGGGAACACTGGGCTCGGGCAATCACTTCCTCGAGGTGGCGCTGGTGGATGAAATCTACGAACCGGACATTGCCCGGGCTATGGGCATCGATGAGGTCGACCAGGTGATGCTTTACGTTCACTGCGGCTCGCGCGGCCTGGGACATCAGGTAGCTGATGACTACATCAAGGAGATGGTCAGGGCGATGGCCAAGTACGGCATTGACCTTCCCGACCGCCAGCTCGCCTGCAGCCCTGTCAAATCACAGGAAGGGCAGGCTTACCTCTCGGCGATGCGCTGCGCCGCCAACTACGCCTGGACTAACCGCCAGTGCATCGCCCACTGGGTGAGAGAGGCGTTCTGCCGGGTGCTGGGAATAAAAGAAGCTGCGGCCGGCCTGGAACTCATTTACGATGTCGCCCACAATATCGCCAAGATAGAGGAATACCAGGTAAACGGCCAGAAGCAGAAGCTCTGCGTGCACCGCAAGGGGGCCACCCGGGCCTTTCCCGCCGGCCACCCCGAAGTGCCCGGGAAATACGCACAAATTGGCCAGCCGGTGCTCATTCCCGGGGACATGGGGCGGGTTTCCTACGTGCTGGTGGGTACGGAACAGGCGATGAAGGAGACCTTTGGCTCCACCTGCCACGGTGCTGGCAGGTTGCAGAGTCGCTCTGCTGCCAAAAGGCACCTCAGCGGGAGAGACGTTCTTGAGTCCTTACAGTCCCGCGGCATCACGGTAAGAACAGGCAGTTTAGCCGGACTTGCCGAGGAAGCCCCCGAGGCCTACAAAGACGTTTCCTCCGTGGTGGGCGTCGCCCACAATGCCGGCATCTCGAAAATCGTGGCCAGAACCAGGCCAATCGGGGTCATCAAGGGGTAAGACTCCAGGTAT
This sequence comes from Dehalococcoidales bacterium, assembly GCA_016783105.1. The sequence goes on along the minus strand of JADHXF010000001.1, from coordinate 30,961 downwards.
TAGCCTATCCCCACCCTGTCCCTGACCAGCGCCATGGTCTTTTCCGCGGTTGGCCTCACCTTGCTGGCCCCTTCAGCCAGCAGGGTATCGATGTGCCGGGGGTCGGCGGTCAGCTCCCGATAGCGCGACTGCACCGGGTGCAAGCCTTCGACAACCACCTCGGCCAGTTCACGCTTCAGGTCCACGTAGCCCTTGCCCTCGAACCGCGCCTCGATATCCTCCCTGCCCTGCCCGGAGAACTGCTCGTAGATGACGAGCAAATTATTGATGCCGGGACGGCTTTCGTCAAAGCGAATCTCGCGCCGGGAATCGGTGGTCGCCCGCATGATTTTACCCCGTATATCATCCGGGGAATCGAGCAGGTTGATGGCACGCCCCGGCTGCTCCTCGCTCTTGCTCATCTTCTGTGTCGGGTCGTCCAGGCCCATGATGCGGGCACCCGCCTTGGCGATGACGGCCTTAGGCACGGTAAACGTCTCGCCGTAGACGGAGTTGAAGCGCTGCGCCACATCCCGCGCCAGCTCCACGTGCTGTTTCTGGTCCTCCCCCACCGGCACCTCATCCGTATTGTAGAGCAGTATATCGGCCGACATCAGCGCCGGATAGTCAAAGAGGGCAGTGCTGACCTCTTCTTTTTGCTTCTGCGACTTTTCCTTGAACTGGGTCATACGCCGCATCCAGCCCATCGGGATGTAACAGTTGAGAATCCAGGTAAGCTCGCTGTGCTCGTGAACGTGGGACTGGACAAAGACGTTTGCCACCTTCGGGTCAATGCCAGTGGCAAAGAGCAGCCCCGCCACCTCCCGTATCTTGGCTTTCAACACCCTGGGTTCCTGGGGAACGGTGATGGCGTGCAGGTCAACAACGCAGAAAATACCGTCATATTCATGCTGTATCTTCACCCAGTGCTGTATGGCACCGAGGTAGTTGCCGATATGGAGCTCACCGGTGGGCTGGATGCCGGAAAAGACGCGTTTTTTCATAGACTTATAATACTCCTAAAGTAAATTTTATTTGCTTTCCTGCGCTTCCCATTTTACGCTGCTTTAATCGCCTTTTTCAACGCCGCCCTCGCTAAAAGCCTTGTCGAGTCCAGCACCGGCAGCGGTGAGCTTTCCGGCGTTACGATTAACGGTATCTCGGTGCAGCCCAGGACCACGGCGTCACAGCCTCGCTCCTTCAGCCAGTCAATTACCCCGCTGAAATAATTGCGCGATTCATCGGTGAAAATCCCCGCCACCAGTTCATCCAGAATAATCGAATTTATGCGCTCACGGTCGACTTTCTCCGGAATCAGGTGCACAATGCCCGCAGCGTCAAGCTTCTCCGGGTAGACCGGCCCCTCCATCAAAAAGCGCGTGCCCAGGATACCGAGTCGTTTATAACTGTGACGCCTCGCCTCTTCCGCCACCACCCCGGCGATGTGCAGCCAGGGAACCGGCGATTTATCAATAAACAGGCCAAAAGCCTGGTGAATGGTATTGTCCGGGCAGATGGCGAAATCAGCACCCGCCCCGGCCACCTTTTTCACCGAGTCCAGCATAAGACCGGCAACGTTTTTCCAGTCGTCTGCCTCAATGTACCGCATATAGTCGGCGAGGGAAAAAGTGTGTATGGTGACCTCGGGATGGGCATACTTCCCCAGCACCTCCGGCGCCTCGGTGCAGATGGTGCGATAGCAGAGCGCCGCTCCCTCCGCGCTGCAGGCAACTATGCCAATGTGCTTCATGATACTTTCCCCTCCTTTTGAAATACCCCCTGATTCAGCTCAAAATGTTTTCCGCTATTATACCACTCTTACCGATGGGTTTGGATTTCATTTTGCCCTGTGATAAGATGAAAGCACTCACTAAATGACAATTCTGTGACCCTGGAGACCAGCGTGTATGATTTCAAGGGCAAGGTAGCGTTAATTACTGGTGCTGCCCGCAAGCGAGGCATGGGCTACACCACGGCGATACGCCTGGCCAGGTGCGGTGCCGACGTCGCCGTGAACGGCCGCTACCGGCCGCCGGAAGAATTCCCTGAAGAAGAAAACGCGGAAGGCTGGAGAGGACTTGAAAGCGTGGTTGAGGAAGTCGAATCGCTCGGCGTAAGAGGGCTGGCCATCACCGCCGACATTACTGACCGCAAGCAGGTTCAGGAAATGGTAGCTAAAGTGGTTAAAGATTTTGGCCATATCGATATCCTCGTCGCTAATGCCGGGGTCTATGTGCAGAGGCCATTTCTGGAGACCGAAGAAGCACAGTGGCACCGTCATATTGCCGCCAACCTCACCGGCGTTTTCTACTGCGGCCAGGCGGTGGCCAGGCACATGGCAGAGAGAAAGAGCGGCGTTATCGTCAACGTCGCTTCGCTTTCGGGCAAGGTGGGCCGGGCCAATGTGAGCGCCTACACTGCTTCCAAATTTGGCGTCGTCGGCCTGACCCAGGTCATGGCCATCGAGCTGGGCCCTTACAATATCAGGGTCAACGCCATCTGTCCGGGTCGATTTCTCACCGGTATGAGCGACTATGCGAAAGCCTGCCAGATGGCCGGTGAGAAAGGGATAAGCGTCACCGAAGCTGCCCATACCATCCATGCCGACGCCGTAAGCTTTACGCCTCTGGGACGCCTTGGCCACCCGGAGGACGCGGCCAGCCTCATCGCCTTCCTTTGCTCCGATGAGGCCAGTTTCATCACCGGGCAGTCCATCAACATTGATGGCGGCCGACTGACCACTCACTAGGCAGGAGTAACCTGACATACGGAGGTTATGATGCACGACTTCAAAGGTAAAGTAGCTCTGGTCACCGGCGCGGCACGCAAACGCGGCATCGGCCATGCCACGGCGGTTAGCTTTGCAATGGGCGGCGCCAACGTGGTAGTGAACGGAAGATACCGTCCGCCAGACGAATTCCCCGAGGAGGAAAAGGCCGAGGGCTGGCAGGGCCTGAACAGCGTCGTCGCGGAGATTGAATCATACGGCGTTCGGGGGCTGGCCATCACCGCCGATATCTCCGACCGCCAGCAGGTAGAAGATATGGTTCAGAAAGCCCTTGCCGAGTTCGGACGCATCGACTACCTGGTAGCCAATGCCGGCATTCTGTTGTGCGCACCATTCCTCGAACTCACCGATGAAACCTGGCACCGCACCCTGAACACCAACCTGAACGGCGTATTTTACTGCTGCCAGGCGGTGCTGCGCCACATGATGGCGCGGGGCGGTGGCGGGGCCATCGTTAATATATCATCGCGGGCGGGTAAAATGGGAGATGCCAATACCGGTGCCTACTGCGCTGCCAAGTTCGGGGTTAATGGCCTGACGCAGGTGCTGGGCATCGAGTTCGGTCCGCATAACATTCGCGTGAATGCCATCTGCCCCGGGCGCGTCAGCACTGACATGATGAGGGCAGAAAAGGTGTGGGAGCTGTCCAGGGAAAAGGGTATTGATATGAAGGAAGCGGCCAAAATAGTACATGAGGACGCCATACCGCTCACACCGCTGCGGCGCCCCGCCTTCGCGGAGGAAGTGGCCAGCGTGGTAACGTTCCTCTGCTCTGAGGAGGCCAGCTTTATCACCGGACAGTGTATCAACGTGGACGGCGGGCGCCTGACCGCCCATTAACCACCCCCGTCGACCTTATCGACTAGTCCAGTGAGAGCGGATACCGGCCGAATTCCCTGATTGCCCTGACCATCGCCAGGTAGTTTTTGGGATTGACGCCGGAATGAACCGAGTTGCTGGACATGCAGATGAGACCCCCGCCCTTCCCCGCCTTCCTGATGACCTCTCTGGTCTCCTGGCGCACTTCTTCCTCCGTCCCCGAGACAAGGCTGAAGGCACAGCTTACGTTGCCGCACAGGCAGACCTTATCACCAAATTTAGCCTTGGCCTCACCGATGTCCATCCCGGCCATGGGGTCGATGGGGTGCAGCCCATCGACGCCGGCATCAATTATCGTGTCATAGATAGGCCAGATATTGCCATCGGTATGCTTGATAACGGGAACTCCCCGACTATGCGCGTAATCAACGAGTTTCTTCAACGGTGGCGCGAGAAACTTCTCCGTAAACTGGCGGGAGACCATCGGCCTCTCGGTCATCGCCCAGTCTCCGTTGACCCAGAAGATGTCCACACCCAGGTCAATACAGTTCCGCATGTAACGCAACTGGTAATCGAGAATGACCTCACTGGCCCGGTCGATGAAATCGGGATTTTTCACCATGGCGCGGAAATAACCGACATCACCAAGAAAATTCTCCCGGCCCAGGGCAAAGATGTCAGTCACCCCAACGACAATTGCCCGCTCACCTTTAAATCGCTTTACCAGTTGCCGCAGGTAGTCGTAACGCCATTCCTCATCAGGGTCAGGGAGCACATACATTTCAAGGTCTTTCTCGGATTTGATGGCTGGCTCCATCGGGACGGGGTTATCTTCCGATGTGTAGCGGACGAGCCCGCCCCACTGGTCACGCTTAATCTTTTTGCCCTCGTCCACCATTTCGTAGCTCCAGGAATGCGTCCGGTCGATAAATCGGACACCGTCAATGTCCAGATGCTCAATGAAGTCTTCCTCGGAAGCACCGGGCAGTATCGCCTCTCTCACCCTATTTGCAACCCGCTCGAAATGGGGCACCCGGTCCGGTTCCTGAACCCTGAGTGCCGTCATCACCCTTTCCAGTCCGTTCATTTTTCGCTCCTATGATTTCCCCACCAGCTTTGCTGCCACGATTGCCGCCGTGGGACCGTCTTTGGCATAAGCGTCAGCCCCAATCTTTTCCGCCCACTCGGCAGTGGTAGGTGCCCCGCCAACCATTACCTTCACCTTGTCCTTCAGCCCGGCAGCTTTCATAGCCTCAATGGTCCGGGCGGCGTTGGGCATGGTCATCGTCAGCAATGAAGACATGCCGACAATATGATAGTCGCCGCCAGACACCGCCGAGCAAAATTCCTCCGGGGAAACATCCACTCCCAGGTCGGTAACCTCCCAGCCGTTTCCCCTCAGCATCATGATGACGACGTTCTTGCCCAGGTCGTGGACATCGCCCTGCACCGTGCCGATAAGGTACTTGCCCATGTATAATCCGCCTTCCTTGCGCATCATCGGCTCAAGGTACTCCAGCGCCCTGGCCACGGCATCTCCGGAGACGATTAACTCGGGTAAGTAGTACTCTCCCTTTTCAAAAAGCTCACCAACCTGACGGAGACCGGGGACCAGCCCCGTATTCAAGATGTCAGCGACCGGTATATTGCTCGCGATGGCTTTTTTCGTCAGCCCCTCGGCAGCATCAGTATCGCCGGCGACCACGGCCCGGCTCAGCTCTTCCAGATTCACTATCATACCCTTTCCTTTACAGCCCCGACGGCAGTTTGACGCCAAACCGCTCGGCAACGCCTCTCAGGTTACGTATCGTTCCCTCCGGTAGTGGGATACCGTTTTTGGAGCGATCGTCAAAGGTCTTTTCCTCAGGTTCACCCGGGACCAGAATCTCCTTGAACCCGTCCGCCCTGGGCAGTGCCTTTATGCCATCGATGAGGTTATCGATGTGCTCCTTGTAGCTCTCCACATCGGTGAACTGCCCGATATCTATAGCGGCGACCACGCTGTTCTGGATGGGCCGTGGCACGTGGTCCGGATGCGCGCCTTTGGTTCCCTCCTGCTTCGATGGCTGAGACTCCACTTTCTTCGCCATCAGTATCGGCTCAAGCAGCGGATTCCCGATAATAACGCTGGAGATACACTCAAATAGAAGCGCCAGGCCAGAGCCCTTTGGCCCGCCTACTGGCCGGAAGATAACCGCCTGAGTGGGGTCGGTGGTGGGATTACCCTCCTTGTCCAGCGCCCAGCTATCCGGTATGGGAATGCCTTTGTCTACCGCCAGCCAGATTTTGCCCCGCGCCGCCATGCTCGTCGCCATATCGAGGAACAATACACGGTGTTTTTTCGCCGGCACGGCGATGGTTATCGGACTGTTGGATATACCAGCGGCCTTGGCGCCGAAAGGAGCCATGTTGGGCGGGCTGCAAACAAAGACGATGCCAGCCATATTATTCTTCGATGCCATCTGTGCATAGTAGCCCATGGCACCCTGATGGGTATGGTTAGAGAGAAACCCCCAGCCGATACCCGTCTTCCTTGCCTTCTCCATCACCTTGTTCATGGCGAAGACGGTGACCACCGGCCCGAAGGCCTGGTCACCTTCCACCACCAAAGTTGCCGGCGTCTCCTTGACCACCTTGATTTTCGGCTTGGGGTTCATGATGCCGCGGTCAACATTGCTCACGTACCACGGAATGCGCAGCACGCCGTGTGAGTCCACCCCCCGCAGGTTTGCCCAGAGCAGCACATCGGCTTCAATGTCTGCGTCCTCGGGCGGCATGCCCATTTTCACAAACACCTCTCTGGCGAATTCACGCAGAGATTGCTCTGATACCTTCACTTCACTCTCTGACATAATACCTCCTTCGTTTTATCTTTTGTGCTCCTGAATGATATTACCACCGTCGATGACGATTTCAACGCCGGTGATGTACTTCGATTTATCTGACGCCAGGAACACCGCCAGGTCTCCCATCTCCTCAATCGTGCCCAGCCTGCCCAGCGGAATCTCTTTGCCGACGTGCTTCACATATTCGTCTTCCGAGTCCCAGCCCCTCGGTCCGGCCACGCTGCGGAACATGGGCGTATCAAATGAGCCGGGACAGATGGCGTTCACGTTGATGCCGTACTCGGCCACCTCAAGCGCCAGCGTCCGGGTAAACGCCGACACGGCACCTTTTGATGCTGCGTAAGCCGTCATTCCCCTGCCCGAGACCAGCGGCCCCGTAACCGAGGATATATTGATTACCTTCCCGTATCGCTGCTTGAGCATGAGCGGCATTACCGCTCTGGTGCAGTTCCAGACACCTTTTATGTTCACGTCGATGACGCTGTCCCTGACCTCATCGGACATCTCCACAAAGAGCATTGACGGCGCAACTGCCGCATTGTTAACCAGTATCTCCACTCGTCCAAACAGGCTGACCACCTTATCTACCGCCCGGTTTACCTGCTCCACATCGGCAACGTCCACCGGGAAGGCCACTGCCTCCTGCCCCAGCGCTTTGAGGTCAGCCACATGTTTATTGAGTCGTTGAATATCACGACTGAACAGCGCTACCGTGGCACCTTCGCCGGCAAACGCCTTTGTTATCCCCTCCCCCAGCCCCCGCGACGCTCCCGTTACGATGGCAACTCTATCCTTCAGTACCTGTCCGCTCATAGCTAACCTCAAAAATATAATGGGGCAATGGTCAACGCTCGTCCGCATTATAACAAAATCTAGGAATCGATGGAAAGTTGTGGTAATATATACCGCAAATGAAAGGAGGTCTGCCATGTATGACATAGTGATAAAGGGCGGGAGAGTAATCGACCCGGCACAGAATATTGATGGCACCATGGACGTGGCCATAAACGAAGACAAGATTGCCGCCGTGGACCAGGACATATCCCCACAGGAAGGCCAGCAACTTATTGATGCCAGGGGGAAGATTGTCACCCCGGGGCTTATAGATATGCACTGCCACGTTTTCGATAGCATCATGCCGATTGCCCTTGAACCTGATATCGCCGGAGTAAAACACGCGGTAACCACCGTGGTCGACGCGGGGAGCTCCGGGGAGGTAACTTTTGCCGCTTTTCACAAACACATTTTCCCCACGGCCCGGACCAAAGTCTTCTGCTTCCTCCACCTGTGCTCCTTCGGCCTGATTCCTGAGCCGGAACTGAAAGACTGGGACGAGGTAAACCTGGACGGCATGGCAGCGACCATAGAAGCCAACAAAGGCATTATAAAGGGAGTTAAGCTGCGCCTGGTCGGCAAGCTCGTGACCAGTGACGGCATTGAAGTGGTCAAAACTGCCAAGAAAATCGCCAGGCAGTTCGGTCTGCCGGTTATGATTCACATCGGTGACACGGATAATCAGGTGCCGGCGACATTGACCCCGGAATGCCTTTCCGTGATGGAGGCCGGTGATATACTTTGCCACTTTTATTCCGGTAATCAGGGCAATGTCATACGCCCCGATGGCACGGTATTACCAGAACTGAAAGCAGCCATGGAACGTGGTGTTATACTGGATACTTCCAATGGACGGAATAATTTCTCCTTTGCGGTGGCGCGCAAGTGCCTGTCAGAAGGTATATTGCCGACCACCATCAGCACCGACCTCAACCACCGTTGTCTGAAAGACAGGACGTTCAGCCTCCCTGTCAATATGTCCAAATTTATGGCGCTCGGGTTGGACCTGAAGCAGGTGGTGACCATGTCTACTATCAATCCAGCGCGCGCAATTCATGAAGAAGGCAAGATAGGCAGCCTCAAGCCGGGAATGGCAGCGGATGTTTCCATTCTGGAACTCCAGTCCGGTGCCTGGACGCTTATTGATACGCCAGGAGAGACCATAAAAACAGATAAGCTGCTTATGCCGATTACTGCCATAAAGAATGGCAAGGTTATCCCGGCAGAGCCGGTGGCCCTGCCACCTGCGGCAAGCTGATTCAGCACGGCTTTGCCTGTGCGAAGCTGACCATCTGATATTGAATCAGCGGTAGAGTTGCTGCGCCCCGTAGAAGAACCTGGGCGGCCTGAGCTGGTGCCACACCTCATCGCAGGCTTTTAATTCCTCTTCGGTCAGGGTCAGTTCTATCGCGCCGGTATTTTCCTCAAGCTGCTTTATCGAGTTGGCGCCGCAGAGGACAGAGGTAATCGCTTTGTTATTCAGTATCCAGGCGAGAGCGAACTGGGGCATACTTCGTCCATGTTTCCGGGTAATCTCCTTGAACTGTGCCACAGCCTCAAAATCCCCGGGCAGCCAGTAGCGGGCGCTGTACATCTTTCCCATCATCTTGTTGCCGAATCTTGACCCTTCGAGTGGTGGTTTGTTCGGGTCATGCTTGCCGGTGAGCATCCCGCCAGCGAGGGGATTGTACACGCACACCCCCACCCCCTCATTGAGACACAGCATCAGCATTTCGTCCTCTACACCTCTGGTTACCAGGTTGTACGGTGGTTGCGTGCAGGCATACCGTGCCAGATTGAGCAACTCGCTCACCCAGAGCGCTTTGCAGATCTGCCAGACAAGATAGTTGGAACAACCGATGTAGCGCACCTTCCCCTGGTGTACCAGGTCATCCAGAGCGCGCAGTGTCTCATCAATCGGCGTGGCATGGTCCCAACGATGGGTGTAGTAGATATCAATGTAATCGGTACCCAGTCGACGCAGACTGCCTTCCACGCCATCCATGATGTGTTTCCGTGACGTGCCAACATCGTTTACCGTCGGGCCTGACTGCCAGCCGCCCACCTTGGTGGCCAGCACCACGTTGTGCCGCACCCCCTTGAGTGCTTTGCCCACAATTTCCTCGGTCAGCCCGTTAACATACTGGTCAGCAGTATCGATGAAGTTGATGCCGGCATCCATTGCCCACTTTATCAGCTTTATGGATTCCGTTTCATCTATCTGGTTGCCATAGGTCATGGTGCCCAGGCAGATTTCAGACACCTTCAGACCGGTTCTGCCCAACTTCCGATATTTCATATCCGTGTTCCTTCCTTTCTCCCCCGGTGTTTAATGCTTCATTTTAGCACCAATTTAATCCGGCAACAAAGAGGTACTGACTGCCCATAACATTGACAGTAAAAGGTTGAAGCGATAAGATAACGAAAGCTAACCCATACTGAAAGTGCCAAAAAACGGGCCAGGCTGAGGAGAAATGTTATGCCCAGAGCCAAGGTGAACGGGGTTAATCTATACTATGAAGTTACCGGGGACGGCTTCCCTCTGGTTCTGAGTCATGAATTCGCCGGAACGTATAAGAGTTGGGAGCCCCAGGTGAGATTCTTCTCACGTAGCTACCAGGTCATCACCTACAACCACCGCGGTTTTCCCCCGTCGGACGTACCCGAAAAAGCATCGGACTACTCGCAGGATATGCTTGTTGCGGACCTGTACCAGCTCTTACGCTATCTCGGCATAAACGAGGCTTATGTAGGCGGCTGTTCCATGGGCGGCAATATCGCCCTCAACTTCGGCATTGCTCACCCGGAAATGACCAGAGCCCTGATAATCGTCAGCGCCGGCGCCGGCACCACCGGACGGGATGCGTTTGTACCCAAGCTGGAAGGCATGGCACATCAGGTCGAAACGATAGGATGGCAGAAACTGGCCGAGCAGTACGCTCAAGAGCCCAACCGTATCCAGTTGAAAAGGAAGGACCCGCGTGGCTGGCAGGAGTTCGTCAATGACCTGGCTGCCCATTCCAATGAAGGTTCCGTGCAACTGATAAGAGAGGTCATTATCAAGCGGCCTCCAGTTTCAGAACTCGAGGCCAGGCTCAAACGGCTGAAAATACCGGCGTTCATCATGATTGGGGACGAAGATGAGATGTGCCTTGACCCGGCACTGATTATGAAAAAGCACCTGCCCGGTGCGGGTCTGCTGGTATTCCCCCAATCCGGCCATGCCATCAATTTAGAAGAGCCGGATATCTTCAACCGGGCGCTGCTCGACTTTCTCACCGCCGTCGAGTCCGGTAAATGGGTGATACGCTGAATTCGGTATCACCGAGCCAGTGAATAAACAGGTTGACATCGCCGGTTGCTTATATTATTATGGCGCTGCCAGTAATACGACCCTGTTTTTTCGATATATCTTCCAGTGAGGTTAGATGATGGAAAGTGCGCGATCTCGTCGGCCGATTGAACGGAATATCGCCATGGAGCTGGTACGCGCCACCGAGGCGGCGGCCATGGCCGCCGCCCGCTTTCTGGGCAGGGGCAATAAGGAACTGGTGGACCAGGCAGCCGTGGATGCCATGCGTCTTGCTCTGGGCTATGTCAGTATGGATGGTATCGTGGTCATTGGTGAGGGAGAGAAGGACGAAGCGCCAATGCTGTATATCGGCGAGCATATTGGCGGCGGTTCAGGTCTACAGGCGGACATCGCGGTTGACCCGGTTGACGGCACCACACTGGTGGCCAATGGCCTTCCTGGGGCCATCTCGGCGGTGGCACTTTCCGCACGGGGCACCATCAACTGTCCGAGGCAGTTTGTCTACATGGATAAACTCGCCACCGGCCCGGAGGCCAAAGACGTAGTCGATATTAATGCGCCGGTTGCAGAAAACCTGAAAAACATCGCCAGAGCTAAAAAAAGAAACGTATCCGACCTGACAGTGGTGGTTCTGGATAGGCCGCGCCACGAGCAGCTGCTTTCTGAAATCAGGAGCGCCGGCGCACGGGTGAAGCTGATACCGGCCGGCGATCTGGCGGCGGGCATCCATGCAGCTCTGCCCGAGACGGGGGTGGATGTCCTCCTGGGTGTCGGCGGCACACCCGAGGGCGTACTCACCGCCGCAGCGATACAATGTATTGGCGGCACGATTCAATGCAAAGCCTGGCCACGAGATGACAGGGAGCGAGATACGGCGCTGAAAGCAGGCATAGACCTCGACAAGGTCTATTATACTGACGACCTGATAAACAGTGATGACGTGTTTTTCGCCGCCACCGGCGTCAGCACCGGTGAGTTACTGGAGGGCGTACGGTACTTCAGTGGCGGAGCCGCGACCCAGTCTCTGGCCATGCGCTCAAGTTCCGGCACCGTCCGTTGGGTTGACGCCCATCACAACTTCGACCGACTGGACAAGCTGAGGTCTCTCGATCTCCCTTAAAGAACGCCTTCGCTGAAGCTACGCTAGGTTGGGCGAATCATCTAGCTACGTACTTTTTCACCAGGCCTACGGTATCAACCACATTCAGCTTCTGAAAGAGCTGGGTGAAGCGCTCTTCCAACGCTTTACTAACCCCTTTCAGGTTTTCTGACGGAATGCTCCACGTTTCTTTCTTGAAATCGCCAAAAGCTTTCTTGCGCGTCTTATACAGAAACTGCTCCTCAGTATCGCCCGACTTTCTCTCGTCGCTGTACTGTTCGAGCAGATGTTTGTTAATTTTCTGCGTTAATTCCTGCGGGAAATAGGGACTGTCGTAAATGATATTTTGAAACCCGGTGGCCAGATGGACCTCCGCAGTGCCAACCTCCGGAAACAGATGAAAAGCCTCGTCGGGGAGCGTGGAAGCGCCGTGCTGCACGGCACCACCCATGCCATATTCCTCACAGGCGATTCTGGAAAGCGCCTTCAAAGTATCAAAGTCGAGCTCTACGCTGGCGATTGCCCCATCGGGCAGAACCACACCACCATGTGTCGTCCCGGTCTGCACGCTGATTTTGGAGATTCCCTTGATGTCCGGCCCCGTATGGGCACGATACCCGCTCATAAAAGCCCTTAGGTCCTCCACCGTGCTGTTCTGTTTGCCAACTTCCCCGATTTCACCACCAACTGATATCGTAACAGCTTCCGGCTCAATGCTGCGGATGAACCTGGTCATCTCCGCGGTGACACGGCAGTTCTCCTCCTGCTGCTGCTCCAGGCTCTCCCGGTCAATATCAACAAGGGTGGAGGCATCAATATCAATATTATAGAAGCCCGCGCTTACCGCCTCCTGTATCAACGCCTTCATGCCCTCTATTTCCTGTTTGGGGTCGGCGCTGTATCTCTTTTGGTTCATCTGAAAATGGTCGCCCTGTATGAAAACAGGGCCCTGAAATCCCTCTTTGATGGCCGCTGCCAGGACGCAGGTGGCATATTCCGCCGGCTTCTGCTTGGTGTAGCCCATCTCGGAGCGGGCAATCTCAAAGATAAAGGCACCGACCTTGTGTTTCAGCGCAGCACGAAAGACGGCCCGCGCCACCTGATAGGTCATGCCCCGGATATTTATCGCCGGGACGGTTTTATTATGATAAGCCCCCTTCCCGGCGGCCTCATAAAGGCCCTGGATGCTTGCCGGATAGATACCCTGACTTGCTGCCAGTTCCCGAATCTGCCGTCGGCTTTCCTCCCTGACCGGCTCATCAACACCAAAAACCGCCTGTTCCACAAGGCCATCAATTCTATCACCGGTTAATGGTTTGCTCATTATTATTCCCACCTCATTCTTTATGCCTGAAAATTGTCCGGCGTCCGCTGTACCGCTCTATATCATAGTGTTTCTCGACGTCCACGTAGCTCGTTCGACCTATTACCCTTTCCATCGGACAACTTGTAAGCTCACCGCTTCGGTAACATACCATCCTGCCGAAATCCCTGAGCATGACCAAATCAACCGCGGCAATGCCAAAATACCGTCCCATTCGACGGTCGTAGGCACAGGGCGCGCCGCCACGCTGCAGATGGCTCAGCACCACGTTCCTCGTCTCCACGCCAGTACCTTGATAGATTTGTCCGGCCAGAAAATCGCCAATGCCACCCAGCGTCTTATGGCCAAAACCGTCCACGCCCTCCTGCCTGACGAACTCATGGTATCCAATGGGCTTGGCTCCCTCGGCGACGAGTATAATCTCGTACCGGCTTCCCGCCGCTCTTCCCTCCATGAGCAGTTCGTTGACTTTTTCAATGGAAAAATCACACTCCGGGATGAGCATGATGTAGGCACCACAGGACTCACCACCCTCCAGAGCCAGCCAGCCCGAATGTCGGCCCATTGTCTCCACGATGAATATCCGCCGGTGTGACCCCGCCGTGGTTCTCAACCGATCCACTTCCTCCGTGATTACACTCACCGCGGTCTCAAAACCGAGCGTGTAATCCGTTTCCACCAGGTCTTTATCAATGGTCTTGGGAATGCCCACCACATTAACGCCTTCCTCTGCCAGCTTACAGGCCACCCCGAGCGTATCGTCGCCCCCGATGGCTATCAGGGAATCCAGACCCAGTTTTTCAATGTTTGCCAGCACCAGCCTGGAGCGGTCATCCTTGGGATTGTAAGGGTTGGTCCGGGAGGTTCCCAGCATGGTGCCGCCATACCGGTCCCAGGTCCTTACCACTTGCTCATCAAGGGGAATGATATAGTCGTCCATTTTGAGGTCGGCACTTTCCTCATACATGAGACCAGCCCAGCCGTTCTTGATGCCCAGCACCTCGTACTGGACCCCTCTTTCCAATTCCAGACGCTGGTCCGCGGCCGTCTTGACCACCCATTTAATCGCCGGGTTAAGGCCAGCGCAGTCGCCGCCGCCGGTAAGGATGCCAATCCTTTCCTTTTTCATGTTAGTTATAGCTTATAAATTCCTCTCCCGCGCTGTCAACTGGCGTGTGTATCTCTGAAACGTTGACAAGCCAACGGCAGGCAAAATAAAATACTCACCAACGGCAATGAGGAGGAAAATCTGCATGAAAATAACCAGGGTTGAAGCCATTGAACTTCGTCTGGAAGAAAAAGAAGTCAGCGAAGCCAAATATTCATCGGCGCAGGATGCAGTGGTCGTTAAGGTCCATACCGATGAAGGAATAGTCGGCATCGGCGATTCTTATTCCTCACCCCACGTGGTGAAAGCGATGATTGAAGCCCCCCTGAGCGGCGCCAGTGCCAGTGGCCTGGCCAGGCTGATTATCGGCATGAACCCGCTTGACACCAGGCCCATCAATCACCTGCTCCAGGCCCGCAATATCAGGCTGGGGCGTCGCGGTATCGTCTGTCACGCCATCGCCGCCATCGACATCGCCCTCTGGGACATTGCCGGCAAGTACTATAATAAGCCGGTCTATCAGCTACTGGGCGGCGCCTTCCACAAGAAGCTGCGCGCCTACGCCAGCATTCTCTTTGGCCCTGATGGTAAGACCACTGCCGAAATCGGAAAGAGATGGGTAAACGAAGGGTTTACCGCGGTGAAGTTCGGCTGGACACCGATGGGCCAGAGTGAAAAGCTGGATTTGGAGCTCGTAGAAGGGGGAAGACAAGGCGTGGGAGAGAAAAACGACCTCATCATCGACGCCGGCTGCTGCTGGGATACCAATACCGCCATCAAGCGGGCGCACCAGTTCCAGGACTATAACGTGCTCTTCCTGGAGGAGCCGCTCAACCGGGAGAACGTAGAGGGCTACCACAAACTGACCAGCGTCTCTCCCATACCCATCGCCGCCGGCGAGGGCGAGGCGGGACGGTTCTCCCACCAGAGCTTTATGGAGCGGAGCGGCATCAACATCGTCCAGATAGACCTGGAGAACACGGGCCTGACCGAGGCCAGCCGCGTCGCCGATTTCGCCGAAGACCACGGCGTGAAGGTAGTCAACCACTTCTACACCAATACCATCGGCTCCGCTGCGGGACTGCACTTCCTGGCGTCGCGCCAGAGCGCCTTCATCATGGAGTACTGCGTGGAGGAGACGCCGATACGCTGGGACCTGACCAGGCAGAAGATGCCCGTCGTGGACGGCTATGTTGAGGTGCCGGAGGGGCCCGGGCTGGGCGTTGACCTGGACGAAGAAATCATCGAACGCTATCGAGTAAGGTAATCTATACTTGAAATCTGGCTATAATTCAACGCTGGTGCCGATGCCCGCCTGCACCGCTTTGTCGTAGACCAGTTTGGCGGCGGCGACATCTTGAATGGCCAGCCCGTTGTACTTGAACAGGGTTATCTCCCGGGCGTCAGCCCGGCCCGGTTTCTTCCCGGTAATCACTTCGCCCAGCTCAGCGCACAGGTGGGATTTATCTATTGCCCCTTCCTCGATGGGGATGATGATGTCACCCGCCTCTCTCAGGCAGGCATCATACGAGTCGGCGATTACTTTCGACCGCTTGATGATGGCTGTGTCCATTTCACGGGCTTTTGGCGTATGGCTGCCGACGCCATTGATGTGGGTTCCCTCTCTGACCTTGCTCCCGTCAAATAAAGGCGTGGGCGAGGAGCTGGCGGTGCAGATGATGTCGGCTTCTCCCAGAACCTGTTCGGGTGATGTCGCTTTGATAATATCAAGCTTGAGCTTGTCGGTCATCTCAGTGATAAACCGGCGCACTGCTTCATCGTCGACGTCATACACGCAGGCTCTGGCAATGTCCCTGACGATGGTCATCGCCCAGAGCTGTGTCCGGGCCTGGGCACCAGCACCGAATATCCCGACCCTTTGCCCTTGGTCTTCGCGGGCAAGATATCTGGTGGCGACCCCGCTGGCGGCACCGGTTCTGACCGCGGTGAGATAGCCGCCGTCCATAATGCAGATAACGTCACCGGTTTCCGGGTCCTGAAGCAGCACCTTCCCCATGATGGTAGGTAGATGGTGTTTTGCCGGATTGTTCACGTAGCTGGTCACCACCTTACAGGCCAGCGCGCCCATCTCTTTGAGATACGCCGGCATATAGAGCGCCAGGCCTTCCTCTGTGAACAGGTTGATGCGCAGGGGCAGGACCGCCGTGCCGGAGGCCAGCTCGGCAAAAGCCTTTTCCACCGCCTCCATACACTGTGCCATATCAAGCACTTTCATGACGTCATTTTGATTCAGTAACAGCACCGGTTCCCTCCCCTGTTGTATTCGATAGCAATATATCACGGACAGGCAGTTCTGGCAATTAAAGCCGCATTTTGCCTGAAAGTTGATTTTTGATACGGTGAATGATAGTTTTATATCGTCCGCCAATAGAGGGGAGGTATTTGCATGACCGACAAGAACAACATTAAACAGCAGGTGTTTCGCTACATCGAAAATAAACGCGATGAAATTGTCCGCACCCTTAGCGATCTGGTCCGGATTCCCAGCCTGACCGGACAGGAAGCCGAGGCGCAGAAATACATGCAGCGCTTATACTCGACCCTGGGGTTGAAGGTAACAGCAATGGACGCTGACCGTGATAAAATCCGCCGCCATAAGGCCTATGTCAAATCGGAGTTCGATTATAAAGGACGCCCCAATGTCGTCGGCGTCAGGGAAGGCAAGCCATCAGCCAGGTCTCTGATACTGAACGGGCACATTGACGTGGTGTCTCCAGAACCGGTAGCGGAGTGGGAGTTCTCGCCCTGGGAGGGGAAGCTGGTGGGAAACAAGCTCTACGGTCGCGGCGCCTGTGACATGAAGGCGGGGCTGATTGTCAATTACTACGCGCTGAAAACCCTGCTGGAAACTGGATTCAAACCTGAAGGCACGGTAATCCTGCAGAGTGTCATCGAAGAGGAAACGATGGCCGGCGGCGGAACGCTCGCCTGCCTGCTTGAAGGGTTCACCGCCGATGGGCTCATCATTACTGAACCAAACATGAAGATAATAATCGCCCATCCCGGCGTTGTTTTCTTCAAAGTAAAGGTAATCGGGAAGTCAGCGCATGCCGGCATGGCGCACACCGGCGTTAATGCCATCGGCAAGATGAACCGGGTCTACGATGCTCTGGTTGAGCTCGACGAAAAGCGGGCGCAGGATAATCGCTACCCCCTTTTCGAAAAGCAATCCGGTCGCTCCTGCCATCTGAATATCGGCACCTGCCGGGCCGGCGACTGGATTTCAACCGTGGCCGGATGGGCGGAACTTGACTGCCGGATGTCCCACCTGCCCGCCGAAAGCGTGGACGAAGTGAAGCGACAGGTTCAGCAGGCCGTTAAAAGGGCGGCCGAGGGCGATGAATGGTTGCGCCAGCACCCGCCGGAAGTCATCTGGTACGAAAGGCAGGTTATACCGTGGGAACAGGCGCCGGACGACCCGTTTATTCTGGCGTTCAAGTCGGCGGCCGATAGCACGCTGAAATCGGATATTGATATTGTTGGAGCCACATGGGGTATGGACACCCGCTTCGCCCCGTTTTTCAACATGCCGGCTATCTCTTTCGGGCCAGATGGCGAGAATATCCACGGCGTGAACGAATACGTGGCTATTGACTCCGTAATTGACTGTACGAAAGTGCTCGCCGCCTTCATCGTAGACTGGTGTGGCGTGCAGACAACTTAAACAGTGGAGGCCAATATGAATAAGTTTCCGGTTAATGGCGAAAGACTATGGAGTACCATCATGGAGACCGCCAGGTTCGGCGGCACGGAGAAAGGCGGCGTCTGCCGCTTAACGCTGTCCGACGCCGACCGCCAGGTGCGCGACTGGCTGGTCAGGGAATGCGAGTCAGCCGGATGCGCCGTCAGTATCGATGAAATGGGCAACATCTTTGCCCGGCGTTCCGGTAAAGTGAATACGCTGCCGCCGATTGCCATCGGCAGCCACCTTGACACGCAGCCTTCCGGGGGCAAGTTTGACGGCATTGCCGGCGTCCTCTCCGGCCTTGAGGTGCTGCGCACGTTGAACGAAGCCGGATATACCACGATTGCCCCTCTGGAACTGGTCAACTGGACCAACGAGGAAGGCTCCCGCTTCACACCACCGATGCTGGCCTCGGGGGTGTTCGCCGGCGTGTTTGAGCGTGACTTTACCTATGCCATCGAGGACCGCGACGGTAAAACATTTGCAGCGGAACTGGAGCGCATCGGCTACCGCGGCCAGCGGCAATGCGGCGACCATAAACTGGGTGCCTACTTTGAGCTTCACATCGAGCAGGGGCCGGTGCTGGAAGCCGAGAACAAGACCATCGGCGTGGTCACCGGAATGCAGGGACAGAGATGGTACGAGGTCACCGTGACCGGGCAGGACGCCCATGCCGGCAGCACGCCCATGCACCTGCGCCGGGATGCCATGGTGGCCTGCGCCCGCATGGTCGAGGCAATTCAAGCCCTCGCGCTGAATCACGCCCCCCTCGCCGTTTCGACAGTCGGTCTGGTCTCGGTCAGGCCAAACTCGAGAAACGTTATTCCGGGGTCAGTCTTCTTTACCATCGACCTCCGCCACCCGGATGATAACGTGCTGCTCCAGATGGACCGGGAACTCAGGGAGAGAATCGATACCATCGCCAGAGACGCTGATGTAGAAGCAAAGCTGGATAACAACTGGAACGTTGCCTCAATGAAGTTCAACGAGGAATGCATAAAGCACGTACGTAACGCCGCCGAAACGCTGGGATACAGTCACCGCGACCTTATTTCCGGGGCCGGTCATGATGCCGTCTACATCGCCAGGGTGGCACCAACGGGCATGATTTTCATTCCGTGCGAACACGGCATCAGCCACAATGAGCTGGAGAATACGAAACCTGAATATGTGGCCGCGGGTGCCAACGTTCTTCTGCACGCCGTAACGGCTTATGATGAAGCCAGAAACGCAGCAACGCGCTGATTTACCGCTTCCGGCGCTTCCAGCATCGGGAAGTGCCCCACATCACTGACAATTTCTATCTGTGCTCCGGGCACATGGCGCTTAACCAGTTCCAGCCACGGCGTGGTGTCACCCGCCTGAAGAGAAACCCTTTCCAGGTTCTCGTTCACGGTGGTGCTCTGGAGCAGCAACAGCGGTACCCTGACCTGAGCGAGGACCGAGTCCATTTTCCCGGCATCCCAGCCGCAGAGGCTGGCAAACAGAGGAATCCCTATTCGTTCCGGCAGGGCCGTAGCCTTCTTGATTATATCGGCCGGCAACAAGGCATCGCTTCCTTCGAGAAACATATTGGTAAAAATACGTTTAATCCAGGCAGTATAACCCGCAGCCTGCACCGTCCGCCGCACTCTCTGCTCCACATCTTGTCGATTTCCCGTAGCCAGACTACTTCCGTCGACCAGGACTAAACCGGCTACCAGCGATGGCATGGCATTATATGCCTGCAGCACCACGCGGCAGCCCATGCTGTGCCCGATTAAAACGGCGGGCGGTAAATTTAAACTTTTCAGCAAATGCCCGAGGTCATCACCCATGGCTTCGATGGTATAGTCGTCAGGCTCCCTGCCAGACCGGCCATGACCGCGGAGGTCACAAACCACTGTCAGATTGTTCTGGTGAAAATGCTCGACCTGATATCGCCAGTCGTCGTGGCCACAGGCAAAGCCGTGTACGAATACCAGCGGCGGGTTGCCGGCGCCGGTACACTTATAGAATAGCTTTGTTTTGTTAATAACCAGATATGACATATAGCGAGGGCTGATAGCTTAAAAAAGAAGTATCAAGCAGACAGGACTGTGGCTTAAATCAGGCCACCAGCACCGGACGCTGACCTGTCCGCTTAAACCTTACTTCTCCAGAGAATTCTCAAATACCTGGGGACCTAATATCGGCGCTGCCCGCCTCCGCCGTAGGAGTCACCGCCTCTCCTGTCGCCATAAGAACCACCGCCTCTGTTCTCAGTGCGGGGCCGAGCAGCACTGACCTTTAACGGCCGGTCTCTCAGATTTTTCCCATCCAGTGCCGTAATGGCGGCCTGGCCTTCCGACACTGACGGCATTTCCACAAACCCGAATCCTTTTGGCCGTCCGCTATACTTGTCGATTATGAGGTCTACCGTTTCAACCGCCCCGAAAGTTTGAAACTCCTGGCGTACTTCCTCCTCCGTGACATCATAGGATAAGTTGCCCACATATATCTTCATCTTAATGCTCCTTGTTATTAGGCTAGGACTATTTTACCTAGCCGACTACCGGCTGTTTGTGCCTTCTTCTCGCATTCTTTCTCTCCTTGAGTCTGGACGCCTGTCCCTTGGACATAAAATAATTATGAGCCTTTGCCTCGCGCATGATTCCGCTCACCTGTATCTTTCGCTGAAAGCGCCGCAACAGCGCGTCCTGCGATTCACCTTCACGTATCGAAACTTCTAACGACATAAAACACCAATCCATTCTAGCTGGAGCATTCACGGACCCGGATCCCGGCCTGTGTATGCATCCAGAGATTTAATACAGCACTATCTATCCTGCCTTGTTTTACGGTAGCAATCACTACAATACACCGGTCTACCGGTACGAGGTTCAAAGGGTACTTCGGTTTCTTTGCCACACTCGGCGCAGGTCGCCGGAAACATCTGGCGGGGCGCACCACGGCTGTAGCTGTCATTTCCGTATCGTTCTGACTTCCTTGCCTGGCGGCATGAAGGGCAGCGCTTGGGCTCATTGGTATAGCCCCTGGACTGGAAAAGCTCCTGCTCTTCAGCGCTGAAAGTGAAGGTAGCCCCACAATCGGAACACTGAAGTGATTTTTCCTGAAAACTCATTGGATGACCTCCTCTCTTTGCAATTATAGCTTGCGTCCGGGTCATCCAATACCTGATTAAAACTGAGGTAACACAAACAGTATGTAATGCCCTAACCTAAACTACTTTTTAATTATACACAGAAGAGGCACTGTTTGCAAAAACCAGTGTCAACTTAAATCTGAAGTTAGTATGGATGGCAAACGAGCGAAGACAGTTAGCATAACTTTGGAAGCAACCGATAGACGATTAGCAAATTTTCTATAAAAAGTGGAGATAGGGGGATTCGAACCCCCGACCTCTGCGATGCGAACGCAGCGCTCTCCCAATTGAGCTATATCCCCACCAGCGATTAAATTATAACACAGATTAATTGGTGAATTAACCCGGCGTACCTAGTGTTCAATCCGTTTGATCTGGTAGCGCAGCCTGCCGGCAGGCACTGCCACTTCCACCGTTTCTCCTTCTCCCCGCCCGATAAGTGCCCTGCCCAGCGGCGAGACACTGGAAATCTTACCCTGTGTCGGGTCCACCTCCCTTGGACTGACAATTCGGTAGTGCAGTTCTTCCCCGGAAGCCAGGTCCTGCACAACAAGGCGGTCACCAATACTGCTCTTGAGACCTGACTTTGGCTTTTCATCGATAATTCTGGCCGCTTTGAGTGTCTCCTCCAGTTCCCTGATTCGCCCTTCCAGATGCCCGCGCTGCTCCCTCGCCGCCGCCAGAGGCGCATTTTCCCGGAAATCCTTATCAGCGGCAGCCCGACGTATCTGGTCTATGAGCTCAGGTCGCTTGTTCTTCAGCGCGTTCAGTTCGTTTTCCAATCCGGCATATCCCTGACTCGTCAGCTCAATAACTTCGGGTAACCCCTGCCTGGCCAGGGGCACTGAGCTGTCCTTCGCTTTCTTCGCCTTGAGGTAGACGGCCAGATTGGCCTTGCTCCACCCTGTTTTCCTGGAATGCGTTAAAAAAGCACGCAGCCGGTCCAGCTTGCGCCCGTAATCGGTATCGGACAAAGACAAGCGTTCCGCATAATTGGCCACTTCCCTGGCGCTGAGACTGGCCAGCGCCCGCTCCCGCCCAAACCAGCGGACAAATTTGTATACTTCCGGCTGGCTGACTTCTCTTTCTTCGGCGGTCAATCGGGCCAGAAACTTGCCAGCAGCTTCCTCCAGGCTGATATTTGGTATGTTTTTATCCGTCATATAACGACCCAGACAAATTATTATATATTTTTGTTGCCTCGGAATGGAAGCCGGAAAGCCCCGAATATCCTGGCTACCACGGAGCGCCTGAGCAGCTTCATGATGGCCCGGCTGTGCCAGTCAAAGGACACATCTTCAGACTCAAGCAGCGCCGTATCAATGCGATTCTTCTCGATTACATCGAATAATTGGTCTATCTGCTGGTCACTTAAACGCTCGAATAGCTTCCTCGCTCCGTAGCCCACCATAAGCTCCCGGCCAAGCTTGCCTTTCCATTCCCGGTCATATCGCGACAGACTTCTGGCCGACAGGTCATCCCGGTGCAGGGCTTTATTCAATACATCAGCCGCTATATCGGCACAGAGCAAACCATAGTAAATACCACCGCCAGTGGTGGGCTTGACCTGACCGGCAGCGTCGCCCACCGCCAGAATCCTTTCACCAGATGTTCTGCGCAGTGGCCGGAGGGGTATGGCACCATTGCTGGGGTTCCAATCTCCGGGCACTATCTTGCCTTCGGATGCCAGAGAATCAAGCAGTTTTTTCAAATACTTTTCCGGCGCAGAACGTGACAGCAGGCCAACGCGGGCATTTCCGTTACTGGTCGGCACCATCCAGCCGAAGAACCCCGGCGCCACTTCCCGGCCGAAGTACACCTCAACCTCGTCCTGCCCGATGGCGACCACATTCGCCTGCGCGCCGGCAACGAAATCGGCTGCTTTACCCAGCCCCATCTTTTCCGTCAGTCGTGCACCGTAGCCATTGGCAATGACCACCGACCTTGCGCTAAGATGGCCTCTCCCCTTCCCGTGATATAATTCCACACCTTCCCTGGTCACTCGAATGTCATGTACCGCACTGCCGAACATATATTGCGCCCCCGCGTTTTGCGCTCGCTGAGCCATCGCCAGGTCAAAAGCCGCCCGGTCCAGAACGCTGGCCTGATACTCATCTCTTTTTATGTAAAGTGTTTTCCCGGTCGGCGAGAATAGCCGGGCGCTTTTCACCTTTCGCAGTATGACGTTCTCATCGATGTCAAAGTTGCGGACACATTCCTGCCCTATGATGCCGGTGCAGCATAATTTATTCCCCGCCCCACTCTCTTTTTCCAGGACGGTAACTCCCCACCCCAGCCGCGCCAGCATATAAGCCAGGCGGCTGCCCACCGGCCCGCCACCAATAACAATTACATCGTACATTATCAATCAACCGATATTACACTATATATCAACAGGCAGAACAATGACATAATAAGAAATCCAGCATTTAAATTCAAGCAACCGGCTTGAGAGCAGACAATGCGCTTGCTTTGTATTGTCCGCCCTGTAAGATTATGTTACTATAGTTGAGTAAGTTTTCATATTGAGCGGGGTGTAGCGCAGCCCGGTAGCGCACCTGAATGGGGTTCATGTGCGATCCCCGGAGACCCTTACTAAAGTTAGTACCCGCCATGGAAGTGGTGGTGCTAACCGCTTTTCCCAGTGTTGTTTTTATGGGAAGACATTTTTTGAACATTGCCCTATTTTAACCGTTGATGTTTTTCTGTAGTCTCTCTATTTTCTTCTTGGGGATGAGGGTACGCCCGCCGACTCTGACGGCAGCGATTTTGTCATCCCGCAGCCACCGCCAGATGGTGGCTATGCCCTTCCCCAGGAGCTTGGCCGCTTCTTCAGGCCCGTAGGCGTCGTCTACTGGAGCGTCAACCTTGATAGTTATTCTGCTCATTCGCCCACCCGTTATGCGAGTCTGATACTTTATCCTATCATACAATGTGCCGCTAGCCTGTTGTCAAGACACCTATCTCGACCTCCGTTTCTTGCTCTCCCTACCCGTCCTCAGGACTGACCCAGCCGCGTCTTAACGCCTCTAGCACTGCCTCAGTACGGGAGCTAACCCCCATCTTACCAAAAATGTTTCCGAAGTAGCCTTTCACCGTACCTTCTGTAAGGCCAAGATAACTGCCAATGCCGCGGTTGCTCATGCCCTTTGCCGCCAGCTTTAAAACCTCAGCCTCCCGACGTGTGAGGTGTTCGGCGGAATTCACTGTAACCGGCAGGCGAGCGGCCCGCTTAAAAACCTTCTGTGCCAGAGTGGGAGAACAGGCGAAACCTCCAGCGCGGACAGAATGAATGGCCTGCACCAATTCGTCTCCGTAAGCACTCTTCAGCAGACAGCCACCAGCCCCCACAGCAATAAGCTCTACAATGTATTCCTCTTCCTCAGAGTCAGTCAAAATAAGAACTGTCGACTCCGGATGCTCCGCCTTAATCCGCTTGATAACGTCCACGCTGTCCAGCTTGGGCATGCGAGCTTCCATTACAATTACATGTGGCTTGAGTTCACGGGCCAGCCTAACTGCCTCTGAGCCGTTGTCGCTTTCACCAACCACTTCGAAGTCTGCCTCACTCTCCAGGAGACGCCGTATACCCTGCCGCACCATGTGGTGGCCATCGGCAAGAAATATCCTGGTCTTACGCCTTTCTTCTCCCGACACAATCCCCTCCTGTCAACTTGAGGAGGGACAGGCGCTCCAATCGTTATTGGGCTCCTGTCTTGGTGGGTCATTTGCTAGAGCGAGCCTCGGGGTATTTCACCGGCACACCTATTACTCGTCCCTGCACCTGAACCTTGCCGGATTCAACACAGATAGAAGCTATGCTGCGGTTCACTGGTAGCGAATGCCCTTTTGCTTAATTCTGGTTCTGCCATTCCTCGGTATCTAACAGGACGGCCGCCGTAGTCTCTGCCTCAGCGTTGTCCTGGTTATTGTTTCTCGCTTCGAGTTGATCGTCAGGTTTCTGAACATGGTACTCGGCTGTTTCCTCCATTCGAAAAGCCGGGGCTGCCGCCTTGGACCGGATGAGGCTCTCAATCTGTCGGGCAACATCCTGATGCTCTTTCAGAAATCTCCTTGCCGCCTCACGGCCCTGTCCGAGTGGCTGTCCGTCCCAGTGGTACCAGGCACCTTTCTTGCTCAATATGCCTAGCCCCTCGCCAAGGTCAAGGATTTCTCCTTCACGGCTGATACCCTGGCCAAACATAATATCAAACCTTGCCTGACGGAAGGGAGCTGCCACCTTGTTCTTCACCACCTTAGCGGATACAACATTGCCAATTCGGCAGTTGCCTTCATTTACGGAATCCTTCATCCTGAGGTCGATTCGCACTGAGGCATAGAACTTCAGCGCCCTTCCGCCCGAGGTTGTCTCCGGATTGCCAAAGCGGATACCTACCTTCTCCCGGAGCTGGTTGATGAAGATAACGGCGGTATGATTGTCAGCAATGACGCTGCACAGCTTTCTCAAGGCCTGTGACATGAGCCGGGCCTGGAGAGCCATGTGTGAATCACCCATATTCCCCTCGACCTCAGCTTTCGGCACCAGGGCGGCCACGCTGTCGATCACCACAACGTCCACAGCGCCGCTGCGTACCACTGCCTCGACGATGTCCAGCGCTTGCTCGCCCCAGTCGGGTTGGGAAATGAGAAGGTCTTCCACGTTCACGCCACACCCGGCGGCATAGCCAGGGTCAAGTGCATGCTCCACGTCAATGTAGAGGGCGGTTCCGCCTTTTTTCTGAGCTTCAGCTACCACGTGATAGGCCAGGGTAGTCTTGCCTGAGGACTCCGGCCCATATATCTCGGTTACCCTGCCTCGCGGTATCCCTCCCACGCCCAGCGCCAGGTCGAGAGAAAGCGAACCACTGGGAATGACCTCTACCGCCATTCGGCCACCCGATTCTCCCATGCGCAGGATGGACCCTTTGCCGAACCTCTTCTCGATGTGGCTAATGGCATCCTCAAGGGCTTTGAGTTTGCCGTCACCACTCCCGTTATTACCTGTACTGCTCTTTACCATTTCTCAGCCTCCTTACTCACCGCTTCGCCTGGATACACCAACAAGCTCCAGTTCGCGTTTTCCCCTGGCATCTTTCAATAGCTCCTGTGCGCTTTCCAGCATTGGTTTTCTTATGCCGCCCAGCATGGCTGCCAGCTCCTGTACCCGGGAGTCGCCTTGCAGATGCTCAATATAGGCGACCGCCTGGGCCGCAGATACATCCTTCACCACCCTGTAGTGCTTATCTCCAAAACAGGCAATCTGGGGGAGATGCGTGATGCAGATTACCTGCCGGTCTTGGGCCAGGGCAGCTAGCTTCCTGCCGACGACATGCGCGTTGCGCCCTCCTACCGCGGCATCGATCTCGTCAAACACTAAGGTAGGTATCGAATCAGCCTGCCTGAGGGCAGACTTCAATGCCAGCATGAAACGGCAGGTCTCGCCGCCTGAAGCAATGTCAGCCAGTGGTCTCAGCGGCTCGCCAGGATTGGTGCTCGCCAGAAACTGGATCCGGTCAATACCATGCTGGCTAAAGGCGTACGCGCTTTGATAGGCGGGTAAGCCATCCGAGGATTCCTCCCGGGTCAAGCTGATGTCAAACCTGGCCCAGGGCATGCCCAGCTCGGAAAGCTCAGAATTGACCAGCTCTGCCAACCGGCGGGCTGCCTCCTGCCTGGCAAAAGAAAGACTCTGGGCCAGTTCACCGGCTTCGGCTCGCAACCTCTGACACTCAGTCTCCAACTGGCGGCGCTGCTCCTCCTGTGATTCGACCCCTTTGAGCTTTCCTCTGGCTTCGTCAGCAAATCGGAGCACATCTTTCAGGGTCGGCCCGTATTTGCGCTTGAGCTGGCGGACGAGGTCAAGCCTTTCCTCCACCTGCTGTAGGCGCTCGGGACTATCTTCAATCGCCCCGGTGTAACAGTTCAAGCCTCGGGCTATTTCTTCCAGTTCTACCACCGCGGACTCAAGTCCCTCGACCTGTGATTGCAGCGCCGGGTCAATAGACATCGCCCGCTGCAGTGCTTTTACCGCCTGATGGGCCAGCCCCGCTGCCGAGCGCTCATCGGCGTAGAGCATACTGCCGGCAGCGTAGCACTGCTCCTTGAGCTCCTGAGTGCGCTGCAGAATATGATATTCCCGCTCGAGAGCTTCGTCTTCGCCTGGCTGGATATTCGCCCGGTCAATCTCGGCAACCTGGTACTCCAGCAGCTCCCGCTCTCGTTCAGGGCTCTCACCTGACATGAGACTAAGCTCACGAGCCTTCTCACGCAACGCTGATACTTTCCCAGCTAAGTTGCTCCGCAGGGGCAGCAATTCGCCGTACCCGTCAAGAAGATCCATCTGGCGCTGCCAACCAAGCAGGGAGAGGTGCTCCATCTGGCTGTGGATATCCATAAGATTCTGCCCTATCTCACGAAGTAGGGACACGGGGACTGCCCGACCATTTACTCTGGCCACACTCTTCCCTTGCTCGTGTATCTCGCGGGCGATGATAAGGCTGCCATCCGCCTCAATCTCTAGGCCGGCGTCTTTCAGTACCAAAGCCAGATCACTGCTATCAGGTGGGACATGAAATATGCCTTCAACCAGAGTGCTGGCTGTGCCGCTGCGGATCAAGGCGGTAGACGCTTTCCCTCCGGCTAACAGGCAGAGGGCGTCCACCAGCAAAGACTTGCCCGCACCTTCGTCGCCACTCAGGACGGTTAGCCCGGCTCCAAACTCCAACCTCAGGTCGTCAATCACGGCGAGGTTCTTGACGTGAAGCTCCCACAGCATTAGAGTGTTCCTCCTTCAGCACTGGCTCCTGCCTTTTCTTGTTTAACCCTTCGCAGAATAGCGATGACCCTTCCCTGTACCTCGATGTTCTCGGGATCAACGTAGATAGGCTCCATGTTCCGGTTCGCCGGCTGGAGCCGAATGCGCCCCGGCTCGCGGTAAAGCCTCTTCAAGGTAGCCTCTTGTCTATCGGGCAGCCAGGCGGCTACCATCTGTCCGTCATCGGCGGTGCTGGTAGCTTCAAGAACAACAATGTCGCCATCATCCACCAGGGCGTCGATCATCGACGTACCCTTCACGCTGAGGGCATAGGCTTGAGCTCCTGCTGGAAGAAAGTCACTTGGAACTTCCACCATACCAAGGGCGACATTATGCCAGGTATCCTCGGTGGGGACAGGAATCGGCTCGCCGGCGGCAATAGTGCCCAGGACAGGCACAGATGCTTCGGTCTGCCTCCTGTGGGTCAGGCTGATGCTCCTGGGAGTTTCACGCTCACGGCGGATATATCCTTGCTTCTCCAGAACTTTCAGGTGGTACTGGGCGATTGACGCTGAGCTGATGTCGCAGTTTCTGACTATATCCCTCACCGATGGGGCATAGCTCTTCCTGTCAATAAAGCTAGTGATGAAATCCAGGATCTGTTTCCTTTTCGGCGATAGCTCGTCCATTAACACCTCCTATTACTAATGTTCTATAGAACGAGTGTAATACTAATAAAGAGCTTTGTCAAGAGGTTTTTGTCGCAATTTTTTGACTCTTCCCGGTTTTTCTTGCCCGGTGATGCCTGCTGATGTAATATGGTCAGGGTAGGCATTGGGCTACTACAAATTATAGGCTGGTCAAATGAAGAAACTTGCTCTCCCCCTATTAGCGCTAATAGTCATTCTGGGCTTCGCTTTTGGCTGTGCCTCAGGATATACTCCGGCACCGGGCCCTGATACATCACCAGCCACGACGGAGTCGCCGACCGTCCCGGCGACTTCACCTGCGACGGTATCGCCATCGGAATCACCATCGCCTTCGCCCCTGCAGCAAGGTGAACTAAAAGTCCACTTCATTGACATGGGCCAGGGTGATGCCACCTTGCTGCAGGGGCCTGATTTCACCATCTTGATAGACGCCGGCCGCCACGACCGCAGTGATGTGGTGCCCTATCTTAAATCGGCCGGGGTCAAGACAATAGACTTACTTATTGGTACCCATCCTCACGCCGATCATATCGGCCAATTTTCTCAGGTAATAGAAGCCTTTCCCGTGGGAGAGGTATGGCTGTCGGGAGATACCACGACGACCAGGACATTTGAGCGTGCTATTGATGCCATTGAAGCCTCTGATGCCGGCTACCACGAACCTCGTGCCGGCGAGACCTTTAATTTCGGCTCGGCTCGCATAGAAGTGTTAAACCCTGCCCGCCTGACAGGCAATCTCCATGAAGGTTCTATCAGTGTGCGCATAGTCTACGGCAGCTTCACTATGCTCTTCACAGGAGACGCCGAGGCAGAGACCGAAACGGCAATCCTGGTACGCCAGGGTGGTGTTAACGCGCTTATTCTGCAGCTCGGGCACCATGGGTCAAGCACTTCCTCTTCAGCTGAGTTCCTGAAGGCGGTTAATCCCGAGATAGCGGTGTATTCGGCGGCCGAGGGCAATAGCTACGGACATCCCCACGAGGTTGTCCTGGATAGGCTGAGGCAGATGGGCGTCCAGATATACGGCACCGATGTGAATGGTACAATTATGGTTATTACCGATGGGCAGACATACGAGGTACAAGTGCAAAGAAGGTAGAACATTGTCTTGCGTAACCAGGTAAGACGCGAGTTCGGTGGTAAAGAGGGATAAAAGAATTGGAAAAGGCAGTGGTCGACAGAATCGTGGATAAGAGACACGCAGTTCTTCTTGTGGGTGAGAGCGAGGTTGAGAAGATTGTCTCTGTAGACAAGCTGCCACCCGGAGCGGGTGAAGGCACCTGGCTGGAAGTGGAGTTTGAAGGAGACGAGCTGGTTGCCGCGGAAGTTGATGCCGAAGAGATAGCGCGGGTCAAAGCTCGCATAACGGCTAAGATGGAAAGGTTGCGGCAACGGGGTCGAAAAACTGGCAAATGAGAATACTACAGGCGCCGCCAGTATATAAATATTATAAAAAGTACCAGGGAAGGGTTACCGGGAGCATTACTGTTGTCACATCTTGTCGAAGCATATCTTGACATCGAAACGACAGGGCTTTCGCCGTCGGATTGCGAGATAACCGTGGTCGGCATTCATCTTTGCAATGGCGATGAAGCTAAATGCGTCCAGCTTGTCGGCAGAGACATAACTCCGGAAAGCATACTGGAGGCTCTAAAGGGCGCCGATATAATCTACACCTACAATGGCCAACAATTTGACCTGCCGTTTATTCACCGCCGGGTCGGGATAAACCTGGCTGAGATATTCCCCCATCATGATTTAATGTATGACTGCTGGAGAAATAACCTCTACGGCGGCTTCAAGGCTGTAGAAAGGCAATTGGGCATAGCCAGGGTGCTGACCGAAGTGAACGGGTATCAAGCCGTACTTCTCTGGTGGAGATATGTCGAGTCCTTTGACCTGGATGCGCTTAATGCGCTATTAGCCTATAACAAAGAGGATGTAGTGAATCTTCGGATACTGAAAGAAAGGCTATTATAGCTTATCGCTATTATTGATTCTATATGATGGGTAGCAAGGTAAACATAGGCAAGATAATCAGAGAGCAGAGAAAAAGCATGACTCTTTCCCTGAGCCAGCTTTCCAAAATATCCGGCGTATCTGTATCACATCTAGGACGGATAGAACAGGGAGAACGGCAGCCGTCAACGCGCACTCTTCAAAAGATAGCCAAACCCCTTGCCTTTGATCTCTATGAACTGCTTGTTATGGCCGGTCATCTATTACCTGACCCTTCCACATTTTCAAGGGAAGAGAGGGATAAATTGATGGCCGAGCTAAACACGCTGTTAGAGCGGGTAGCCTCTGATAGTACCCGCATCAAGGAAATAATCAATAGACTTATGCTATCGAAATAGTGTCTGAATTGACGCTGTAGCTTTGCTCTGCTATTCTAGCTCGTAGACTGAAGCGAAAGGAGAAACCCAATGCAAGCGTACTGTGTGAAATGTCGGGCAAGGAAGGAAATGAAAGACGCCAAAGCCATCACCATGAAAAACGGTAAGCCGGCCACCCAGGGCGTCTGTCCTACCTGCGGCACCAAGATGTTCCGTATTGG
>JADHXF010000030.1 GCA_016783105.1 Dehalococcoidales bacterium | reverse complement strand
CTGCTGAAAGCGGTGCAGGAGGCGGCGGTCCGGGATGGCTTCCGCGACCTGACCAGCCCAGTTTTTAAGAAACCGGTCCAGGCCACCAATGACCGCCGTATTATCGTAGCCCTTCTTCTGCTCCAGTTCCAGAATTTTATGCAGCGATTCGAAATTGTCCGCCACCTTACTCTCCACCTGCTCGGTCTTCCAGTGTTACTTATCTCCCATCACCGCTACCAGAAGCAGGCCGGGGCCGGTATGCGTACCGATAACAGGGGTCGTCTTTGTCCGGTAGATGCGCTCCCTGGGAAACAAATTGCCCAGCCTCTCGACCAGTAAATCGGCATCTTCAGGACAGGCGGCTTCTTCCACTGCCATCTCCTCAATCCTGTTATAGCCGGCGACAAACTGATACAGATGCTCAATTGCCCTGGCCCGGGAACGCGCCCTTCCTGCCGGCTCCACCAAACCGTTTCTTATGGTGATGATGGGGTGTATCCTGAGCGCTGCCCCCAGCAGCGCCTGAGCAGCCCCGATGCGCCCGCCCCTCCTCAGATATTCCAGCGTGTCAAAGGCAGCCCGCATATCAACGCGAGGAATATTGGCGCGTACTATTTCTATGAGTTCGTCCAGCTTTGCTCCGGCCAGCGCCGCTCTGGCAGCAGCCATAACCAGAAATCCCTGCGCCATGACCGCCCATCCGGAATCAATCACCTCAACGCGGCAACTTCGCTTCATCAGACCGATGCTCTGCACCGCTACCTCATGGGTGGCGCTGAGCTTGGAGGAAAGCATGATGGCCAGAATTTCATCCGTTTCTTCGGCCAGCTTATCATAGGCAGTGGTAAAGGTGAGGGGCGATGGCACTGATGTTACCGGCATGACCTTGCTGCTGGTAAGCTCCTGGTAAAACTGCTCGGTGGTCAGGTCAATGCCATCACGATATACCTTCTCGCCAAAGCGAACATTGAGCGGAATGACGGTAATCCCCAGTTCTTCGACTACCTGAGACGGCAGGTCAGCGACGCTGTCGGTCACAACCTTTACCGGCATTTATGCCTATTCTGCCTCCAGGACAGTTAACGCAACGGCGTTGGGACCGGCATGTGTCCCCAGTACCGGGCTAACTATTGATCGATAGATACGCTCTTTGGGCAAAAGCGAGCTGAGGCGCTCAACCAACGCATCCGCCTCATCAGGCGTGGTGGCATGCTCCACTGCCAGTGCCTCAATCTTGGAGAAGCCAGGCACAAAATTGTACAGATAATCCATACCCGCTGCAGGAGACCTTACCCTGGTCAGGGGGGCCATCTCGCCATCTCTTACCGTAAGTATCGGCTTTATTGACAACATTGCACCCATCAACCCCTGTGCCTTACCGATACGTCCCCCCTTGGCCAGATACTTCAGCGTGTCAAAATAGATAACAAGATGTGACCGGGGCATAGTTTTACGCACCAAATCAGCCAGCTCATCAAGGTTTGCCCCGGCCCTGGCCGCTTTGGCCGCAGCAATGACTATCAATCCCAGACCCATTGCCACTTTTTGCGAGTCAATGACCTCAATCCGGCACTTGCCTTCCATCATGTTCTTGGCCTGCAGTGCCGACTGATAGGTACCGCTGAGCATACCGGAGACAACAATAACCAGAATTTCATCAGTCTCCCTGGCCAATTTTTTATAGACATCTATAAAATCGCCGGGTGGAGGCTGCGTTGTCGTTGGAAGGGTGGCACCGTGAACCAGCCTGTGGTAAAACTCATCGGTGGTTATTTCCACCCTATCCCGGTAGACTTCTTCGCCAAACCGCACATAGAGTGGCACTACCGTGATTCCCAACTCCTGCGCCAGGTCATCAGTGATATCAGACAGGCTATCGGTAACAATTTTAACTGTCATATCTAGTACTCCAATATTTATTCTATGGATATAATATAGTTATAGTGCGGCTGCCCGCCTCTAACCACCTCGATCTGCAGCTGCGGATACTGGTTGCGAATATCACTGGCTACCTGCTCGGCCTCATCCGCCTTGGTATCAGCGCCGTAATAAATGGTGATTACCTCAACCTTCCTCAGGCCCAGCGCGGACAGCATTTTGTTGAGTACCTCAAGACCACTCTCCCCCACTGCGACCATATCGCCATCCAGAAAGCCAATCGGCTGTTTCTTTTTGATTTTCAGGTCGCCCAGTTTGGCCGAACGCACCGCACGGCATATTTCAATCGTCTTTACCGCCGTTATGGCTCTGGTCATTATCTGGATATTTGATTCCAGGTTTGCTTCATAGTCAAAGGCCAGCAGTGCCGCCACACCTTGCGGGATGGTTGTCGTCGGCACCACCTCAATCTTCTTTTCCGTTAGAGACTGCACCTGATTGGCGGTGGCTACGATGTTCTTATTATTGGGCAGGATTATCACTTTGTCCGAGGCGGCTTCCTCAACCGCCTGGAGCAAATCCTTGGTGCTGGGGTTCATCGTCTGCCCACCGGGAACGATAGCCGTTACCCCAAGGCTGGTGAAAACGTCAGACAACCCTTCTCCGGCGACCACCGCCACGATGGCCGTGTCCACCGCCGGACCCCTGTCTTTCTGCATTTCCAGATAATCATGGTGCTGCTCGTCCATATTCCGGATCGAAACCTGATGCATGGTGCCGAGGCTGCTGGCGTATGAGATAACATCACCGGGCTCAAGGGCATGAATATGAACCCTGGCCGTTGCATCATCGCCGACCACAATAAGCGACTCGCCTTTCTTTTCCAGCTTCTTCCGCATCTTGTCCGTGTCCAGTTTTTCCCCCTTGAGGAGAAATTCGGTGCAGTATCCGTATGGTATCTCGTCAGCGGCGATCATCTGCGGCAATTTGGTGGCATGCATATCGGTGACAATGATCTGCGGCTTGCGGAACCGCATCTGCTCCATCTCACCCTTGAGGTAGCGCAGGGCGCCATCGAAAATGGTGTGCAGCCCCTGTCCGCCGGCATCAACCACGCCGGCTTGACGCAGCACGTTGAGGAGATTCGGCGTGTTGGCCACCGATTCACCGGCAGCGTTGACCGCTGTTTCCATGGCGGCCACCATGTCCCCGCCATTACCGGCCACTTCCGCCTGTACCGCCGTGGCAACATCTTTAATCACGGTCAGCATCGTCCCTTCCACCGGGTTGCTCATGCACTTGTACGCCATTGCCGCCGATTCCTGTAACGCACTGGCCAGGTCAGCCGCGGTGAGAGACTCTTTCTCCGTCAGGCTCTGTGCCAGCCCGCGCAGTATCTGGGAGAGAATAACGCCACTGTTGCCCCGTGCTCCCATCAGTGACCCGTGCGCCATGGCTTGAGCTACCGCCGAAGCACTGCGGTCCGGAGCCCGGTAGGCCTCTTCAATGGTGGCGCGCATGGTGAGCAGCATATTGGTTCCGGTGTCACCATCAGGCACCGGGAATACATTCAGGGCATCAATTTCGGCAGAACTTTTCTCCAACCAGCCAGTAGCCGCGGCGAACATTTCCCTTAATTCCTGGCCACCGATTGATTTTATTTGCTTCATTTTGTACCACCCTTGTCAAGCTCAGCCTGACTGTGTTACTATGTAGTAGGTTTCATATTACATCAAGTTTGCCAGACAGTCAAAGGAGCATTTAGATTGAAGTGCGATATATGTGGTAAATCACCCCAGTTCGGCCATAATGTAAGTCATTCCAAACGGCATACCAACCGCCGCTGGCTACCCAACATACACCCGGCCACGGTGACGATAAACGGTCAGCTCAAGCGTCTCAACCTGTGTACCAGATGCCTGCGCACCCAGCATAAAGTGGTGAAACCCACCTAACTCCTGTTACCTCCTGATTTGCTATTCCCCTCAGTGGAGAAGGCAACTACTTCAAAGCCATAGTTCTCTTTGAGCCACCTGATAGCCACCGAGGTATCAAGGCCACCGCTATAGGCCAGCACCACTTTTCCCGACAACGAAAAACCTCCCGATAGTTACTTTAGATATGCTTATCGAGGCTGAAGTTCTTTTCCAAAAAATCAGTGATTTTCAAATTAACATCGGGGTATTGCCAGTAATAGTCGTGCCCGGGCGCCCGCAAAAAATAGAAAATGCGGCCGGGGTCCTCATCCTCCGGTAAAGGTATGCCGACAAGCGCTTTCAGACTGGTAATAACCATTTTGAATATATCACCATGGCTAAAGGAGTCAGGCAACCTGCCATTGCTCTCCAGAACCAGTGTCCGCTCCGTGGTCGTCTGCTTGTGCCAGAACGGAGGCCCGGTCTGAATGCTGTAGACTCTGGGATTGTCCTGTAACATATCCATCACCGTATCCGAAATGACGGAGCCGTTGCTCTCCCCGGCAACGATGACCTTAAGGTCGGGAACATTTCTGGTGAGGAATTCCACCCTTCCGGCCAGGCTTTTCGCTTTGGAGGGGTACACGGAAAACAACTCTACCATCTCCTTATTTATACCGCGTATATTTTTGTCAGTACGCTGGTAGTCAAACACCAGCGAGGAATATCCCAGCCTGTCCAGCTCCGCTTCAATGCCCTGGCAGATTTCATACCATGCCGGGGAACTTTCCAGCACTTTGTTCCCCCAGCCCCCCGGATTGAAGATAACGACGCAATCGCTGTCTTTAGCCTCGACGTAAACAGTCAGCAGCTGGTTGACGAATTCATAATACTTATCATGGTAATCGCCGTACAGCTCCATCGCCATGGCTGATGCATCTTCCGCTACTGACTCCGGTATCTCCGATAAGTCAGTTGTCACTGCGGGCTTTGCTTCCCCATTAGCCAGACCAGTAAGGCCGATGTCAATATAGGAAAAAGCGAGAAGGAGCACGCCAAGCACCAGCACCATGGTCAGGGCTACAAAGATGCCGAGCTTGCGAAAGTTTAACTTCATTTCAACTATTATCGCATAATTTTTCTTTTTCGGGAATACCCCGTTATGCCGCCGCCAGAGCTCTGTCCAGGATATTTACCGCCTCATCCACCTCGCCACGGCCAATAATGAGGGGCGGCATAAAACGCAGGGCACTGGGCTTCAACCTGTTGACCAGGAGACCGTTTTTCAGGCAGGCCTCCAACACATCAGCGGCAACCTCACGGTCGAACTCTATCGCCAGGAGCAACCCGCGCCCTCTTACCTCAGTGACAAAACTGTATTTAGTTTTCAGTTCCTCCAGTCGGCCCGCGAAATACTGTCCAACTGTTCTGGCGTTATCGGCAACGTTGTTTTCAACGATGTATTTGAGCGTGGCGTAGGCCGCGGCACAGACGAGAGGATTCCCCCCGAAGGTCGAGCCATGTTCCCCGGGAACAAACACGTTAGCGCTGTCCTTGACCATAATTGCCCCGATAGGCACCCCGCCTCCCAGCCCCTTGGCCAGTGTCATAACATCAGGCTCAACTCCGTACAGCTCATAACCAAAGAGAGTTCCCAGACGGCCGATGCCGGTCTGAATTTCATCAAGGATAAGCAGAATCCCTTTCTGATTGCACCATTCCCGCACCGTTTTCAGGTAATTATCGTCGGGCACGTTGACCCCGCCCTCACCCTGCAATGGCTCCAGAATGACGGCGCAGGTCTTATCGGTGGTTGCTGCCTTAATCGCTTCAATATTATTGTACGCCACGTTGACAAACCCGGCGGGGAGGGGGAGATAGGGCTCCTGGTGCTTTGCCTGCCCGGAAGCCGCCACCATGCTCAGGGTGCGACCGTGGAAGGAGCCGTTGGCGCTGATAACCTCATAGGCGCCGTTCCGATGGTGTTTGCCGTAGCGCCGTGCCAGCTTGACCGCACCTTCATTTGCCTCCGCACCGCTGTTGCTGATAAAGACCTTGTCCAAGCAGCTGTGCTGCACCAGAATCTCGGCCAGCTGCAGCTGCGGGATAGTATAGAACTGGTTTGAAACCTGAATGAGGGTGTGCGCCTGTTCCGCCAGCGCCTTGGATACCACGGGGTGACAGTGACCCAGGCTATTAACCGCCCATCCGGCAACAAAGTCGAGATACTCACGACCGTTATCATCCCACACCCTTGCCCCCTCACCTTTTACCAGCGTTACCGGCAGCCGGTTAACGGTATGCATAAAATATTTGCTTTCCAGTTCCTGCCATTTGCTCACGGTATCACCCCCATTTGCTAACGTAATTCTGCGTTTGTTTAATCTTTGTAAATCGTGGTGCCACCACCACGCCCTTCAATCTGCTGTCGCAGAGTGTGAGGCTGCCGGCCGTCAATGATACATGTCGCCGAAGCGATTTCCACCACCCTGATACAACCTCGTATTTTGGGAATCATTCCTCCCGAAGCAATGCCTGACGCGACCAGTTCTTCAGCTTCTCCGGCGGACAACCTGGACAGCAGGTCGCCTGACCGGTCGCAGATGCCCGGTACATCGGTCAGGAAGATGAGGTTTTCCGCGCCGATGGCGGCAGCTATTTCGCTGGCAAATATATCGCCGTTAATGTTAAGTATATATGGCGCACCATCGGGCCGGTCAAAGGCATAAATGCCCAGTGGAGAAATCACCGGCACATGACCCGCCCCCAGCAGGGTGTCCAGCAATTCCGTGTTTACCCTGACAATTTTGCCAACATAGCCGAGCTTTTCGTCTTCTATCCGGCACTGCGCGAGTGAGCCATCGGCACCGCTGATGCCTACGGCACGACCGCCAAGCTGATTTATCGCCGCCACGATTTCCTTGTTAACCAGGCCGGCCAGCACCGCCGTCGCCACCGCCAGCGAATCCCGGTCAGTTACCCGCTGGCCACCCACAAACCGGGTGGCAATGCCGTGCATCTTCAGCCACTCGGTAATAAGTTTGCCGCCACCGTGCACCACCACCAGTTGTTTGCCCTGCTGCTGCAGGTGGACGACATCCTCAACGGTGGTATCATTGCTCCCCAGCGCCACCCCACCAATCTTAACTACAATAGTCTGCTTATGTTTCATCCCACTATCGCCGGTATCTCAAGTTGTATAGTGGCTATTGATTTCTGCGTAGTCCTCGGTCAGGTCGCAGCCCCAGGCAACCGCGCTGCCGTCCCCCAGGTTCAGGTTCAATATAAAGGTTACCTCAGGCCGGTCTATGTGCTTTACCGCCTCGGCACGGTCAAACGGCTGTGGCCTGCCCGCTTTCAAAAGACAGATATCACTCAGGTAAAGGTCAATCTTGGACTCCACTATCTCTACGCCACTCCTCCCCGCCGCCGCCAGAAGCCGGCCCCAGTTCGGGTCGTTGCCGTAGATGGCGGCTTTCACCAGTGGCGAGCTGACCACGGTTCGGGCGACCTGCCGCGCCGCCGCCCTGTCCGGTGCACCCTGAACCGCTACCTCAAACATCTTGGTGGCCCCTTCGCCATCGCGGGCAACTGCCCTGGCCAGATGGATACAGAGACCCTCAAGCGCCTGCTGAAACACCTGAGCCTGCCCGGTGCCTGCTGAAATAACCTCGTTTCCGGCCAACCCGTTCGCCAGCAGCAGCAATGTATCGTTGGTGCTGGTATCGCCGTCAATGGAGACCATGTTGAAGGAAACGTCCGCCGCCTGTTGCAGGGCGGACTGGAGAAAGCCGGCATCAACCCGGGCATCGGTGGTGAGGAAGCAGAGAAACGTGGCTAGGTCAGGATGAAGCATGCCGGCGCCTTTGGCCGCGCCACCTATAATATAGCCACCCTCATTTACCCTTACCGCCACCTCCTTGGGCACCGTGTCCGTGGTCATAATGGCCCTGGCCAGCTCATGCCCGCCGTCGCGAGAGAGCGTAATCTGTTTCATGCCGGCGCGAAGTCGCTCCATGGGCATCATCTGCCCGATGACCCCGGTACTAGCCACCAGAACCTGCCCGGCCGCAGTGCCGACTACCGTCGCAGCCAGTGCGGCCATTTCCTCCGCATCCGCCAGCCCCTGCTCTCCGGTGCAGGCATTGGCACAGCCGCTGTTGACCACCACCCCGGTTGCCTTCCTGCCTGAGAGGCGCTGCTGGCACAGCACCACCGGTGCC
This sequence comes from Dehalococcoidales bacterium, assembly GCA_016783105.1. Next base: position 10,547 of record JADHXF010000030.1, on the reverse strand, counting down.
GCTTTAATCCGGTTGCGGGTAAACAGACCGGCGGCGGCGCAGGGCACTTCCGAGGCAAGTATCGCCAGGTCCAGAATTTTCTCTTTCTTGATGCCAGCAGACGTCGCCCCGGCGGTGAAACCATTCGGGGAAGCAACCGTACCTGATGGAATGAACTCAAATCCGGCATTCATATTACAAAAACTATATCACACTGAATTTGCCAAAGCAACGAAGTCTTACCGGGGTTTTATTTGACATTCAAAAGCGGTAATGATAAACTTATGCCACTATGAAAATTGTAAGATACAGTATCGGCAGCAAAACTGAGTACGGTATCCTGGATGGTGAGCGTATCGAGGCTATCGACGGCAAACCTTATCCCGAAATCAAAAAGCTCAACCAGTTCCACAAGCTCAGCGAGGTCAAGCTCATGGCACCATGCGAACCGACCAAGGTCGTGGCCATCGGCCTCAACTACTACAGCCATTGCAAGGAGACCAACAATCCCGCCCCCAAGGAGCCGATGATGTTCTACAAACCTTCAAGCTCGGTCATCGGCCCTGAGGACAAGATACAGAATCCCGGGTGCGACCGACTTGACTGGGAGACAGAGTTTGGCGTGGTCATAAAAGCCCAGGCAAAGAAGGTGAGCGAAAAGGACGCCCTGAAGTACGTACTGGGCTACACCTGCTTCAACGACGTCACCGCCCGCGACTGGCAGGCCAAGGACTCGCAGTGGTCAAGGGCCAAAGGCTCGGACACATTCTCGCCAATCGGCCCCTGCATTGAGACCGACATCGACCCGGGCAATGCGTTGCTGGAAGGGTACCACAACGGCGAACTCAAGCAGAAGGTGAACACGAACGACCTCGTCTTTGGTGTTCCCGCCCTGATAAGCTATATCACGGAATTTATCACCCTCTACCCGGGCGACATTATCGCCACCGGGACACCGGCCGGCATAGGCCCGATGAAGTCGGGCGATACCTTTGAGATAAAGATTGAAGGCGTCGGCACGCTGCGCAACACCGTCGCCTGATAAAATAAAAATGGAATCAAAGACCGTTTACTTTGAGCGGCCCGGCCGAGAGAATACGAGCGAGGTGTTTCGCATTGCCGGGCAGAGGGCCAGGGAACTCGGTATCAAAACGGTGGTGGTGGCATCGACGCAGGGCGATACCGCCGTACAGGCAGTGGAAGCATTGAAGGGTCTCAGGGTTGTCATCGTGACCCACAGCGAGGGCTTTCGTGAACCAAACGCCAACTCGTTTACCGAAGAGAACCGCCAGATGGTGGAGAGCAAGGGCGGCATCATCTTCACCGGTACCCATCTTTTTGCCGGCATCAGTCGCGCCATCCGCAACAAGTTCAACACCTACGTCATCGGCGACCTTTTTGCCAGCACGCTCAAGGTCTTCGGCGAGGCCATGAAGGTGGTCATCGAGATATCGGTTATGGCCGCGGATGCCGGCCTGGTGCGCACCGATGAGCCGGTCATCGCCATTGGCGGCACCGGCCGCGGCTCCGATACCGCCGTGGTGCTCACGCCGGCAAACTCGCAGAACTTCTTTGACGTCAAAGTCCACGAGATACTCTGCAAACCACATTTATAGGGCTTCATTAATATCATTAATATAAGGAGGCTGAAAGCATATGGGAGAACCTGGAGCGCATTACGCTATTGGCAAAGCCGGCAAATTAATTCCGGCACGGCTCAGGACAAACACCGACATTACCAACGGCCTGAAGGCCGTCTGCGAGGAAAACGGTATCAAGTATGGCGCCGTGCTCTTTGGCATCGGCAGCATACGCAAGGTGACCTATCAGATACTGGCGCCCAAGCCGGAGACCAAGCTCGGTGCCGGCTACACGGACCCCACAACCCTCCCCGGCCCGATTGAGGTCATCAGCATGCACGGTATCATCTTCCAGTCAGATGATGGCCAGACGCTGCTGCACCTGCACGGCACCTTTTGCGACAAAGAAGGAAAGGTCTTCGGAGGGCACATCGTGGCCGGCGAGAATCCGGTGCTGGCCACGCTGGACGCGTACATCGTGGAGAACGTTGGCGCGGAGACCATCCGCCAGATGGACGAGGACATCGGCATGCCGGTGGGCATACCGCAGGGCCACTTCGCCAAGGTAAAACAGTAGAAACTCATTTAATCTTGTGACCTCACCTCCTGTGTCCCCCTCTCCTTGAAAGGAGAGGGGGATTTTGTTTTTACGATAAGCTTCTCTTGACAAATATCACGAAGTGTAACAAAATGTGGCTAGCTGCGGCGTTGGGGGATTTAGGTATGTCTAAACTCCTGAATAATAAACAGGAACTAGCTAACAGATTCCCGACACTTCCACATATAAGTCCATTGCCTACATGGTTTATAATGAAGCATCTGGCACTTCAGGAGGAGTTGAAGCTGACTAAACAGAGGTTGCTAGAACTTGAGAGCAGTATTTCCGGGGAGGAGGCAATTGTGATTAGGGAAATAACAAGGGAAGAAGCGAAACAAGAGATACGACAGCTTTTTAAAAGTGGGCGGACGCTCTATTACTCTGATATAGCGAGAGAACTCAAACTTGATTTAGAACTGGTTGTTGAAATTTGCAACGAGTTACAAGAAAGCGGTTTGGTAGAAGTAGATGCCAGAGTATCGTAATTTAGGTGACGCCTTGCGTGGCGATAGAATAGCTGTGGAAGCACGCCGGATTGATAAAGTCATTGTTATGAAACGCACCCACGGCCACAAAGGGCAATTCACAACGTTAAGAGATAATGCTTATTGTATTATAGATAAACCCCTAAAAGCCGTACTGGATAAGAAATAATTTTATTAATCTGAACTCTCCCCCGCCCTCTTCTTCATCTCATACAGCTTGTTCAGCGCTTCAAGGGGATTCATGGCGTCAAGGTCCAGTTTTTCCAGTTCCTCAAGGAGGGGGGATTTGGGGGGTAAAAATGATAGCTGCTGCGCCGCCTCTCTGCGGCGCTTCTTTGATAATGGCTTCGCCGTACGGCTGTCCCCTTCCAGGTCTTCCAGAACCTCGCGGGCGCGGTGGACAACGGAGCGGGGCAGGCCGGCCAGCTGGGCAACGTGGATGCCGTAGCTGCGGTCGACGCCGCCGGGCACAATCTTGTATAAAAATATGACCTCCTGTCCCTCCTCCCGCACCGCCACGTTAAAGTTCTTTACTCTTGGCAGGTAACCGGCCAGCTCCACCATCTCGTGGTAGTGGGTGGCAAAGAGCGTCTTGGCGCCCAGCCGGGGGCTGTTGTGGATGTACTCGGCCACCGCCCTAGCGATGGAAAGGCCGTCGTAGGTGCTGGTGCCCCGCCCTATCTCGTCGAGGATAATCAGGGAGCGGGGGGTGGCATTGTGCAATATATTCGCCGTCTCCACCATCTCCACCATGAAGGTGGACTGTCCGGCGGCGATGTCCTCCCCGGCGCCGATGCGCGTGAAGATGCGGTCGACGATGCCAACGGTGGCCTGTTCCGCGGGCACAAAGCTGCCCACCTGGGCAAGCAGCACAATCAGGGCCACCTGCCGCAGATAGGTGGACTTCCCCGACATGTTCGGGCCGGTGAGCACAATAAGCTGGGCGTCATCATTGGACAGAAATGTATCGTTGGGTACGAAGTGGGCGTCTACCAGCGTCTGCTCCACCACCGGGTGGCGTCCCTGCCTGATGTTTATCTCACTCCCCTCGTGCAACGCGGGGCGGACGTAGTGGTAGCGCACCGCGACCTCGGCCAGGCTGGAGAAAACATCGAGGTGGGCGAGGGCAACGGCTACGGCCATGATGCGCTCGCTGGCCGCCGCCACCTGCCGGCAGACCTGCTGAAAAAGCGATGTCTCAAGGTCGGTGATGCAGTCTTTGGCGTTCAGGATTAGCGACTCGTACTCCTTCAGTTCGGCGGTGAAGTATCTCTCCCCGCCGACCAGCGTCTGCTTGCGGATATAGTCAGAGGGCACCTGGCTCAGATTGGACTTGGACACCTCGATGTAGTAGCCGAATACGTTGTTGAAGCCGATTTTCAGCGACTTTATCCCCGTCTGTTCCCGCTCTTTGCGCTCGAGGTTGGCCAGGTACTGCTTGGCGTTTCTCGACGTCTCACGCAGGCGGTCAAGCTCCTCGGCAAATCCCTGCCTGATGGCCTCCCCCTCTCCCATGGTCGAGGAGGGGTCGTCAACCAGTGCCCGGGCAATAAGGTCGACCGTGTCCTGACAGGGCTTAAGCTCGTCTTTCAGCCAGCCAACCTGTTTTCCGCCTTCCTCCGCCAGTACCTCTTTTATATCGGGTATCACTTCGAGGCTGCGACGAAGGGTGACCAGCTCGCGGGGGATGGCAATGCCGCCCCGCACCCGGTTGGTCAATCTTTCCAGGTCGGACACCTCCCCCAGCAGCGACACCGCCCGGGTGCGCGCCAGAGTATGGTCGCTGAACCAGTCGATGGCGTCTTGCCTCTGGTTCAGCTTTTTTATGTCAAGTAACGGCTGGCCCAGCCACCGTTTGAGCAACCGCCCCCCTCCCTCCGTCCGTGTCAGGTCGATAACCGAAAGCAGCGAGCCCTGTACATTACCGCTACGGCTGGCCTGAAATATCTCCAGGTTGCACTGCGTCTGCGTGTCCAGCGCCATGTACGCTTCCGCAGAGTACGTTGACAGGCCGGTTATCTGCCCGAGGCCGCTTTTCTGTGTCTCCTGAATATAATGGATGGCAGCACCGGCGGCGCTTACCGCCAGGGGCAGACCGGCACAGCCAAATCCATCGAGTGTCTTCACACCGAAGTGGTCCAGCAGTGTCTGCCGCGCCACCTCAACCTCATACCGGTAATCGTCAAGTCGGCTTAGCGGCATGGTCAATTCCAGAGCCGACAGGTCGGCATTCTGGGCAGCGATTACCTCCGATGGCTGCAGCCTGTTAATCTCTGTGGTCAACCGTGATAGCGGTAGCTCGGTTACGGAAAACTCGCTGGTGGTGATATCAACGCAGGCAAGTCCCGCCTTTTCCTCCCCCAGCACCAGGCTGACCAGGTAATTGTTTCTCTTGCTGTCAAGGAGACCCGGTTCAACCACCGTACCCGGCGTGACCAGACGTACCACTTCCCTCTGCACAATGCCTTTCGTCTCGCCCGGCTTGGTAACCTGCTCGCAGATGGCCACCCTGTAGCCGCGATTTATCAGCCGGGCCAGGTAGTTGTCCAGCGCGTGGTACGGAATGCCCGCCAGCGGCACCTTGTTCCCCTTGCCCATCTCACGAGACGTCAGGACAATTTCCAGCTCGCGCGAGGCAATCTTCGCGTCCTCATCAAAAGTCTCATAGAAGTCGCCGAGGCGGAAGAGGACGATGGCGTTGGGGTATCGCCGCTTGACCCCGAGGTATTGCTGTCGGATTGGCGTAGCACGCTCGCCCATGATAGGCCTATTCTACTAGAACCGCAGGGTAAAAGAAAGGGAAGCGATGTATCGCTTCCCTCTTTTAAAAAGCAGATGACCAAGCGAAACGGCCTTCAGTCCCCGGTCTTAACTTCGACCGGGACCTTTTCCGCTTCCGTCCTTGCTTTTGGGAACTTTAACTGCGGAATCCGGCTCAATGCCACGCCAAGCCCGATGGCACCGAGAACGGTGCTCAGTACCCTCTCCATCCCCGGCATGGGTTGCAGCCAGGTGAATACCAGAATAAGGGTGCCAGAGATACCAAACAAGGCCATTAACAACATACTCAGTGACCTGTCTCTCGCCATTTTCAGCCTCCCGCTTTATAATCTTTCAATATATATAACGTGAGTTTTATTATTTGGTTAGTTATCTGTACTAAAATTTGGTAATTTGCTAAAATCAGGCAGGTTACGAAAAATGACCAAAGCCAATTTCCCGTAACCCAGCGCAATATCGAATGACGAAAGGAGGCAGTATGTTAGTCAAAGACAAGGTGGCCATTGTTACCGGCGCCAGCCGAGGACTTGGCAAAGCAATCGCGATGACCCTGGTCAGAGAAGGCGCCAGAGTATCAATCTGGGCACGTACTCCAGGGCCGCTGGAGAATACAGCTCAGGAAATCAGAGCCGGTGGAGGAGAAGTACTGGCGATACGAACCGACGTATCGGATAGCGCCCAGGTGAATAACTCAGTGAAAAAGGTGCTTGATAAGTGGGGTAAGATAGACATACTGGTAAACAACGCCGGCGTTCTACCCCAGGCGGTCAGTACGGCTGACCCTTCCAAGGCGAACCCGTTCCTCGACATGACCGACGAGCGCTGGGCGGAGGAGGTTGCCACCGACCTTTCCGGCGTGTTCTACTGCATGCGGGCGGTCATCAAACCGATGATGGAGCAGCGCTCGGGAAAAATCATAAATATAGGCTCGCTGGCCGGGGTAGCCGGCGGCTATTTCTCCACACCCGCGTATTCAGCCTCCAAGGCCGGCCTGATGGGCATGAGCATGCTGGCGGCACGGTGGCTGGGCAAGTACGGCATCAACATTAACGTGGTCAATCCCGGCCCCATCCTGACAGAGGGCGCCGCCTTTGGACCGGCACAGATTGAGGCCCTGGGCCGGACTATACCGTTCCGGAGGGGAGGAGTGGAAACGGAGGTACTGGGCAAGCCAGAGGACATCGCCAATGCCGTGCTCTACTTTGCCTCCGACCTCTCAGCATTTGTTACCGGAACCAGAATAAATGTGCTCGGCGGGCAGCATATGGGGTAATAAAAAGAGGGGCTTGAAGCCCCTCTTTTACTCCTTAGCCAGGATATAGACTCATTTGCCTTTCAAATAATTGTCAATATCCGCCGCCGCCCTTTTGCCAGCGCCCATGGCACTGATGACGGTGGCGGAGCCAGTGACGATATCGCCACCCGCCCAGACCTGTTTCTTCTTCGTTTGCCCCGTCTCCTCATCCGCCACCACCGTGCCCCGTTTGCCGGTCTCCAGCCCAGGCGTCGTCTGGGCGATAAGTGGGTTCGGCGTTGTGCCCAGCGCCACGATAGCCACATCGACGTCAATCTTAAATTCGCTGCCCTCTTTGACGATGGGCCGGCGCCGACCGCTCTCGTCGGGCTCACCAAGCTCCATTTCGTGGCACTCCATCTGGCAGACGTTGTTCTGCTCGTCACCAATGAACTGCTTGGGGTTGGTCAGCAGCTTGAAAATGATGCCCTCTTCCTTGGCATTCTCTACTTCCTCGCGCCGTGCGGGCAGTTCGGCATCAGAACGACGGTAGACAATGTAAACCTTCTCGGCGCCGAGTCGCAGGGCGCAGCGCGCCGAATCCATGGCCACGTTCCCGCCGCCAATCACCGCCACTCTCCGGCCAATCCTGACCGGCGTATCATACCTGGGAAACTGGTATGCCTTCATCAGATTGACCCGCGTGAGAAACTCATTGGCCGAATAAATGCCATTCAGGTTCTCGCCGGAGCAGCCGAGGAACATGGGCAGACCGGCGCCCGTCCCCAGAAAAACGGCGTCATAGCCGTCCTTGAGCAGCTCGTCAATGGTCACCAGTTTGCCGACGACCGAGTCGAGCTTGACCTCCACGCCCAGTGAAGCGACGTAATTCACCTCACCCTGCACGACGTCCTTCGGCAATCTGAATTCAGGGATACCGTACATCAGCACGCCACCGGCCACGTGGAGCGCCTCAAAGATGGTCGTAGCATGCCCCATCTTGACCAGGTCAGCCGCCGCCGTGAGTCCGGCCGGCCCGGAACCGACCACGGCCACTTTCTTGCCACTCGGTTTGGCCGGCTTTACCGGCAGAGCTCCCATATTTTCCCGCTCCCAGTCGGCCACGTAGCGTTCCAGGCGCCCGATGGCGACCTGCCCGCCTTTTTTGGCCAGCGTGCAGACCTCCTCGCACTGCGTTTCCTGAGGGCAGACCCGTCCGCAGATTCCGGGCAGCGCATTTTTGCTCTTCAGTATCCGTACCGCTTCCTCCATGTTATCATCGCGTATGGCGAGGATGAACTCGGGAATATCCACCTGGACCGGGCAGCCTGCTTTACAGGGTTGCTTGGGACACTGGATGCAGCGCTGGGCTTCTTCCAGGGCCTGCTCATGGCTGTAGCCCAGTGCTACCTCGTTGTAATTTTTCGCCCGTACCTCTGGCTTCTGCCGGGGCATTTCCATGCGGTTCAGATTCAGCTTTGCCATGGCTATTTCTTACCTCCGGTCTCTGACTCAGATGCCTCGCCACACTGACATCGCCATCGTTCCAGAGAAAGTTTTTCCTCATCCAGGTAGGTTTTCTGTCTTGCCAGAAGCAGGTCCCAGTCCACCTGATGGCCGTCAAAGTCAGGGCCGTCCACACAGGCAAAGCGGGTAACTCCACCCACCGATACCCGGCAGCAACCGCACATGCCGGTGCCGTCAACCATAATCGGGTTCAGACTGACAATGGTCTTTACCCCGAAGGGCTTGGTGGTGAGGGCACAGAACTTCATCATGATGCTCGGGCCGATGGCGATGACGCGGTCCGCTTTATTTTTACTTTCCAGAATCTCTTTCAGCGGCTCGGTAACCAGCCCTTTACGCCCGTACGAGCCGTCATCGGTGGTAACGATGAGCTCATCGCTGACATTGCGGAGCTCGTCTTCCCAGAAGAGCAGTTCCTTATTGCGGGCGCCGAGTATGGAAATCACCCTGTTGCCCGCCTGTTTCAGTGCCCGGGCAATGGGCATGACCACCGCCACGGCGAAACCGCCCGCCACGCAGCAGACGGTGCCGAATTTTTCAATTTCCGTCGGGTTGCCCAGTGGGCCGACGAAATCGGCGATGGCATCTCCGGTTCCCAGTGTGGCCAGCCGCTGCGTGGTGGTGCCGACCTCCATGCAGACCATGGTCACGCTGCCCTCTTTCTCGTCCCAGTCAGCCACCGTCAGCGGAATACGCTCTCCGCTCTCATCAATGCGGATAACGACGAATTGACCGGGCTGGGCCTTCCTGGCCACTTCCGGAGCTTCGAACTTGTAGAGGTGAATATTGGGGGTGAGGTCTTCTCGTTTCAGTATTTTATACATTGGCCGCTATACCTTTCCAAACTTCAGCTCTACCCAGGTTTAATCAGGTATGGAGTGAAGTTAATATAATAGCTTTAAAAACAAGGCGTATCCAGAAACAGGCAAAATAAAACTACCTCCAGAATACTTCCGGGAGATAGCTATCTCCGGTTTTTATATCAATCAAAAGCTTTTCTTGCACCGCATAAACTTTATCACTAAACGTATCAGAATTCAAGCTTTTGGATGTTTTTTAAATCCCCCTTAATCCCCCTTTACAAAAGGGGAAACCAAGCGTCTCCCTTTCCTAAAGGGAGACCGAGAGGGATTTAGAAATCCCCCTGTATCCCCCTTTACAAAAGGGGGAAGAAAAAGAAAGAGGGGCGGAAGCCCCTCTTAGACACCCCATAATATTTAGATTATGGAAACCCTTGACAATTTTACTCAACAGTGTAATATCAAGGTAACAAGATAAGGAAGTTTGCAAATGTCTGACATAGTACAAGGTGCACTTATCGCCATAGCTGGCACAATAGTAGGTGCTATTATAACGGCGATCATTGCTTATATTAATACAAGATCTCAACTTAACTTGCGTTTGTACGAATTACGCACTGACAGACTGACAAAAGCAAGGGAGAAGGTCCTAATTCCTCTTAGAGAGGCAATAAGTCAGTCATTGGAACTTTCAAACAATCATCTAAGATTGATGGTACAGATGGGAGAGGCTAATAAAAAAGAGGATAAAATAGAATTGAGTGAAGCAATTAGACGGTGGGAAGAAGCTTCTGAAAAATCCAAAGAAGCTGACGCTAATCTCGAAATACTTATAGGGCAATTGAGTGATTCCCAACTTTTACGGATGATAGAAGAAGTACAAACTAACCAAGCAAAAGAAGGTGAGAAAGTAATTGAGGTCACAGTGCTTGCTCATCAACCAGAAAGTTGGAACATTAGAACTATGAAGAGATTAAACAGTGAATTAAGAGAAATTCATAACATAACATTAGAAAAGTTATTACCTGTAAACAAAAGAATTGAAGAACTCCTAAGTGGAGAACCATCTAATTAGTCTGTCATTGAATAACAAAAAGAGGCGCTTTTACACGCCTCTTCTCTTTTTAAATCTATCTAATATTAACTCTGAAGCAGGTCAAGCCCTCGACCATTAGTACGGTTTAGCTAAAGACATTACTGCCCTTACACCTACCGCCTATCAAACAGATAGTCTATCTGCGGTCTTACTCCTCCCTGCGAACAGGAAGGATGGGAGATCTCATCTTGGGGTAGGCTTCGCGCTTAGATGCTTTCAGCGCTTATCCTGACCAGACGTAGCTACCCAGCAATGCCCCGGGCGGGACAACTGGCACACCAGAGGTCTGTCCCTCTCGGTCCTCTCGTACTAGAGAGAGCCCCCCTCAAATCTCCGGACGCCTACAGCGGATAGAGACCGACCTGTCTCACGACGGTCTGAACCCAGCTCGCGTACCGCTTTAACCGGCGAACAGCCGGACCCTTGGGACCTGCTCCAGCCCCAGGATGCGATGAGCCGACATCGAG
>JADHXF010000029.1 GCA_016783105.1 Dehalococcoidales bacterium | reverse complement strand
ATGGGTCAACAGGCAACAGGGCCACTTTGATAGTGCCGGAAGGGTGCCCTGGCGTGGAATCGCCAGCTATGCGGCCTGGTTGAGCGCCAGCCTTAATTGGCGGGTGAAGTCGGCTAACGATGAGAGAGAACTATCAGACTCAATGAGCTGGATTATGCGGCTGCCCACTATTACCCCATCAGCTATTCTGGCCATTTGTCGTGCCTGTTCCACGGTGGATATACCGAAGCCAATACAGAGCGGTTTGTCGGTATGAGTCTTAACTTTTTTAACAATAGCGGTCAGGTTATCGGGCAACCTGTTTCTGGCGCCGGTAACGCCGGTCACCGAGACCAGATAGATAAATCCCTGAGACCGCTCCGCCACGAGGCTGATGCGTTCTTCATTGCTGGTGGGAGCGAGCAGGTAGATGAGGTCGAGGTTGCTTTTTTTAGCAACTATCTCCAGTGCCTGCCCTTCTTCCGGAGGTAAATCGGGCACAATCAGACCGCTCACGCCGGCTTCAACACACCTGTGGCAGAAAGCATCAAGCCCGAAGTTGTACACCGGGTTGTAATATGTCATGAAAACCAGCGGCGTGGCAATTTCGCGGTGCAGTTGCGCGGCTGTTTCCAGACATAGCTGCGGAGTAACGCTGTTCTGAAGCGCCTGGTGGCTGGCTTTCTGGATGGTGGTGCCGTCGGCCAGTGGGTCGGAAAAGGGGATGCCCAGCTCAATGATGTCAGCGCCGTTACTGGCCAGCGTAATCGCTGCCTTTCTGGTGGCTTCAAGGTCAGGATAACCGACCGTAAGATAGGCGACAAGCGCTTTGTAATCCGGTTTGAAGACGGCAGCAATCTGGCTCATGCTTTCTTATCCTTGGCTCCGGCGATTATGTCCAGGTCCTTATCGCCGCGGCCGGAAAGATTGACCACGATTATTTTGCCGGTGGGCAGGTCAGCCGCCAACCTGGCGGCATGGTATATGGCGTGGGCGGGCTCTATGGCCGGGATGATGCCTTCAGTGGCGCACAGAAGTTTGAACCCCTCCAGTGCCTGCGCATCGGTAACCGCCACGTAGCGGGCACGGCCGCTGTCTTTATAGTAGCTGTGTTCCGGCCCCACGCCGGGGTAGTCAAGTCCGGGGGCGATGCTGTGCGTCTCCCGTACCTGACCGTTATCATCTTCCAGGAGGTATGATTTAGCCCCGTGCAGGACGCCCACTTTTCCCGCCGTCAGCGGTGCCGCGTGCTGCATCGTTTCCAGGCCACGGCCGGCAGCCTCGACACCGATGAATTCGACTTCCCGGTCGTTGAAGAAGGGGTGAAAGAGGCCAATGCTGTTGCTGCCCCCACCGACACAGGCCACCAGGTAGTCGGGCAGGCGGTTATACGCTGCCAGCATCTGCGCCCTTGTTTCCTGCCCGATGACCGCTTGAAAATCGCGGACCAGCAGGGGGTACGGGTGAGGGCCGACCACGGAACCAAGCAGGTAATAGGTATCACCGACGTTGGTGACCCAGTCGCGTATGGCTTCATTGATGGCATCTTTGAGGGTGCGGCTGCCGGAGGATACGCCGCGAACCTCGGCGTCCATCAATTTCATGCGGTGGACGTTTGGTGACTGCCGCTCGATGTCCTCATCGCCCATGTAGACAATCGCCTTTAGCCCGAGCAGGGCACAGGCGGCGGCCACGGCCACGCCATGCTGTCCCGCGCCGGTCTCGGCAATAACCCGCTTTTTGCCCATGCGCCTGGCCAGCAGCGCCTGCCCCACCGCGTTGTTTATCTTGTGGGCACCGGTGTGTGCCAGGTCTTCCCTTTTCAATAAAATAGCCGCGCCGCCAATCTGCTCGGATAGCTGTCTGGCATGATATAGCGGCGTGGGCCGGCCGATATACTCGCGGCATAAGTGCTTGAATTCAGCCTGAAAGACGTCATCGGTACATGCTTTCCGATAAGCGTGCTCAAGTTCATCGAGGGCCGCCATCAGCGTTTCCGGAACGAACTTACCGCCGTACTCACCGAAGTAACCGCGGGCGTCTGGTCTATCTCCCGTGCTCATCAAATCTCCTTACGGCTTTGACAAAAGCCCTGATTCTGGCCACATGTTTTACCTCACCTGACTCCACTCCCGATGATACATCAACGCCCCAGGGAGCCACCCTTTTCAGCGCCTGACTGACGTTCTCTGGGGTTAAGCCACCGGCCAGGATTACCGGAAATTCACCGGCCACCCGCTTGGCCAGATTCCAGTCGAGCCTTGTGCCGGTCCCGCCGTACTTTCCCTTTATCTCCGGGTCCAGGAGAAAGGCATATTTCTGTTTGGAAAGAGCGCTTGTCCCTTCTGCCAGATAGGCGCACACTTCCGGAGCACTCTGTCCCCGTTTCACCCTGACGGCTTTTAGCAACGGCCAGGCGATTTCATTACAGTACGCCCAGGACTCGTCGCCGCTCAATTGCACCCGGTCCAGGTGGCAGTTCTCCGCAATCAGGTTTACCGTGGCCGCGAGTGAATTAACGAATACTCCGACCACTTCGGTTGGGTGGCCGCTCTGTTTTACCGCCATGGCTATCTTCTGTGCCTGTTCCAGAGAAACCCGACGCGGGCCGGGGGCGAAAACCAGTCCAATAAAGTCCGCGCCGGCTCTGGCGGCGGCCAGAGCGTGCCTTTCTTCTTTGATACCGCAAATCTTTATATAGGTCATTTTACCAGTTCTCTCATCTTCGCCGCGATGTCACCGGCGGTGAGCAACGCCTCACCCACCAGGGCGGCATTGACCCCCCAGCTCTCCAGATTTTCCATATCCCTCCGGCTGCTCAGGCCGCTCTCGCTGACCACAATCCTGTCTTTTGGTATTAACGCCCGCAGCCGTTGCGTGGTGCTGGTGTCTACGTGAAAAGTTTTTAAGTCGCGGTTATTGATGCCGATGATTTGAGCATTGCTGCGCAGGGCCTTCTCGACCTCGTTTTCATGGTGAACCTCAACGAGGCAGCTTAAATCGAGTTTGTGGCTCAGCGTCAATAGCTCAATAAGCTGCTCCTTCTCCAGTATCGCCACGATAAGGAGCAGCGCATCGGCACCGCCGGCGCGGGACTCATAGACCTGATACGGGTCAAAGATAAAATCCTTGCGTAACAGCGGGATTTCAACTTCCCCCCTGATTTCAGCCAGATGGGCAAGGCTGCCTTGAAAATACTTTTCTTCAGTTAACACCGAGATGGCGGCGGCACCGTTATCGGCATAAGTTCTGGCTAATGCCACGGCGTCGAAATCGCGGCAGAGCACACCTCTTGACGGCGATGCCCTTTTAACCTCGGCAATCAGGCTCACGCCGTCCCCTTTCAGAGCCGCGGCGAAGTCAAGCGTCCCGGCACGACGGGCAATACGTGCTTCCATCTCGGAGGCGGGCACCGCTTTCTTCCGCTGCTTAACTTCTTCTTTCTTATCGGCGACTATTTTATCCAGCATAACAGTGCTTTTACCCCAGGCTATGGCTAAGTGTTATCAGGCCCTCAAGCTTTGCACTGGCCTGGCCGTTATCAATGGCAGCTTCAGCAAGGCGTATCCCTTCTTTCAGGTCTGTGGCCTGGTTGCCGGCATAAAGGGCAGCGGCCGCATTCAGTACCACCACGTCGCGCACGGCGCCCTTTTCACCACTGAGGACGCGGCGCAGTATGGCGGCGTTTTCCTCCGGTGTTCCTCCCCTGATATCTGAGATTTTGGTTTTCGGAAAGCCGAAGTCGGCGGGTTCAACTTCAGACGGAGGCAGAACGCCCTGCTCATTGACCTCCCAGAACACAGACTTTCCGCTGGTGGAAAGCTCATCCATGCCGTCGAGGCTGTGCACCACGAGGGAATGTTTTGTGCCCAGCCGGTGCAGTACGGCGGCGATTTTATGGCCCAGCTCCTGACTGGGCACGCCGATTACCTGGAACTCGGCGCGGGCGGGATTTGTAATGGGGCCAAGGATATTGAACACCGTCCGGATACCAATCTCCCGTCGCGGGCCGGCAGCGTGTTTCATTGCCGGGTGGAATATAGGGGCGAACATGAAGCCGATGCCAACCTTCTCCAGGCATTCGGCAACGGCCTCAGCATTGAGGTCGATTTTCACTCCCAGCGCTTCGAGGACATCAGCGCTGCCGCAGTGGCTGGTCATGGCGCGATTGCCATGCTTGGCGACCTTCAGGCCAGCCCCGGCGGCCACAAAAGCCGCGGCCGTGGAAATATTGATGCTGGAGCAGTTATCACCGCCAGTACCGCAGGTATCAATCACGGGCGGCTTTGTCTTCACCGGGACGGCCTTCTCCCGCATAACACTGGCCATGCCGGCGATTTCATCGACCGTTTCCCCTTTAATGCGCAGCGCGGTAATAAAAGCGGCAATCTGGGCGGGAGTCGCCTCACCGCTCATAATCTCCTCCATCACGGCGGTGGCCTGTTCAAAATTAAGTGAGCTGCCTGAAACCAGAGTATTTATAGCCTCTTTAATCATTTTGTCCACCTCCCCGGTCAATAAAATTTCTCAGTAAATCCTTGCCCACCTCCGTCATAATCGACTCCGGGTGAAACTGCACACCCTCAATCGGATATTCACGGTGGCGCAGGCCCATGATAATACCGTTGTCCGTCCAGGCACTGACCTCGAGGCAATCGGGCAGGCCATCGCGCATCACCGCCAGTGAGTGGTAGCGGATGGCGGGAAAGGGCTCCGGCAGGCCTTCGAACAGCCCCCGACCGTCGTGGTGGATGAGGGAGGACTTGCCGTGCTTGATTTCACCGGCACCTTCTACCCTGCCGCCAAAGCTGTAGCCGAGGCACTGGTGGCCCAGGCAGACGCCCAGTACAGGCAGGCGCGGCCCGAAGCGCCGAATAACCTCGTTGGAGATGCCGGCCTGCTGCGGAGTGCCCGGCCCAGGGGAAATGACAATGAGTTCCGGCGCCAGCCTTTCGATATCATCAAGGCTGATTTTATCATTGCGGAATACCTGTACCTCTTCTCCCAGTTCGCTGAGGTATTGGTAGAGGTTGTAGGTAAAGCTATCGTAGTTATCAATTAACAGGAGCATTACTGGCCTCCGCCTGTTTTATCGCGGTAAGTAGTGCCTGGGCTTTGTTCAGGCTTTCCTGGTATTCGTTTTCGGGGATGCTGTCGGCCACGATGCCGCCGCCCGCCTGTACGTGAGCAACGCTATCTTTGATGACAATGGTGCGGATGGCAATGGCGGTATCGAGGTTGCCGGAAAAATCAAAATAGCCGACCGCGCCGGCGTAAGGGCCTCTTTTATCCCGTTCCAGTTCAGCAATGATCTCCATGGCCCGAATCTTCGGGGCGCCGGAAACAGTGCCGGCCGGGAAACAGGCCCTCAGGGCATCGAACTGGGTCATCCCGGCCCTCAGTTTCCCCTGAACGTGGGACACCAGATGCATCACGTGAGAATACCGCTCGATGTCCATGAACTGCGTCACGGAAACGGTGCCCGGCTGGCTGATACGGCCGATGTCATTGCGGCCGAGGTCGACCAGCATGATATGCTCGGCGCGCTCCTTTTCGTCGTTCAGCAGCTCTCTGGCCAGCTCCAGGTCACGGTCAGGGTCGGGGCTGCGGGGACGGGTGCCGGCAATAGGGTGGTTGGAGACGATGCCATCCTCCACCCTGACCAGCAACTCGGGAGAAGCACCTACAATATGGCAGTCGTCAAGGTGCAGGAAATACATGTAGGGGGAGGGGTTTATCGAGCGCAGGGCACGGTAGATGGCAAAAGGGCTGGCAGTGGTACGTTTGGACAGCCGCTGCGACAGGACCGCCTGAATTATATCTCCGGCATAAATGTGGTTCTTGGCCCTGGTGACTATGTTTGCAAACTCCTCCCGGGAGAGATTTGACGTAACCGCCGACTCTGGTTCGGCTGGTGGTGGGGTTTCTGAGGTGACTGGCTGCCTGAGCCTTTCCACCATACGGTCGATTTTGTCGGTTGCCTAAAGATATTCCTGCTCAACATCACCGTCAAGGTGGGCGTGGGCGACTATTTTTATCTTGTGGGTCAGATGGTCGAAGACCAGCAGGGTATCCGCCAGCATCAGCACAGATTCGGGGAGGCCAAGAGGGTCATTATCCGGCGCGGGCAGCTTTTCAAAATACCGTGCTACTTCATAGCTGAGATAGCCAACGATGCCGCCATGAAAGCGGGGAAGGCCGGCCACCGGCACCGGCCGGTAATGCTGGAACTCCTTCTCTATCAGTGTCAGCGGGTCAACGGGATTTTCCCGGCCGGTCTTGATAACCAGAGACGGCTCCGTACCAATGAAGCTGTAGCGGGCCAGCCTTTCCCCGCCCTCCACGCTCTCCAGAAGGAAAGAGTAGCTGCCGCGGGCTATCTTGAGGTAGGCCGACACCGGTGTCTCAAGGTCGGCCATCATCTCACGGTATACCGGTACCAGATTGCCCTGTTTCTTCAAATTTCTCAGGTCTTCTAATTTCGGATAGTGCATTTTTTACCTGTCCCGGGAAACAAAAAACCCCCGCCCTGGAAGGGGCGGAGGCTGCTTCCGCGGTGCCACCCTTCTTGGTCATGAAAAAAAAGAAAATATATGACCATCTCTTTCAGGTACGGAGGTTATTAACTATCACTCACCTCGATACCCCGGGGTCTGATAACGCTTCCCCTGCGTCAAGGCCTACTCGCTATTAAAGCTTTCGGTTTGCGGCTCCCAGGCCCATTCCGCTCCGGCGCTGGCGTCGGCTCACACCTTACCCGACTCTCTGTGCCCCGCTCTGGAGCTTACTATTCCTGTTCCAAGCCTTTATCCTATTTCTATTTAAGTATACAGATAAAAGTAGTGCTTTTGTCAAGTGGAATTACTAACGGTTCAAAATGGACTCATTCCGCGAAGGCCAGTATCCCCGGTATTATCAGGTTGACGATGGGGATAATCATCAGTATTCCCAGCCAGGATGGCTGGTTTCTGGCTCCGGCAATCCCCATCCAGACGATGATACCGAGGACGATATTGACCAGCGGGATAACAAACAGGATGGTCCACCAGCCAGACATGCCAGCGACCTTACACATCAGGTACAGATTGGCGATTGGTATCCAGGCCAGCCAGGCATTCCTGGTGCCCGTTTTATTGGCAATGATGTGAAGGGTAAGCGCCAGCCATACATATACCGGCAGACCCCATAATGGTTGCAGTCCGGTGAACGTTATCCAGTTCCACATTTTTCACCTCACTCAAGCTGAAATAGAACGGTCTGAATGTTCGGCAGCCACTCTATTTGAAACGGTCGGAGATGCTTTTACCGAATTCCTGCGCCGCTTTACCCACCTCTCTGAATTTGGCTTTGACGTCTTCGTCCTGGAAGCGACCGCCGAAGGTCCTGGCGGCATTGGCGGCGCTGTCACCGAATTCCTTGGCCTTTCCCTTGAACTGGGGGTCGTTGAAGATTTCGCTTATGGCCTCACCAAAGGCGCGGAACATCTCCCCAAAGTTTTCGGCAGAGCCTTTTTTACCCTGATTCTCCTCCGGTGTCATATTAGCCTCCTTTACTGCGAACGGTCATTGCGGCCGCTTTTTATATACGGCCAGGTATCGGCGTGTCTATTATACCAGTATAATTTACCCCTAAAAGATATATAAGACAATATAATTTGTCGCTAAACGGCATAACAAATTATCAGATTTGCCTGTATTGACAAAGCACTGTTGTGGTGTATACTTTGATTACATTTTACAGGAGGTGAGGAAAATGCCACAAATATTTAAAGCTTTGGCATCAATACTTGTCTGGATATTATGGATTTCGGGACTGGTAATGGGTTTCAGTACCTTAATAATTGGCACTATCGCTGGTGACCTGTTTAATCCGGCGCAACCCGCGCCTATGGCGTATCCGGCTCTTTTCGCGGTTGCCCTCGCCTATGGAGTTGGGGCAGTAGTTGTCATGATATTAAGGCAGAAGATGGAATAAAGCCATAACCATTTGACTCAGTGGCTTGGATTCATTCTGTTACGAGATGCCTGTAAAAATACAGGAGGGGGAACGTCCCACCCTCCTGTATAACAGCGTATACGGAATCGTTTTCCGTAATTATTAAAACGGTCTGATTACTTTCCGGCCATAGCCTTCATCAAATCAGCCGCTCTTTTGATATTGAAAACGCCGCAGGCACACTGTGGTGCCAGCAGCCTGGCTGCCTCTTCTGGTGCCTTGGTTCCTGCCTTTATTTCCTTGACCATCTCTTTGACCAGGTTCGGAGCTATCAGAGCATGGCCGCACATGGTGGTAACTTCGAGGATATCATTGCTGGGCAGTTTTTCCGTCTTCCCCCAGACACCGAGTGAAAAATTGCCGGTGTGGTGTTTCAGTCCGGCTTTGGCCAGGCACTCATCAACCTTCTCATAAATGCCGCTGACGACAACCGATAGACCCAGGTCCTTCTCTTTTAGTTCTTTCAGGGCGGCGGTTACGTCTTCCTGGTTGGTGAAGACGGCGTGGCCAATCTTAGCGGCGTTGGCAATAACATCTTCTGGCTTCTCTTTCATGCCGCCCCCGCTAACGCTGCCGATGTTGACCGCATTATGGCGCAGGGCAATGCGCAGGAACTCCTGGGTCTTGGGGATATGGCCCTCTTCATTGAAGCCGATTGCCTGCAGCATCATCATGACGTAATCTCCGCTCAGGCTCTCAGCACTGCCGCGACGATGCAAAGTATGTGTCATTTATCTCCTCCTTTATACCTTGGCCACCGGCCGGCCCAGGCCAACATTCTGTTTTCCATTGATGTAGTAGGGGATGCCCATCGCATCGAGCTTCTTGCGCAATGGATAAGAGCCGTCGGGGTCAGCACGGTTGATGACCTCGCAGCTGAAGACGGTGTCAATCTCTTTGGACACCTCTTTCAGGGCGGTCATGATTTCTTCGAGCTTCTCGATGGGATAGAGGCACTCGATGATACCTGAGAGCACCTTTTCGTTGAGCACGTCTTCCTTGATTTTGCCGGTCTTGGGGTCTTCCATGAGGGAGGTAACCGGGTTCTTGGCCTCGAACTCCACGCCGTGCCTGGCCAGCACCTGGGCTACCTTGTCGATGTCACGGAAGCGGGCGCCGACGCCCGGGCGGCCGAACTCGCAGCCCATGCCGACCCAGCCGCGCTGGAAGCGACCGGTAACGTCGTTGGTTTTCATTTCTTCCGTGCCGCGTCCGGCGATTTTCGTCTCCTTGTGCTCCTTTCGTGGGTCGGAGAACACGTTGCGCACGGAGCGTGGCCATGGGGCTGGCTCGAAGACGAAAGCATCGACGGGGCAGCATCCGGACTTGAGGCAGACGTTGCAGTCCACGCACTCGTCATCGTCAATGACGGCCATGTCATCCTTCATGCTGATGGCTTCCATCGGGCAGTAGGGCAGACAGACTTCACAGGCGATGCACAGTTCCGCATCAATTTTCATGAAATTCACCTCCTTTTAATAAGAAATTAACCCGCAATAATACTCAGCAACTAAGGCTTAATTCCGAGTACATCACAATTATAATAAAACCCATTATAAAAAGTCTACTCAGCACGTGTTATAATGCACAGCAAGATAATAATCAGGCAATATGATTGGAGAATCAGGTGCTCAGGAAGAGATGGCGATACCTGCTCCCGTTAGCACTAATCATCGTTCTCGTCCCGGCGTGCGCGGCTCCGCCAACCGTGGCGCCGGAAATCGTAGTAATTGCAGACTATAACCTTGAAGCGGCGATACGTGCGACACTGGACAAACCCCCGGATGAGCCAATATCTGCGGAGGAACTGACTGCCCTTACCGAGATAAAGGCCAATTATGCTAACATCGCTAACCTGACTGGCATCGAACGCTGCCCGAACCTGAGAAAACTGGACCTTGCCTATAATCAATTGGTTGATCTGTCGGCACTGGCCTCGCTGGTCAATCTGACTTCGCTTGACCTGTCCCACAATCCGGTCGTTGATGTCTCACCGCTTGCCCCTCTGGTCAACGTGGCTGCCCTGAATCTTTCCTACAATGAAATAAACGATATTTCTCCTTTATCATCACTCACCGGCCTGACCTGGCTTGATTTGTCTTTTAATCAGGTCAGCGACCTCTCACCGCTGGGGTCGCTGACCCGGCTGACCTTTCTCTCCCTGTCCACAAATGGAATCAGCGAAATTTCCCCATTAGCCTCACTAACCGCTCTCAGGGAGCTGGAGCTCAGCGGCAATGAGATAAACAACATCGCACCACTATCGTCGCTCGCCACTTTGCAGGCCCTGCGACTTGGCGGCAACCTGATAGGTGATATTTCACCGCTGGCCTTGCTGAATAACCTGACCACGCTCTACCTTTCCGCTAACAAAATACGCGACCTCTCACCGCTGGCCGGGCTGTCAGACCTTACTGAGCTACATCTTGCCACCAACTTCGTAAGTGATATTTCTTCCCTGTCTGCCCTGACCAAGCTCCATCGGCTTGACCTCAACAATAACGCACTGAGAGATATTTCTGCCCTGGCCCCGCTCGCCAACCTGGAAATGCTGGACCTCTACAGCAACCAGATAGCGGAAATATCCCCCCTGTCCTTATTGACTGACCTGAAAGACCTCAGGCTCGGCGGCAATAAAATCGACGACATTACTCCCCTGGCGCTGCTTACCAGATTGAAACTTCTCTATCTTTCCGCCAATGAAATCGATGACGTATCACCACTGGCCTCACTTGATAATCTGGAGCGCTTAAACCTGGATAGAAATCAAATAAGTGATATCGCACCGCTGCTGGGAAACAGCGGCCTGGGTGAAGGCGACCAGCTGGACCTGAAAAACAACAATCTCGACCTTTCCAAAAACTCTGAAGACATGACAGGCATTCGTCAACTGGAGGAGAGAGGGGTCACGGTGTATTACTAGAGATTGTGGTGGTTGAAGTCCCCAAAGAGGAACTGATAACGGAGATATACGCACCAATAGAATAAATGAACGTTACATTACGGCGTGAAGCTGATATAATATACTTTAAGCTGGTTATTTGCTAGCAGGCACAATCAGATATTATGAAGATATTATTAGTCTATCCGCAATACCCGGATACGTTCTGGAGCTTCCGGTATGCCCTGAAGTTCGTCTCCAAAAAGGCGTCCTTTCCACCGCTGGGCCTTTTGACGGTGGCGGCAATGCTCCCCGGTGACTGGGAGAAAAAACTGGTCGACATGAACGTGAGCCAGCTCGCCGATGAGGACATCAGGTGGGCCGACTTTGTCTTTATCAGCGCCATGGTGGTGCAGCGTGATTCGGCAAAAGAAGTAATCAGCAGGTGCCGGTGCCTGGGAACCAGAACGGTGGCTGGTGGCCCTCTCTTTACCACCGGACACCAGGCATTCAGGGAGGTGGACCATCTGGTGCTCGGTGAAGCTGAGGTAACCCTGCCGCAGTTTGTCGGAGACGTGGCAAAGGGAAAGGCAAAGCGTATTTATCTATCGAAAGCTCGTCCAAGTATCTGGGAAACACCTGTACCGCTATGGTCGCTCATCAAACAAAAGCAATATTCGTCAATGAGCCTCCAGTATTCCAGGGGCTGCCCGTTTAACTGTGAGTTCTGCGACATCATCATACTGAACGGGCAGAAACCGAGAACCAAAAGCGGGGGGCAGGTAATTACTGAGCTGGAAGCGCTGCATCGTCACGGCTGGCGCTCCGGAGTGTTTTTCGTCGATGATAACTTCATTGGGAACCGGAAAAAGCTAAAAGAGGAGATACTGCCTGCGGTAATTGCATGGCAGAAGCGTAAAAAGTATCCCTTTGCCCTTTCCACGGAGGCATCAATCAACCTGGCGGATGATAAGGCGCTGATGCAGATGATGGTGGAAGCCGGTTTCAACCGAGTATTCGTCGGCATTGAGACGCCAAATGAGGAAAGCCTGGTGGAGTGCAACAAAGCGCAAAACCGGAATCGTGACCTGGTAGCTTCAGTGAAAACGATACAGAATTGCGGCCTGGAAGTGCAGGGAGGCTTTATCGTTGGCTTTGACAGCGACCCGCTTTCCATCTTCAAAAGCCAGATAAATTTTATTCAGAAGAGCGGCATCGTCACGGCGATGGTGGGCCTGCTCAATGCGCCGCCCGGTACCCGGCTGCACAAACGGCTCAAGAGGGAAAACCGTTTACTACGACCGTTTACCGGTGACAATAATGACCTTGCCCTCAATTTCATTCCCAGGATGAACTCGGCGACGCTCATCGATGGCTACAAGCACATTCTGGACACAATTTACTCACCAAAGCAGTACTATGAAAGGGTCAAGGCATTTCTGAGAGAGTACCGGCCAAATATCAGGAAGAAGAACAGGCTCCATTTCTATCAATTCATGGCGTTTTTGAAATCTATGTGGATTCTGGGCTTCAAAGAGAAAGGCCGCAGATACTACTGGCGGCTATTCCTGCTGACGTTAATGAAATACCCGCGCAAATTGCCGTTATCAATAAGCCTGAGCGTCTACGGATATCACTGCCGCAAGGTTGTGGAAAAGTATGTCAGCACACCGATAGAGAACTCGCTGGCTAACTAGGCTATCAGGAAGGCGGATAACCGGCGTACGGCCTGAGGCTGTTAAAGCGGAGAAAGAAGGGTCTCAGATGCTACCACCCGTAATTTCAGTAAAAGGCAAACCTTTCCAGTGTGGCCAGCAATACGGCTCTCAAGCGCAGAAGATAATCCGGGAGAACGTGGCGGTCTATTTTGATATGTGGCGTACCCTGTGGGGAGCGGAACGGGAAGAGATTCTGGAGAAGAGCCGTGCTTTGATACCGGTTATCGGCGATTATGATGCCGGTATACTGGAGGAACTGGAGGGGCTGGCCAGGGGTGCCGAGCTATCGCTTGATGAGATTATCGCCATAAATGCCCGCTACGAGATTAACTTTTCCCTGGGCATCTCTTGCCTGTATCAGGGCGGCGGCTGCACCTCGGTGTCTTCGCTGCCGCAGGTGACCAGAGACGGGCATACATTGATTGGACAGAACTGGGACTGGCTGCCCCGGTTTCAGGAGTTTAACGTCATTCTGAAAGCTGAGCAGGCGGGAAGACCGTCCGTGGTAATCCAGCCGGAGGCGGGGATTCTCGCCCACCGCGGCATGAATTCAGCCGGTATCGGGGCCTGTTTCAACGGTCTGGCAACAAGTCGTGACGCATTTGGCGCCACGGTGCCGTGTCTCCTTATCATGCGACGGATACTTAATTCAGAGAGCTTCAGCCAGGCTCTGGAAGCAGTTCTTCAGGTAAAGGCCACGGTGTCAGGCAACTTTTTCATTGCCCATCGCGATGGCGAGGCTATCAGCCTGGAGATGTCGCCGGCGGATGTGGGCTTTGTCTATCCCGAGGACGGTATCCTCACCCACAGTAACCACTTTATCGCCTTGAAAAATCGAGAAAATTTCGCCGATATCCTGCCGTCACTCTATCCCGATACACTCTTACGCCACCAGCGGGCCAGGCACCTGCTGGAGCCGGAAAAGGGACATATCGACGTCAGCAGTTTTCAGCGCGTCTTTCAGGACCATTTCAGCCAGCCCAATTCCATCTGCCGCCATCTGGACGAGAGGGTTGATGGTATCAAGCAGTGGGTCAACCCTGTATTCGGCCATCATGGATTTGAGCGAGCCGGCGATGTACGTGGCCAGAGGCTATCCCTGCCAGAGCGAGTACGAAAAAGTGCCTTGCTCCGACCTGCTCAAGAGGTAACTTCTGTGGGCATTTCAAAAATTCAGGTTGATGAAAAACAGGTTCAAGCCGTGCCCTCTCCCTTTTGTAAAGGGAGATTGAGAGGGATTTTGAACTTGGAAATCCCCCCTCATCCCCCCTTTTTCAAAGGGGGGAAATGGCCAAAGAAGGCTTTTTCAGCACCCGGAAAGAATTATTTCCGACGGGTGTTATCTGGCGAGCAGGTGTTTCGTCTCTTCCCAGCGTTGGTTGCGTTCGCGGTTGAGGGAGGCGATAACCCCATCGGCGTCTGAGCCGGCAGTCTGGCAGATAGTCCTGACGATATCATCATCCATTGGCGGACAGCCTTTGGCAAAGGTGCCAAGATGGGCGAGCTTTCGGGCGCATTTGCCCAGGATGACCGTCTTTTCCGTAACCGAAACCTCATCCCGGCTGGCGTTGCCCAGGATGACGGTCAGCTCAGTCAGGGTATCGCTGTCGCCGAACTCTTTCATCGCCGTCAGAGCGCCCATCAGTTCCCCGTAGCAGCCGGTGCAGGCTGATTCTCCCGCGATGATATTAACGCCCGGATAGCGCTCTCGGAAGACATCATAGCTGGACTTGAAGCTCCTTCGGTGCGACTCAAGAGGTTCGCCAACAACCATCACGTGTTCAAGGTCGGCCTTCTGCCTCTGCCGGGCGGCAAAATACTGCAGGTGCATAATCTGAGCCGGATTGAATCCCATTAAACAGGTGCCGACCGTATCAACCGCGCAGGGCTCCCGTCCGGCCAGTATAAGCCCCAGCTCGACCTTATCCTGCGGGTACTCCCACAGCCCCTGCATTCCGGCCAGCGCATCGACCACCACATAGCTGGGCTTCACCAGTGAATTAAGGTCGGCAATGGCCTTATCCAGACCCAGGGCATGGGTCTTTCTTTTTTCCGCGCCGGGCAGCACGCCTTTCATGTTCTTCAGGCTCAGCGTAACCAGAGTCCTGACGTGGGTCTTGAGCACGGGCAGACTGATAATAACGTCGCTTTCTAAAGCTGTCCTGGCAATCTTAACCTTGTCCATGATGTACGGGCGCTTTACTGGCACTTCTTCCCATTCCTCGCTGTTAAGGTTGCGCAGCTCAACGCCAAGACGGGCGGCAACTTCGGCGGTGCCGGAGACCTGGAAGGCGTCCTCGGTGCTGACACTGCCGCTGAAGGTATAGCCGGCACCAGCCCCTTCTCCGATTACGACTGACTGCGGTTTGAGCTCCAGGACGACCCTGGTAACGGCCTCGGTAACGCGGCAATCAGTGAGCAGTCCTCTGCCCGACGGTTCGGGTCGGAAGAGATTCGGTTTAATCATCACTCTGGAACGGGGTGTAATCAATTCCGGCAGGCCACCGGCCAGGTCTATAGCCTGGCGAACAGCCGCTTCGATGCCATTTTCTCCTGCGCTGACAATGGATACCCTGTTTTTCATGTCCTTCCCTTCATCCATAACGGTGTGGTTAATATTTAAATTATAAAGGTTCGGCAACGGCTTTGGCAAAACTGGCGGGGGTCTGTTATCGACTCTGACGTGCTATAATTAAACAGTGCCACCAGAGGAATAAGAATGGACGAAAAAAGCCTGGAAATACTGGAGTTCCCACAGATAAAGGCCATCCTGGCGGGCTATACCTCTTTCTCCGCCAGCCGCGAACTGGCGTTAGGGTTGAAGCCGCTGACTGAAGGCGACCGGATTGCTCTGCTGCTCAAGCAGTCCGCGGAAGCGCGCCAGCTTCTGGCCACGGAGCCGGGTTTTTCCATCGGTGGCGTTTCGGACATACGTGAACCCGTCAGAATAGCGTCGCTGGAGGGCATACTGGAGCCGAAAAGCCTGGTCGAAATTCAGCAGACGCTCGCCGCCATGCGTCAGGCGCGCAGCTACCTGCGCAACATATCTGAGGAACTGCCCATGCTCTGGGATATAGCCAGAGAAATCGTAGAACTGCGGCAGGTGGAGAAGGAAATCGCGCGCTGTATTTCGCCCAATGGCGACGTGCTCGACCGCGCATCTCCAAACCTGGCCGCCATCAGGAAACAGCTCAGGGAGGGAAGGGAGCACCTGTGGAGCCGACTGGAAGCGATTATCAGGTCGCCGCGCGGTCGCAAGATAATCCAGGAACCGATAATCACCGAGCGGGAGGGTCGGTACGTTATTCCGGTCAGGATAGAGCTCAGAGGAGAAATACGGGGCATCACGCATGACGTATCCAATACCGGGGCTACCGTATTCGTGGAACCCTGGTCAACCATGGAGCTGGGGAACACTGTCCGCGAGCTGATAAATGAAGAGAGGCGGGAGGTGGAAAGGATACTGCGCCAGCTCAGTGCCCAGGTGGGCATATACGAGGTGGAACTGTCCGTAAGCATTCAAAGGGTGGCGGAGCTGGACCTGGCACTGGCCAAGGCGAGATACGCTCGTAAGGTTAGAGCCTGCGAGCCGGTCCTTCGAGACGGGTCAAAAAATGAAGGCATGGAAACGGCGGTGGTCAAACTGGTCGAGGCCAGGCACCCGCTGCTCGGGGAGAAGGCGATACCGCTTTCCGTGGAAATTGGCCGCGATTTCTCCGTACTGGTAATCACCGGCCCCAATACCGGTGGCAAAACGGTGGCACTGAAAACGATTGGGCTGTTCAGCTTGATGGCGCAGGCCGGCATACCTGTCCCTGCTTCGCCGGAAACATGCCTGCCCGTCTTTGACGGCATATTTGCCGATATTGGTGACGAGCAGAGCATCGAGCAAACTCTTTCCAGTTTCAGCTGGCACGTGGGCAATGTTGTCCGTATCATACGGAACGCCACGCCGTGCAGTCTGGTGCTCCTCGATGAACTGGGGACCAGCACCGACCCGTCCGAAGGCTCTGCCCTGGCCCGTTCCATACTGCTTTACTTTCGGGACAAGAAAATCCCGACCGTCGCCACAACCCATTACGGCGACCTGAAGGCATTCGCTCATACCACCTCCGGGGTGCAGAACGCTTCCTTTGACTTTGACCCGGTGACATTCACGCCGAGCTATCACCTTACCGTGGGCATACCCGGCGGCAGCAACGCTCTGGCCACCGCCATGCGGCTTGGCGTCCCGCCGGAAATAGTCGAAGAGGCCAGAGTCATGCTGTCCGGGGGTGCTCTGGAGCTGGAATCATTATTGGGCGACCTGATGGGGGAGAGGCAAAAACTGGAAGAAGTCCGTGCCACCCTGGAAAGAGAGAAAAATGAGGTGGCGCAGCAGAACATCGAGGTTAAAGGTCGACTTGAACGCTTGAAAGAAGAAGAAAAGCAGGCGATGCAGGAGGCCAGGGACAGCGTTGTCCGGGAGGCCGCCGAACTGCACCGGCAAATTCGTCAGGCCAGTTCAGAACTGCGCCGGGAAATGACGAAAGATAGGCTCGAGCAGGCCAGGAAGACGCTGGCAGGGGTGCATGGGCAATTGAGCAGCGAGGCATGGACGCCGGAGACAGGTGAACCAGAATCAGGGCAGGGCCTTGCGGCTGGTGACGCCGTCTACCTGAGGGACATCGGGCTGCAGGCCACAGTACTGTCCGTTTATGAAGATACGCAGGAGGTTGAGGTGCAGGCGGGACAGCTCAAGCTCAAGCTCGGGCTGGAGAGTGTCGAGAAGATAACCGAACCGAAACCGGCACGCACGAAGGGGGCAACGGTGCGGATGGCAACAAAGGTGATATCAACCGAGCTTGACCTGCGTGGCAAACGGGCCGATGAGGTGGAGGTGGCGCTTGATATCTACCTCAATGACGCGGCGCTCGCCAATCTCAGCGAAGTCCGCATAATTCATGGTGTTGGTACCGGCACGGTGCGCCAGATTGTGCGCGATTTTCTGGCGGCCCATCCACTGGTCAAGTCCTTCCGCACCGGCAAGCACGATGAAGGCGGCGATGGCGCTACCATGGTCAGCCTTTAACTCTGTCGGCATCAATTATTTTAACGCGTAGAGGTAAAATTATAGTTGGTACTTATCGCTAATACATACTATCTGCGTCGTGCCAGGTTGCTGGAGTTTTTGAAGGGACTGGAGACTACTGACGATTCCGCAGCCATCACTTTATATCTCCCTCCCGAACTGTCCGCAGACAAAATTGAAAGCGGGCTGCAGAATATCGCCGGTAGAGCAGCCTTACCGGCAGAGCTGGCCGAGATGATTGGCCACTCCAGAAACGGAGGAGCGCTGTTCTGGGGGAATAAAGAGAAGCGCCTGGTTTCGCCTCCGTTCCCGCTGCGGGAGCAAGCTGTATTCGCCGGATTTAATATTGGGCCGCTGCGCAATCTGCTCGAGGTTGATTACTGGATAGGTCTGGTTCTGGTGCACCTCGGTGCTTATGCCGTGGGCCTGTGCCATGGCGAGAAGCTCATTACGAGCAAGGTGGGGACGGGGCTGGTGCACGGTCGGCACAAAAAGGGCGGTTCCTCGCAGCAGCGATTCCAGCGGCGCCGGGAAAACCAGGCGGCGGAATTTCTGGACCGGGTATGCCTTCACGCGCGAGAGCAGTTTGAATCGCGGGTTCAAACCATCGATTATATGGTCTATGGCGGGCCGCGCCAGACCGTAATGCAGTTACAAAAGAGCTGCCCCTTTTTGAAATCGTTTGAGGACCGTGTTTTACCACCGCTCGATGTACCGGACCCCCGAAGGGAAATACTGGAGAAGGCAGTCGGTCGCATCTGGTCGTCACGGGTCACGGAGTGGCGGGAAGAGGGTTAAACCCGATAGTTAATCACCGGTAATACAGCTCTTTCAGGAGATGAATAAATCTCCGGTCGCGCTCCCGTATGACTTCGGCGATTGATTCCGGCGTGTACGAGAAGAAGCCTTTTCCCGTCTTGGCGCCATAATCGCCGCGCTTGACTAAATCCTTGAGCAGCCGGTTCGCCTGTGTTGAGGAGTCCAGCTCGGGGAGTATGGTATCGGCCACCTTGCAGTCAATGTCCAGCCCGGCGAGGTCTCTCACCAGCAGCGGCCCCAGAAACGCCAGACGAAAACCCAGACTGGTAACCACGGCGCGGTCTATGTCCTCGGCGCTGGCTACGCCGGCTTCCAGCAGATAGTATACCTCGCGGTTCATCGCCGTCTGAATGCGGTTAATGAGGAAGCCGAGGATTTCCTTCTGCACTTTCACCGGCACCTTCTTTATTTTCACCAGGATTTCATACGCCGTAT
>JADHXF010000028.1 GCA_016783105.1 Dehalococcoidales bacterium | reverse complement strand
GCGCTGCGGCGACTTAATATCCGTACACAGCCAGAAATGCTTCAACTGCGATGAAATCAAAGGCTGGAAGCATTAACAGGAGTTTAATCTGGAGCGGGAGACGGGACTCGAACCCGCGACAACCTGCTTGGAAGGCAGGGACTCTACCAACTGAGTTACTCCCGCTCGCCGGTCAGATTATACTATAATTATTGAATAAGCGTCTAC
This sequence comes from Dehalococcoidales bacterium, assembly GCA_016783105.1. Next base: position 19,147 of record JADHXF010000028.1, on the reverse strand, counting down.
AGAGGAGGGATAAATGAAAATCACCGATGTAACTCTGACCATGGTCGCCTGGGCGGTACCGAAGGGCAGCTACCCCGGACAGGCGGTAACTTTCGGTGGCGACAAAGAGCTTGCCGTTATAACCGTCAGTACTGATGAGGGTATAGACGGGCATTCTTTCATGGGTTCGGCGATGCGTAGTGCTGCCGACAATGCCGGCCTGCTGCTCACCTATCTGAAGCCGGTTCTCATTGGCCAGAACCCGCTGGATGTTGGCCGGCTGTGGCACAAATTGTGGCGCTGCAATCGCTTCGCCTCTCTTGTGGCCATCAGCGCTCTTGATATCGCCCTCTGGGATATTGCCGGCAAAGTGGCCAACCTGCCGATACACCGTCTGCTTGGCACCTGCCGTGAGAGCGTACCGGCCTATGCCAGCTCCGCCTTTATGCCGGCCGCTCAGGATTATGCCGAGGAAGCCATGTATTACAAATCTCAGGGGTGGAAAGCCTACAAAATCCACCCACATGCCAGGCCTGATGAGGATATTGATATCAGCCGTGTTGTCCGCAAGGCCGTCGGCGATGATATGGTACTCATGCTGGACTCGTGCTGGGCTTATGGCTATGAGGATGCCGTGCGCGTGGGGCGTGCCATTGAGAAGCTTGGCTTTTACTGGTATGAAGACCCGTTGCCCGAAGACGATATTTACAATTATGTAAAGCTAAGGCAGAAACTGGACATCCCTATTCTCGCTACGGAATATGCTCCGGGCGGCCTTTATGGACTCACGCCGTTCATCCTTCAGGGGGCTACCGATATCCTGCGTGGCGATGTCAGGGTCAAGGGTGGTATAACCGCGCTGAACAAGATATGCCACCTGGCTGAGGCTTTCCGCATGAAGTGCGAAATCCATCATGGCGGTAATTCGCTGAACAATGTGGCCAACCTCCATGTGACGGTGGCGGTTGAAAACTGTGAGTACTTTGAGGTTTTGCTACCCGAGGCCGCCCAGAAATACGGTCTCGTTCACGATATTGAGGTTGACCGCCAGGGCCTGGTCCATGCTCCGGAGAAACCCGGGCTCGGCTACGAAATTGACTGGGAATTGGTGAAGAACAAGCAGACCCGGGTGCTGAAGTAGACATGTGATATAATATAGGCAGCTTTTCAGGAGGTATTGCGTGTGATGAAGCTCGTGCTCCTGCGACACGGCGAAAGCATCTGGAACAGGGAGAACAGGTTTACCGGCTGGACGGACGTAGACCTTTCCGAGAAAGGGGTCGAAGAGGCCAGGAAGGCCGGGCAGGTCCTGAAGGAGAAAGGCTATATTTTTGATGTTGCCTTTACCTCGGTGTTGAAACGCGCCATACGCACGCTGTGGATTGTCCTCGACGAGATGGACCTGATGTGGATACCCGTGTATCGTTCCTGGAGGCTGAACGAGAGGCATTACGGTGCGCTGCAGGGGCTGAACAAAGCGGAAACCGCGGCCAAATACAGCGAGGAGCAGGTGCTGACTTGGCGTCGAAGCTACGATGTCAGGCCACCGAGCCTGGAGAAAACAGATGAGCGTTACCCCGGAAATGACCCGATATACCGGGGCCTGGCTAAAGAAGATATTCCGCTCACCGAGTGTTTGAAAGACACGGTGGAGCGCTTTCTCCCCTACTGGCACGAGGTGCTGGCACCGACGATAAAGTCCGGGAAGCGGGTAATCATATCGGCTCATGGCAACAGCCTGCGGGCGCTGGTCAAATACCTTGACCATATCAGCGATGAGGATATCGTCAAACTTAATATTCCCACCGGCATACCACTCGTCTATGAACTGGATAGCGAGCTGAAGCCAATCAAGAACTACTACCTCGGTGACCCGGAGGAAGTGGCCCGGGCTATGGAAGCGGTAGCCAGTCAGGGGAAGGCAAAAAAATAGCGTCAAACCTCTAGCTTGCGAAGTATTTCCCGGCGTTCAGGTTACCTTCTCCACCTTGAGCAGGTTTGTTGACCCTGCCACACCAATGGGAATTCCCCCAGTAATGATGATCAAATCGCCAGGTCTGGCTACTTTCATTTCTTTGGCCAGTCGCACTCCGGTGGCAAAAAGTTCATCCATGGATTTTCGCTCCGGTATATATTCAGGGTGCACGCCCCAGTGCAGCAGCAGTCGCCGGCAGACGTTACAATCCGGGGTAATCGCTAAAATGGGCATTCTGGGGCGGTACTTGGAGACCCTGCCTGCGGTGCTGCCCGACTGGGTAAAGGCCACGATGGCCTTTGCTTTCAGGCTGTAGGCAATATGGCAGGCGCTGTAGCTGATAAGCTCATCGGTCTTGTGTTCCAGCTGTCGACCTCTTTCCATCAGTATCCGGTCATAGGGCAATTTCTTTTCCGCTTCCTGGGCTACTTTGGCCATTATGGTGACCGCCTGCACCGGATATTTGCCAATGGAAGTCTCTGCGGAGAGCATGGTGGCGTCAGCGCCATCAAAAATGGCGTTGGCGATATCGGTCACTTCGGCCCGCGTGGGACGGGCCGCGTTTATCATCGACTCCAACATCTGCGTGGCAACGATAACCGGCTTGCCGGCGAGGTTGCATTTCTGGATGATTTCCTTCTGCACCATGGGCACGCGCTCCAGCGGTATATCCACACCTAGGTCGCCGCGTGCCACCATAATACCGTCGCTGGCGGCCAGTATGCTGTCGAATTTGCTGACGGCGTCTCCTCGCTCTATCTTGGCGATAATGGGTATATCGGCGCTGTTTTTTTGCAATATTTCTTTTACTCCCTTTACATCGTCGGCATTGCTGACAAAAGAAAGGGCGATATATTCCGGCTGCTTGCTGATAGCAAAGACGAGGTTGTCCTTCAGTGAATCGGTGATGAATGGCCCCGAAATACGCATACCGGGAACCACCACCCCCCTCCCCTCGGTAAGCACCCCACCGGCAACGACCCGACAACGAACTTCGATGCCGTCTGTTTCCAGCACCTTGAGCTGCATGGCGCCGTCGTCAAGGAGCACCAGGTCGCCCGCCTTCACATCCCGGGCGAGATTGGGCAGGTTAACTGGTATTAACCCCGTATCTCCTATCACCTGTCTTGTGGTCAGCACCACCCGCGACCGGTTTTTCAGCAGGAGCTGGCCGTTTTTCAGCTTGCCGGTGCGGTATTTGGGCCCGGGCAGGTCCATCAGAATGGCGACGTCTATGCCCAGCCTATGACTCACTTCGTTGATGGTCTTAATATATCGATCGTGTTCCTGGTGGGTGCCGTGCGACAGGTTCAGCCGGGCGATGTTCATTCCGGCGAGGATAAGGCGTTCAATCGCTGCTGCGGAACCTGTTGCCGGCCCGATGGTGCAGACTATTTTGGTGCGTCGTCTGGACAGTTCCGAATGTTTCATTTTGGTTCCCCTATTTCATGAAAGGCGTACGCGGTGGCGCCGATGACTCCCGAATTTCTGCCCAGCTCGGCGCGGGTAAAGCGTACCGAGGCAAAGGCTGTCTTATTAACCCTCTCCCCGGCCAGCTTATATGCGGGTTCAAGCAGCATATCGCCGATATTGGACAGGCCGCCACCGATGACGATGAGCTCCGGATTAAATATATTTATAAGGTTGGTTAAGCCAACGCCGACGTAGCAGGCAAGCTGCGCGATGAGTTCTTTTGCCAGGGTATCTCCCTGCTGGGCTGCTTTATGCACCGTCTCGGCGTTTACTTTATTAACATCGCCATCGGTGTATTCCAGGATTGCCGTTTTAGAGCCGTCAGAGATGCGCTGTTTTGCTTCTCGGGCCAGTGCTGTGCCAGAGGCCAGCGTCTCCCAGCAGCCGGTATTGCCGCAACTGCATCTCGGGCCATTGGTGTCAACGGTCATGTGACCGATTTCACCGGCGGTGCCCAGGCATCCGGTATATATCTCGCCATCAATGACGATACCCCCACCAATCCCGGTGCCAAGGGTGACGCAGATGAAATTGCGGGCACCTTTCGCTGCCCCGAAGTACATCTCGCCCAGCGCTGCCGCACTGGCGTCATTGATAAGGAAGGTTTTCACGCCCATTTTGCCCTCGATGATACTTCTGAGGGGAACATCTTTCCAGCCGGGTAAGTTTGCCGAAGTAAAGATAACGCCTGTTTCTGGACTGGAAAGGCCGGGAGCGCCAATGCAGATGGCTTCGAGTTCAGCAGTAGTTATACCAACCTGATTGAGGACGCGTTTTGCAGATTCCAGCATTGCCTGAATTACGGCTTCTGGCCCTTTCGCTGCCGGTGTGATGCCGTGGTCACGCGATAGCATCTCACCCTTAACGTCAACCACTGCGGAGAGTATCTTGCTGCCACCCAGGTCAACGCCGAGCACCAGTGGGTGCATAGACACCGATTTACTTCTATTCACCTTTTGTCTCTTTGATATACGTTGCCGCGGCTTTTGGTGTCTTGCCGCCTTTAATCTCATGGTAATGTTCATAAGTCAGGCAGGTCTTTTCAGAGACAACGTCGGCATCAACCAGCTCACCGATGAAAATGGTGTGCGTGCCCACGTCCATTTCTTTGGTTACCCGGGCTTCCATGAAGGCAACGGCATTATCTAGAACTACCGGAGCGCCCGTCTCGCCTATCCGATAACCAATCCCCTCGAATTTGTCCGTATCCCTTCCCGAGTGAAAACCAAAACGCCCAATGAATACCATTGGCGTCTCTTCACAGAGAACCGAAACGGCAAATACCCGGCTTTTTTTGATGAACTCCCAGGTCAGATTACTGCGATTGATGCTCACCGCGATGGTTGGTGGCTCAGAGGTGACCTGAATAACCGTATTGGCAATCTGGCCGTTCAAGCGGCCGTCTTTGATTGAAGTTACCACGTAGAGCCCATAACCTATTTTATGTAAAGCTTTCGCATTCATAATTCCCCTACCCTTGTTCTTATTCTTTTCATTTTCAGTCATAATATGAATTCTGTCAATCTTGGGAATAGAAGGCAAGTTTTAAAGCCTCCAAGCTGGTTTAGCATTGTAAAATTGGACAGATTGTGCTATTAATATTTGACTGAAGGTACGGGGGAGGAACGCCATGTCAAGACTGCTGATTATTTCCAATCGTTTACCTCTGAATGTTGAGAAAAAAGACGGCGAACTGCACTTTCAGCCCAGCCTCGGCGGTCTGGCGACAGCGCTGGGGGCGTTCTATAAATCACGCCCCAGCCTCTGGATTGGGTGGCCGGGTATAGAACAGGAGAAATTAGCCAGGGGCGAGGAAAAAAAGATTGAGGATAAACTGGCGGAGGAGCGGTGCTACCCGGTGTTCCTCTCGGGAAAAGATGTTGACGATTTCTATTTCGGATTCTGTAACCAGACCATCTGGCCGCTTTGTCACTACTTCCCTCAGTACGTGGAGTATGACCCCGCAATGTGGCAGGCATATCAGCGAGTCAACGAGATTTTTGCCGATGCCGTCGTTAGTGTGGCCCAAAAGGATGACATTTTCTGGGTGCAGGACTACCATTTCATGCTCCTGCCCAAGCTGATACGCGACCGGCTGCCAAAGGCGACCATTGGCTATTTCCTCCATATACCTTTTCCCTCTTACGAGGTTTACCGTCTGCTGCCCTGGCGACGGGAAATACTGGAAGGGTTGCTCGGCGCCAACCTGGTCGGCTTTCATACTCATGACTATGTCTGGCATTTTCTGGACAGCATCCGCAACCTGCTGGGTTACAGTAGTTCCATGGGCTGGATTACAACTCCCGACCATGTGTCCAAGGCGGATGTTTTCCCCATCGGTATCGGCTATGAGCATTATTCCACGATTGCCAAAAGCCCGGAAGTGGATGCCGAGGTGAAGAAGTTCCGCGCGAAACTGGGCGACCGGAAAGTCATCGTTTCCGTGGACCGTCTCGATTACAGCAAAGGCATTCCAAATCGACTGGAAGCGTACGGCCTCTTCCTGGAAAAGCACCCTGAATATCGTGAAAAAGTGGTGTTCATTCTGGTAATCGGACCCTCCCGCATCAAGGTGCCCCATTACGCTGAGTTGAAACGGCAGATAGAGGAGACAGTGGGCACCATAAACGGCAGGTTCGGCACCATCGGCTGGACGCCCCTTGAATATCTTTACAGCCCCATACCCTATCACGCGCTTCTTGGCCTGTACAAAATGGCGGATGTATGCCCCATCACCCCGGTGCGCGACGGGATGAATCTGGTAGCGAAAGAATACCTGGCCACCAAAATAGACGGCAGAGGTGTTCTCATCCTCAGCGAGACGACCGGCGCCGCGCGGGAGATGGGAGATGCCATCATCATCAACCCGAATAACATCGAAGAAATCGCCCAGGCTTTCGCTGATGCCCTGACGATGCCGGAAAAAGAGCAGATTGAACGCAACCGGGCCATGCAAGGACGAATCAAGCGCTATGACATCAGCCGATGGGCCAAGGACTTCATTGATAAGCTGCATGAAACGGTAAAGGTGGAGGTCGGTACTGTGCCGGAGCCAATGCCCGATAAAACGAAGGGTGAACTAACAGACCAGTTCCAGAAGGCTCAGAGGCGTTTGCTGTTGCTGGACTATGACGGCACCCTGGTTCCCTTTGCCGAAACACCCGAAGAAGCCAGGCCAGATGCGGAACTGCTGAAGCTGCTGGCCGAGTTGAATAACAGTGCCAAGAATGAGGTCGTAATCATCAGCGGACGTGATAAAAATACGCTTGATAAGTGGTTAGGCGGCTTGAAGACAGCTATGGTGGCGGAACACGGCGTATGGATGAAAGCCAAAGGTGGCGATTGGGGAATGATGGCTGGCCTCTCAGACGACTGGAAGGATGAGGTGCGCGCCGTTCTGAAGCTGGCAGTGGACCGGATTGAAGGGTCACTTATAGAGGAGAAAGACTATTCACTCGCCTGGCATTACCGTAAGGCTGATCCGAGAATAAGCGAACGGCACATCAGAGAGATAGTCAACGATCTTCTCAATCTGACGGCCAATTCCAACCTGAAAGTGCTGGAAGGAAGCAAGGTGTTTGAGGTGAAAAGCGCCAATCTGAATAAAGGGTCGACCGCACAGCAGTGGCTTTCCAGACAGGATTGGGATTTCATCTTGGCTATTGGCGATGATGTTACTGATGAAGACCTGTTCAAAGCTCTGCCGCAAAATGCCTGGTCCATCAAGGTCAGGGCCGGCATTTCAGCCGCCAGATTCAGCCTTAATTCATCGGATGAGGTGCGTTCTCTGCTGAAAGAATTGATGGTAAAATAGTAGTATGAAAATAGCACTGGTATCCCCTTATGACTTTGCATATCCTGGGGGGGTTTTAAATCATATCACCAATCTAGAGCAACAATTGACCAGAATGGGGCATGACGTGAAAATCATTGCCCCCGCTTCAAAGGCAGTTCCGGCTCTGGGTGAGCGTTTTATACCAATTGGTAAACCGAGACCGGTTCCAGCCAGTGGTTCAGTGGCTCGTATTACCCTCTCGCCATGGCTCTCATCGCGAATTACCAAAGTGCTCGAAAGGGAGAAATTCGAAATCGCTCACCTCCATGAACCCCTGATGCCGATGCTTTGTACGACTGTGTTGCGTCTTTCCAATGCCCCGAATATCGGCACCTTTCATGCCTCTGGTGGCAGGCCCTGGTACGACTTCGGCACGCCACTGGGCAAGCTTATTTTGAAGAAATGGTTCCGTAAACTGGACTATAAAATCGCCGTTTCCAAGCCGGCAATGGAATATGTGAACAAGTTCTTCCCCGACGAATACAGCATCATACCTAACGGAGTTGATACGGACCATTTCCGACCTGATGTCGAGCCTTTTGAGGAATATCTTGACGGAAAGCTGAACATCATGTTCATCGGGCGTCTGGAGAAGCGCAAAGGCCTCGATTACCTGCTCGAAGCTTACCAGCAGGTCAAGCGCGTTATCCCCGACTCGCGCCTCATTGTCGTTGGACCGGGTATAAGGCTCAGGAAAAAGTACGAAAAAAGGGTGGCGCGGAATGGCATAGAGGACGTCATTTTTATTGGCTATGTTACCTATGATGACCTGCCCAGATATTACAAGACGGCAGATATCATCTGCTGCCCGGCCACCGGCTGGGAAAGCTTTGGCATTGTCCTGATTGAAGCGATGGCCGTGGGTACGTCAATAGTTGCTTCGGATATACCAGGGTATGCCAGCGTGCTGACTAACGATGCTGAAGGGTTGCTGGTGCCACCGAAGAATGTTCCCAAGCTGGCTGAGGCATTGTTATCCCTGGCTGATGATAAGGCCCGGCGACAGCAGATGGGCCAGAAGGGAATCGTTACTGCCCGGGAATACAGCTGGGAGAACGTCGCCAAACGAGTCCTGGCCTGCTACCAAAAAATACTTCGCTGATTTTTGAAATCACAGCCTCGCCAACCAGCCGCCATCGTTGATATAACCAACGGTAAGTTTTTCAGTCTATTTTATTGAACTGGTCTTTACTGGCACCACAGACGGGGCAAACCCAATCATCAGGCAGTTTTTCAAACGGCGTTCCTGGCGGGATTTTGTTTTCCGGGTCACCCTGTGCCGGGTCATAGATATAACCGCAAACCGAACATTCGTATCGCGCCATTTGTGATTTTCCTCCTGCTATGAATTATATATTATTGAGGTCGCCCTATACAGTATTACCTCCACCCCACCGATAAGAAATAAAGAAAGCGGGCTTTACTCAATGCAAAACCCGCTTCTTTGCAAACGTATTCTAGCCGAGGATTTTCATCGCTTCTTCCCGGTAGGCTTCCATGAGATATGGAATTCCGGTCACTCCGGCACATTCCTCGGTAAGAGACATGATTTCGCGGCGTGTGATTGCCGGTATGCTGAAGCACCTTGCGCCGGCCATCAACTGTTGCAGCCCGACCCTTAGTTTTTCGCAGTAGCTATACATACCCACCGCGCCCAGAGGTATGTTCTTCATCTCGCTGGCACCAACGATGCTCATTACATCTTCGTAATTGACGAAGATTTCCTCGGGCGTGGTGCCAAACTGGCTCACGGTGCTGGGTAACCTGCCTTCTTTAATCCAGATGGCGATATTCTTGCCGACCATGCCCGGAATCATCATTGCTCGCCCTATGCATATTGCCTTCACAAACGGTGAGCCCAGAGCAAGTGCTTTGAATATGCCGTCTTCACTGCTGAAGCCACCGGCGAAGGCAATATCGGGCACGTGCTGTCCTTTGTCCGCCAGTTTCTGGCAGAACTCATGCGCGGCGGCATGGAGGTACAGGCTCGGTATACCCCACTCCTCCATCATACGCCAGGGGCTCATGCCAGTACCACCGGATGAGCCGTCAATGGTAAGCAGGTCAATCTTCGCGTTAGCACCCCACTTTATCGCCATGGCCAGTTCGCGCAGGCTGTAGGCTCCAGTCTTGAGCGTGATGCGCTTGAAACCCAATTTCCTCAGCCGTTCCACTTCCGCATAAAAACCTTCCTCATCAATAAAACCGAGTCGACTGTGGCGTTCGAATTCTTTGAGTGCACCGTCCTTGCAAGCTGCCTGCGTAACCGGGCTTGCGGGGTCAGGGGTTACTATATAGCCGCGATTCTGCAGCTCCAGTGCCCGCTCCAAGCTGTCGATCTTAATTTCACCGCCAATGCACTTTGCACCCTGTCCCCACTTCAACTCGATGGTCTCCAGGCCGTGCTTCTTATTGACGTATTCGGCAACGCCGAGCCTGGTATCTTCCACGTTCATCTGGACCAGTATTTCACCATATCCCTGGTGGTAACGGCGGTAGGTTTCAATACGGCGGTCCATATCTGGCGACGAAGTCACTTTGCCCTTTGCATCGAGCTCAAGCTCCGGGTCGATACCGCACACGTTTTCGCCGCAGACCAGTGTAACGCCGCTGATGGCGGCACCGATGGCAAAATGCTCCCAGTTCTTGCGCGCGATTTCGGTGGAACCGAGCGCGCCGGTAAACGCGGGCAGCTTCATTTTGACTTTAATGTCCCAGCCGTATTCTGTCTCTGTGTTTACCGCCGGAAAGATGGCCGTATCCGGGTTACCTTTGACACCGGAAGGCAAACCTTTTGCCCCCAGCGCATATCCCTGGATATTGAGGTGGGAATAGTCAATTGGGTACTCTTTATCACCGCCAGCGGTGATGTCACCGAAAGGTCCGGGATAAATTAGTTCCCGGCCCCGGAAGGTTGCCTTAAATACCTCGCAGTTTCCGGTGCAGCCGTCAAGACATCGGCTACAGATGCCGCTCATCGGAGACACGTTGCGAGAGCGGTTCGCCGACCTTGTGGCGTCGTTTGCGTTTGGTCTTTGCAGGTTCATTTACAGAACTCCTTCCTGAATTTTTATATCTTAACCGGTATCCCTTTATCGTGGAGATACTTTTTTGCTTCCGGTATGGTTATCTCGCCGAAGTGGAAGATGGAAGCTGCCAGAACGGCCGCAGCTTTGCCGATGGTTACTGCTTCATACAGGTGCTCTAGCTTTCCCGCACCTCCTGACGCTATAACCGGTATGGCAACGGCTTCGGCCACTGCCCTGGTCATCTCCAGGTCATAACCCTCTTTGGTGCCGTCAGCATCTTTGCTGGTGAGGAGGATTTCCCCGGCACCCAGCTCTTCCACCCTCTTTGCCCAGGTTACGACGTCGATCCCCGTGGCCTCGCCGCCACTTTTAACAACTACCTCCAGTCGGGGCAGGTTGCTATCGGCGGGATTTTTGCGACCGTCAATCGCCACCACCAGTTTATCTTTACCAAATTCAGCAGCCGCCTGTTTGATAAGTTCCGGGTTCTTTACCGCCGCCGTGTTGATGGAGACTTTGGCAACCCCGAGCTCAAATAGCTCTTTCATATCCTGAGTATTCCTGATACCGCCGCCAACCGCAAAGGGTATGGTGACCTTTTCCGCTACCTTCTTCACCCATTCACGCATGGTACCGCGGCTCTCAACCGTAGCCATGATGTCCAGAAATACCAGTTCATCAGCACCGGAAAGACTGTAGGCTTCGGCGGCTTCTACCGGGTCACGGGCATCACGCAGGTTGATGAAGTTTACCCCTTTGACCACTCTTCCCTCTTTGACATCCAGGCAGGGTATAATTCTCACTGGTTTCATCCTTTTACCTCTTGATAATAAATGGCAACTGGCAACCGCTTTCCGCATAAAATAAACCAAGTCATTCTAGCAGTTTTAGCAAATTATTGTCAACATAATTGAGGTGTAAATTATGCAGTCTCGACTTTCTTCATGCTATACTGCGGATATTATCAGGTAAGAAATCTTCCCTGATCTTGAGGAGAGATATTGGCCTACGCCCGACTGATTGTAAATCCGGCTGCCGGTGCCGGCAAAACCGTCCGGAAATGGCCCCATATCATGGCCCGGTTGCGGAGCCTTGACCTGCGCTTTGATTATGATATTACCGAGGCACCAGGCCATGCCAGGGAACTGGCGAAAGACGCCGTTGCCAGAGGTTATGAACTGGTGGTTTCGGTGGGTGGCGACGGCACCATTAATGAGGTGGTCAACGGCCTTTACGATACCGGCAGTATTGCCGATGTCATGTTTGGTATTATTGGCACCGGTACCGGCGGTGATTACATCCGCACCATTGGGATACCGAGGGCACCTCTGGAAGCCTGTCAGTGTTTAAAGGAGCCACGTACAGTAACCGTGGATGTGGGTGTTATTGAATATCTCAGCGACGACGAGACGGTGAGGCGATTGTTCGTCAATTTTGCCGGTATGGGATTTGACGCTGAAATTGTAAAGACTACAACGCAGAAGTACAAGACATTGAACGCTACCGTATCCTACCTTGCCGGCTTACTCTCTTCCCTTTTGTTCTATAAAAATAAGACCGTGACCATTAACGTAGATGGTGAAGCGATTCAAGAAAAGGTATGTACTGTCCTGGTGAGCAATGGTAAATACGGAGGCGGCGGTATGTTTGCCGCACCCGAGGCCGATATCTCTGATGGCCTTCTTGATGTGCTCATCATTGGCGACCTGAGCAAGCCTGACCTTCTCTGGTCATTGCCGAGGGTGTACCGGGGAACTCATCTGACGCACCCAAAGGTAACGTTGAAAAAAGCCAGAGAGGTAGAGATAAGATCGGATGATTCGGTTTTTCTGCAGGCTGATGGCGAATTGCTCGGCGGGCTGCCGGCTCGCTTCTACGTGCTCCCGTCCCTGCTGAACGTGGTGCTGTAAGTCAGGACGCAGTGATTGTAAAATTCAGACGGGTAATGGTCGGGGTGAGAGGATTTGAACCTCCGACCTCATGGTCCCAAACCATGCGCGCTAACCAGGCTGCGCCACACCCCGCCACTATAATATTACCATAACTGTTACTCTGAGGATGCTTCACCACTTGACTTGCTGGCTAGTTCCACCAATTTTTTGTACTCTAGGGTTACCCTCTCCTGTATTTCCTTGATTGTGCCTTCCGTCAGGTGTCGGAACCTGCCCTGTGTCTTGAGGTAAGTTTCCACCGGTTCCAGTTTGCTCAGGCTAAGGCTCAACTTGTACTGCCCGTTTTCCACCTCGTACAGAGGGAAAATACCCGTTTTCACCGCCAGCCGGCCAACCTTAATTGCATCGTCAGTTGGGCACCGCCAGCCCGTCGGGCAGGCAGACAGAATATGTATATAGGCTGAACCCGGGGTTTCCACTGCCTTGGTAACCTTTTTCATCAGGTCGCGGTGGTAGGTGGGGCAGGCCGTGGCCACATACGGTATGTCATGGGCTACGGCAATCGCGGGCATATTCTTTTTCCAGGTTACCTGTCCCAGGCTCTCTTTACCGGCTGGAGAAGTGCTTGTTGAGGCTCCGTAAGGTGTGGCTGACGACCTCTGGATACCGGTATTCATGTAAGCCTCGTTATCCAGGCAGATGTAAACGAAATCGTGTCCTCTTTCCAGGGCCCCGGATAGTGCCTGCAAGCCGATATCGCTGGTGCCACCATCGCCGGCCAACGCCACGACTTTTATATTACGTTCAGGGGTTTTACCTTTTTTCTCCATTGACTTCAGACCGGCTTCGACGCCAGAGGCTACCGCAGCGGTGTTTTCAAATAGAGTATGGATCCAGGGAATGCGCCAGGAAGTATAGGGAAACGGCGAGGCCACTACCTCCATGCAACCGGTAGCGTTTACGATGATGGCGTTGTTGCCGATGGCCTTGGCGGCCAATCTCACCGCTAATGCCTCACCGCAGCCACTGCAGGCGCGGTGGCCGGGGGCGAAGGGCTCCAATTCCGTAATTATGCCGGGTCCATGAACTGCTGTTGCCATCTTTATTCCCTCACTCCATAGATTTCAAATTCTCGTTTGCTTCCCGTCCGGGCAATCTCAATGCCACGGTTAATCATTTCTTCAAAGCCGGACGGAGAGATGTCTCTGCCTCCCAGACCACCCACGAAGCCAACTATCTTCGGCTGTTTCTCTCCCCCGTACAAAGCTGCTTTTATCTCGGAGCAGACCGGACCTCCCGGCCCGCCAAAAGAGATGGCCCTGTCCAGCACGATGAGTATCTCGGCATCTTTTACCGCCTCCCGCAGCTCTTCGTACGGGAACGGGCGCCACAGGCGGAGCTTGAGTAGCCCCACCTCCTTGCCGTCATTTCTCATCTTGTCCACGGCGACCATCGCCGTTTCGCTGTAACTACCCATCGTCATCAGCAGGGCTTTGGCACCGTCGGTCTGGTATTTTTCTACCGGTGAATAATTGCGCCCGAAGGCTTTGCCAAACTCCCGCCAGATTTCCAGGATAACATCCTTTGCCGCCTCCAGATTTATCTCCTGCGCCCATTTTACCTCGGTATAGATGAAGGGCGAGCCCAGAGCTCCCATAGTGACCGGTTTGGCCGGGTCAAGCGGCAGGGGGTACTTGAAGGGCGGCAGGAATCGGTCAACATCTTTTTTATCTGGAAGCTCAATCGGTTCAATGACATGGGTCAGCTGGAACCCGTCAAGGTGAACCATTACCGGCAGCAGGACTCTTTTATCTTCACCCATACGGAAGGCGCAGATGACATTATCAACTGATTCCTGACCGTTTTCCACAAATATCTGTATCCAGCCAACATCCCGAGCTGCCATGACATCGGAGTGGTCACCCCAGATACTGATGGGTGCGGAGAGGGCGCGGTTGGCCACCGCCATAACAATGGGCAATCGCATTGACGAGGCAATAAAAAGCACCTCATGCATCAGCTCCAGCCCCTGGGAAGCGGTGGCGGTAAAGGTTCTGGCACCTACAGCGGCAGCACCGAGGCAGGCGCTCATCGCCGAGTGCTCCGATTCCACCGGTATATAGGCGGCTTTTAGTTCACCGTTGGCCACCAGCTCCGCCAGGTGCTCCACGATATGTGTCTGGGGGGTTATCGGGTAAGCGGACACAACGTCAACATCGGACAGCATGGCGGCATCGCCAACGGCGACCGATACTTCCAGGCCTTCCCGCTTTGCCATTATTTCTCCTCCTCGACCATAGTAATTGCGTCTTTGGGACATTCCGTAGCGCAAATCCCACAGCCCTTGCAATAGAATAAATCGGCTTCAAAATACCCGTCTTTGGTTTTGGCGATACATCCCTCGGGACAGTAGAAGTAACAGAGGGTACATTTATTGCATTTATCGAAGTCGATCTCAGGTCGGCGCGACTTCCAGTCACCGGTTCTGATTTCAACGGAGTTTCCCGGCTTGGTGATAAAACAGCCGATTTCGATTTCTTTCCAGCTCAATTCACTTTTTGTGCTCGGTTTCTCCTTCGTTTTTGCCTTGGCCATTTCCAGCTACTCTCCTATTTTCGTTTCTTTGACTGCTCTTTCCATTGCCTTTACATTGCGCTCTGCCAGACGCCCAAAGCGTTTCTCAAACGGTTCTTTAACAGACTCCGAAGAAATAACGCCGGTCGCTTTTATCATGGCACCAATCATCGTTGTGTTGACGATAAGAACTCCCAATGTCTCCTGGGCAATTGTATTGGCATCCACGAGGGCCAGCCGGGCTTTAATGCCGAAATCCTTTCTTACCTGTTCCACAGATTTCTTGGTGTTAATGATGACCGTACCACCCTCTTTTAATCCGGAAGTTGCATCCAGAATAGACAAAAGGCTGGGGTCCATAATCAAGACCACATCAGGTTGGTCTACCTCTGCCCGCGTCCGGATGGGCTCGTCCGGATTGATTCGGTTGAAGGCCAGAACCGGCGCTCCCCTCCTCTCCGGGCTGAAGCTGGGAAATGCCTGGGCATACTTCCCAGCACTGATAGCCGCCTGAGCAACCAGCTCCGCTGAGGTTACAGCCCCCTGACCCCCGCGACCGTGCCATCTGATTTCCGTGAGTTTACTTTTCGTCATTGCACTCTCCTGAAAACATTGAAGCGCCCCTGGGGCGACTTGAACGCCCGCACCCAGCTTCGGAGGCTGGTGCTCTATCCACCTGAGCTACAGGGGCTACTACTATTATATCCCTGTGGGTAATTGAAGGACAAGGTAAGGAACGTGTCGTTCGAGGGGGATGACCTGGACATTGCTGATTTAGGTGGTTTCCATCAACAACCATCTATCTCGCTTACTCCAAAAACCGACCTATTATAACCATCATGGCTCAAATAACGCAAGTATTGACATTTAACCACCATGTCAATAAAGTGAGATAGACAAAGGAGACACTGATTGGTCTGGATTAAATTCATCGTCTGCGTCGTTGTCATTTTTATTTCCGGCAGAAAAGTTGCTCGATATGGTGACATAATTGCCGAGAAAACCGGCCTCGGTGGCGTCTGGATAGGCCTTATTCTCATTGCGGCGCTGACCTCGATGCCCGAGCTTTTCAATGGGGTAAGTTCGGTAACCCTGGTTGATGCCCCCGACCTGACCGTAGGCAATATCCTCGGCGCCAACATGTTCAACCTGTTCAACCTGGCTCTTCTTGACCTGGTTCACCGCAACGGCTCCATTCTGGCTGTTGTGGGTAAGACTCATCGCCTGACCGGTATATTCAGTTTGTTACTGGTCTTCTTTGTCGCCGGCTTTATACTGATAAGCCATAGACTCCATATCATGGACATAGGCTGGATTGGCTGGTATACGCCATTCATTGTCCTGCTGTACCTCTTTTTCGCTCGCATCTTATACCGCTATGAACGACAGCACCCGTCCCTGAAGCAAACGGAGTTTGAATATGCCGATAAGTCTTTGAAGCATGTCTATCTCCATTTCTCAATATCGGCTGTCTTTATCATAGGCGCTGGTCTCTGGCTCGCCTTCATCGGTGATGAAATCTCCGAAGTCTACGGATGGGGACAGAGTTTTGTGGGCAGCGTTTTCCTCGCCTTCACCACTACCCTGCCCGAAATAACCGTTTCCTTTGCCGCCATGAGAATCGGGGCCAAAGACCTGGCCGTGGCCAACCTGATTGGCAGCAACCTGTTCAACCTGACCATCATTTCCATTGATGACCTGCTCTATACCAAAGGGCCGATACTGGCCGCAGTCTCCGAAACCCACCTGGTCACCGCTTTTACCGTGATGCTCATGACAGCCGTGTTCATTATCGGGCTGGGCCATCGGCACCGGCGGGTTTTCCGGCTCAGCTGGTGGAATATTACCCTGATGTTGCTGTTCCTGATGGGAGCTTATTACAGCTTTCAACTGGCTTGATGCCTGATACTGCCCGCCTGACCAGAATCAATGTCTGTATTAAAATAGGAAGTCCCAGGCAAGTATGACCAGGAGGACGAGAAGTACCACGAGCACCATTAATCCCAGCGGTATCCGGTAGCGGTCAGGGTTAAACGTCTTTGGTTCCGGGGTTGGTTTTTCGGTGCGGAGCAGAATATGACTGATACTTTTCGTCGCCTCGATGGCATATCCTGCGGGGTTGTCACCAACCTTGACCAGATACCGGGCAAAGCGCAGCGAAAGGCTTTCAATAGCGCCAAAAAGCTCGCAGATGGACACACTGAATACATTGAAGGCGAAGCGCGAAGGCCGCCGGTAGAACCAGTCCGTATCCAGCGTAATCGTCGCCTCTGTGTGCAGTTTTTTCTTCACCAGCCAGAAAGCAAGCCCGGTGAATATGAGCAGTTGCATCGATTCGATTAAATGTGGCGCGGTATATGGCTGGTAATGCACCCCAAAAGGCAGCAGGTTATATAACAGCGCCGGGTAAACACCGATGGCGATGCAGATTGCGGAGGTCAGCCCCATGCCGATGTACATCCCCGGTGGCACCGGTTCTGGTTTGAGGTTACGGTTGGTGCTGAACCAGGTAAAGTACGGCAGCTTCAGCCCGATGGACAGGAAAGTGCCAATGGAAGCCAGGTTAAGCAATAGGACAACAAGGCCAAAATGCGCCGCTTCCGCGGCGTATATCACCATTGACTTGCTGACAAAGCCGCTGAAAAGCGGAACGCCGGAGATGGAGAAAGCGCCGACCATGAAGAATATCAGGGTGGGCCACATTTTCTTGAAGAGACCGCCCAGCTCGGTCATCTTGTTGCGTCCGGTGGCATAGAGAACGGTGCCCATTCCCATGAACAGCAGGCCTTTATAGAGAATATGGGCGAAGGCATGGGCGGTGGCACCGTTTACCGCGACCGCGGTGCCAATGCCGACACCACAGACCATGTAGCCGACCTGGCTGATGATGTGGTAGGAGAGAAGTCGCCGGCCGTCGTTGGCCAGGAAGGCGAAGACCACGCCATAGACGGCCATTATTGCCCCTACCCACATAAGCAGTTCCAGACCGGCGAAGCCGCGAGCCAGGGCGTAGACGGCTACTTTGGTGGTAAAGGCACTCAGGAAAACGCTGCCGGTAACCGTCCCCTCTGGATAGGAGTCAGGAAGCCAGCCATTCAGAGGCGGTACGGCAGCATTGAGCGCGAATGCGAGGAGGATGAGGTAAGAGGCTACGCCGCCATCAAAGTGAGTGAAGAGCAGAGAGCCGGTCTGTTGTAGATGTAAAAGGATACCTGCCATGAGGGCACTGCCACCGAAGGCGTGCACCAGCAGGTAGCGAACCCCCGCTTTCCGGGCGTCCAGCGTCCTTCTGGCCCAGATGAGGAATAATGAGGAAACGGCCATGATTTCCCAGAAGAAAAGGAGCGTGAACAGGTCGCCGGCAAAGACCACCCCCAGCGAGCTTCCCACATAGAGCAGCGCCGCCACCTGTTGCATGGAATCTTTTACGTGGTAGCCGTAAACACCGCCAAGGAAACCCATGATGACAAAGACGTAGCCGAAAGCCAGGCTCAGCCGGTCCACCCGGCAGACCATAAGTTCATAGTTGAGGAAAGGTAAGCTAAGGCTGGCTCCCACTTCTAGATTAATCAGGAAAACGAATGCCGCCGCGGAGATTATCAGGCAGAACGCAGAGCGTATCCGCCGCGGCAGTGCCAGCAGCAGCACCGCCCCGATTACGTATATGATTGCCAGTGGGAAATTACTCATGCTCATCATTTTTGTCGTAATAATCCTCGCCGCGCTGTAGCCAGTAGTGGCCGAGCAGCTTGGCGCCATAAATTATCGCCAGGCATCCCAGAAGTCCGAATAAAGAGAAGAAGCCGGGTACGTGAGACCACGGGAACGTGACATGCACGTGTCCACTTACAACCAGCAGGTCAAGAATGATAAAGATAATCAGTGTGGCCACAGAGGCAATCAGCCAGTTGCGTTTCACAGGCCACCTCCCCCGAAAACACTCCGGGCGACGCTTGACGCAAGCTGGAAGAAGTATGGGATGCGGTCAGGGAAAATCCCCAGCAGGAGAGAAAGCACCGCGGTCATCACCAGCGGCACAACCATCAATTTTGACGCCTCACCAAAGCTGGTGAACTTATCCGAGGGGGCAAAAAAGGCGCGCACCACGATGCTGAAGAAATAGCCGGCATTGAGCAGCCCGCTGAGCAAAAAAATGACCACGAAAACTGTCTGCCCGACGTCATATGAGCCCTGCACCAGGTACCATTTGCTGATAAACCCGTTTACCGGCGGAATGCCGGCCAGCCCCACCGAGGCGATGGCAAAGGCGGCCATGGTGATAGGCATCTGCCGGCCAATGCCGTTGAGTTCGCTGACTTTATCGCAGTGGGTCTTAACGTGGATAGCCCCGGCGCAGAAAAAAAGCGTTATTTTCATCATGGCATGGTTG
>JADHXF010000027.1 GCA_016783105.1 Dehalococcoidales bacterium | reverse complement strand
TCCAACGGCTGACCTGCTTTCCCTTGAGGAAGAAAGACCTCAGAAGGATATAAGCGTCGCTTGGTTGAAGTGAGGGGCAAAACCGTGACGTTAGGCATTACCTGGTTATATTCTTCATTACTCGCTATGAGCACCGGCCGCGTCCCTTTTTGTTCGGCTCCTGCTACGGGGTCCGGGTTAGCCTCCATAATAGCCCACTGGAAGACTGGCATCAGTCTATCCTCCCGGCAGTTTCGGCATCGGCAGACTGAAAGGCAACCTCAACCTCGCTGATATCTCTCAGCAGCACGGGGTCTTTGGCGCCTTCTTCCCATCGGGCTTGCCGTGCCCGCCTTCGTACTTCCTTCAGTTCTTTGAGTAACGCCCGTTCCACTAAAACATTCTTGCTCGGTGCTACCCCCTCAGCCATAGCCTTATCCAGAGCAGCGAGGACATCCGGGTGTAAATTAAAGGTGGCTTTCTTTGTCTTTTCGCTCATATTCACTTAACCTCCATCTTCCATCCACAACTGTTCCACATCATATGATAACACTAGCTTCCATATTATGCAAGTCTTATGGGGAAGTCTCTTTGTCTTGTATATCCCAGCATCGTGTCATGCTACAACTGGTGACCAAACAAGCGTTGAACTTGTATGGATTTATGTGTATGATGCACTTAAAACGTAATGTGGAGAAATCGATGGTCAGGAAGGTGATACACCTTATCCACAGAGAAGGGGTAAAGGCTCACATAGAGGCATGGACGTAACGGCTGATGATAGGAAAGAACTGGAGCGGGTGCGCCGTCAGTTGGAGGAGGTAACCGCCGAACGGGACAGATTGCTGGCGGAGAACCGTCGTCTGCGCCGTGATTGTTCGATAAGCCCACAGGAGCCTGGAAAGGTGAGTCTGTCTCCCGCCAGCGTGAGACCTGATTCCTCACCTGTTACCGGGAAACAAGCCACCGGCTCTCTGATAGTCAACAACGAGTCGCCTTTATCGGAGAAGGTCAGACTTTTTCGCTCCCTGTTCCGTGGGCGGGAAGACGTGTTTGCCAGGCTGTGGTGGAGCCGGAAGAGCCATCGGGTAGGGTGCTGTCCGTACCGGAGCAGCGCAAAAAATACCAGCGCCGACTTGACTTCGACCAGGTGCCCATCAAACCGCAACGTGTGTTCAAGGAAATAAACGAATTTTTTAATGAGGATACGATATTTGCCACCTGCATCGGGCTGAACCAGATATGGTCATCCCAGTTCCAGCGAGTATTCAGGCCACGTCATTACCTCATTCCCGGCGGGGCCGGGCCGCTGGGCTGGGACCTGCCGGCGGCCATCGGCGCCAAGGTCGCCCACCCGGATAAAACAGTGGTGGACATCGTCGGCGACTACGGCATCGGGTTCTGCGGCGAGGAACTGGCGATGGCAGTGATGTACCAGATACCTCTCGTTATCATCGTAATAAATAACGGCTACCTTAGCCTCATCCGCCAGCAGGAGAAATACCTCTATGATATGAACTTTGAAGTCAATACCTGGTACGACGGGATGTATGTTGACTTCGTGAAGTTTGCCGAGGCCTATGGGGCCTACGGACAAAGGGTGGAGCAGCCGGAAGAAATCAAACCGGCGCTGCAGCGGGCTCTGGAGGCCAACTGGCCTTCAATCATTGAGGTAATTGTTGACCGCGAGGCCGATGCCTCAATGGACGTCAGTCTGGATAAGATTAAAGAATATGAGCCTCTGCCGGAAACTGTTGCCGTAACCTGACAAGCTGTCTTTATTTCCCGACGTGGCGGGCGGTGAGTTGCCTTTCCCGGACCTCGGGATTGGCGTAGTCAGGGAGAAGTATCGGGGTCACCCGGTCGGTGACAACACCTGACTTTTCCAATTCCCGGTGATAATCCTTAACATGCTCCAGTGACAGCCTGCCATCTCTGGCTTTATCCTTAGCATAGTCCGCCGCGTTCTCCCCGGAAATCCGTCCGAAGACGAGGACATCGAGCAGGGAATTGCCTATTAGGCGGTTTTCGCCGTGCACGCCGCCACTGACCTCCCCGGCGATGAAAAGGCCGGGTATGGAGGTCTCCCCCCGTGCATTGTATTCCAGTCCGCCGTTCTGATAGTGGAGGGTGGGGTAGACCAGCATCGGCTCTTTGGCGATATCAATGCCAAACCGCTTATAAACGATAAATTTACCCGGAAATTCCCTCTCCACCGCGCCCTCGCCCATCAGTGTATCGATCATGGGCGAATCGAGCCATACGCCCAGTTTTCCGGTGGGCGTGGGAACGCCCTTTCTCCTTTCCAGACACTCCCTGATTATAGCCGCTGATTCCACGTCCCTCGGCTCGCGCTCGAAGACGAATTGCTCTCCATCGATGTTCAAGATATTAGCCCCCGCCCCGCGGAATTTTTCCGTGATGAGAATGCCTTCAACCTGCTCGGGAAAGACGACACCGGTGGGATGGTACTGGACGGTATGCAATAACTTGAGCTTCAGGCCGGCCCGGTAGCCCAGGACGATGCCATCGGCCGTGGCCCCATAGTGATTGGTGGTCATGAACCCATGGATATGCAGCCGACCGCAGCCGCCGGTGGCAAGAATGATCGCCTTGGCCTTGACTATCAGGTATTCTTCGGTTTCCAGATTGTAAAGTACGGCGCCGGCGCAGTGGCCGTGTTCATTCAGCACCAGCTCGATGGCCGGTGAAAACTCCAGGACAGTGATATTCTCCCGGTTGCGGGCTTCATCACGAATGTCGCGCATTATCTCGGCGCCCGTTATGTCCCCGCAGGAATGCATCCGCTTTCGACTGGTCCCCCCACCAAGCAGGGTATGCAGCCTCCCATCGGGAAATTTGGAGAACATCACCCCAAGGCCTTCCAGCCACCTGAGTATTTCTGGTGCCTGGGTAACCAGGGTGCGAACCAGTTCCGGCTCATTCTTGAAGTGGCCGCCACCCAGCGTGTCAAGATAATGCATGCAGGCCGAGTCTTTCTCTATCTTGGTGGCCGCCTGAATGCCGCCTTCGGCCATCATGGTGTTGGCATCACCGTGGCGCAGTTTGGTAGCCACTATAACCTTGGCACCGTTCTGCTCGGCAAGCAAGGCCGCCGCGGTTCCGGCACCACCGCCACCTATTATCAGCACATCCGTTTCAATATCCTTGCGCGAGAGGTCGGTTTGGTCCGGCTCCAGTCGACTCCACGCCTCCAGCAGGTCGGCAAACTCGTGGGCAATCCGGTAGCCCTTGCTCGGCCCCACCTTCAGCTCCCGCCGCCCTTCTTCTATGTAATCGGGGTGATACTTCTGAAGTATCACCTCGGATTCATCCAGCGACATTCTGGGGAATTCCTCTCCCCTCTTTTTCCGCGCCAGCCGCTCCGGCCTGGTTTTCTCCACTATTTTGATGAGGTTTCTAAGCTCTTCCGTATATGGCATTTTCTCCTCCTAGAGATAATCACGCTTCGCCGGTGTCCAGTCCTCATCTGCCATTTCCGGCTCGATTTCCCGGGATTGATATATTTCTCTGAGGTGCTTGATATCGGACTCCATCAGCTTTTCCAGCGTCTGCTGGCATTTTTCACCCTTCACTGCCTCAATCGCCTCGTTCAGGTGCTCTGCCCTCGGCGCAATCCGGCTCCCGTAAATCCTCCGCGCCAACTGCATAATGTGATATTGAGGTAGTTCCCCCATGCACCGGCTGACACAGAGGCCGCACTGGATGCAGTTGAAGGATAGAGTGGCTGCCCGCTCAATGTTGCCCTGCTTCACCGCCGATATCACGTCCATCACCTGAACGTCCATCGGGCAGGCCTTGGTGCAGCTGTTGCAGGCGATGCAGCGGAAAACCTCGGGATACAGCTTGAAGATTTCCTCGGGATTACCGGTGAGCTGCTCAAAGTCGTAGCTGGCCCGGTTCGCCGGGTAAAACGGTATCTGCGCAAGGTACATGTCCGGCTCAACGACCGTCTGGCAGGCCAGCCCAACCCGAATGTGGTAGTCTCCCGGCTTACGATAGACAGTGGCGCAGGCACCACAGATGCCGCCGCGGCAGCCGCACCCGCGAATAAACTGGTAGCCAGCGTACTCCAGCGCCTTCATGATGGTGAGCGTTTCCGGCACCAGGTACCTTTTCCCCATCACATAAACCGGGATGAGGTTTACCTTCTCTGTTTCAGCAGGCTTTTCCCTGCCGGTCACTTTACGCTCTTTTTCCGCCATAGTAACCTCCGTTCGATTATAACCCATGAGAGGCCAACAGGCCAGAAGGTGAAACCAGATGCCTTTTCAGCCAGCCCCTGGCTTCAGTTATGCCCAGGGCAAGGCCGATAAGCTCGGTAAAATAGAAGACAGGCAGTTTAGCGCTATCTGCGCCGGTCTGCCGCATTTCCAGGTTAGCATGGCATAATGGACAGGCGGCAACTATCGCCTCGGCACCAGCCCACCGCGCCATCTCGGTGAGTCCACCGACCATCTGCCTGGCCATCTCCCGCTTGCTCAAGGACAGGCTGCCGCCGCAGCAGTCCACCTTGCCCGACCAGTCCCTGACCTCGGCGCCCAGGGTATCGAGCAGAGCATCCAGGCATTGCGGGTTTTCCGGGTCATCGAAAGCCACAATTTCGGGAGGGCGGACAAGGTAGCAACCGTAATAAGCCACAAGTTTCAGCCCTTTTAGCGGTTTCACCACTTTGTTCTTCAAGTTATCCAGACCGACTTCATGGCAGATGATGTCCAGGAGATGCCTGGTGCCATATTCGGCCCGATAGGGAACCTTCATCACGCTGCTGAGCTCTTCCCTCAGGTTCTCATCGTTCTTAAGCTCATTATGCGCCTTTCTCAGCCGGATATAACAGGCCGGACAGGCAACGGCAATATCCATATCCATCCCCTCGGCCAGGGCGAGATTACGTCCGGCGAGGGTACAGGCCAGCCGCCGACTGGTGCTGTGCCCGGATGACGCCCCGCAGCAGCTCCAGTCGGGAAGCTCGGACAGCTCAATGCCGAGATGGGCGCAGACCGCGCGCACCGACATGTCATACTCCCGGGCCGTCGCCTCCAGGGAGCAGCCGGGATAATAGGCATATTTTAAGCCTGTTGCTTTCGGCTGACTCATTTTTCCGCTCTCTGAAAAATATCTCTCACGCTCTGTATTGCCTTAAAGCGCGCCGGGAGCAACTTCAATTTGCCCTTCATCATCATTTTCATCCCCGGTAATAAATCGCTGAAGAGGTCCCTCGTCTTGAGTTTGAGCCTGAGAATCAACGATAGTTCGTGCTGCCTTCCCCACCGTTCAATGTTTCCCAGAAAAATGCGGTGAAAATCGGCCACAGCGCGCTCTTTGGCCAGTCCTTCCCGTAGTGAAATCTCACGCAGGACATCCATTATCTTCACCAGGTCAACCTCATTTGGACACCGGGTGGCGCAGGCCTGGCAGTCAGCGCAGACCCAGATGGTGGAACTGGTCAATACCTGCTCCCGCAGGCCCAGCTGCACCATGCGGATAATCTGGTGGGGAAGGTAGTCCATAGCAAAGGCCGACGGACAGCCCAGGCTGCAGGTGAGACACTGGTAACAGCGGTCGATTTCAGCGCCGCTTTCTTCCTTCACCTGCTCGCCAAAGCGCGCATCAACGGTCAATGTGCCTTCCTTATTAATGTATTGCATACGGTTACATCCCTATATCTGGCAACTCTTCTTCTTTGAACGTGGTCAGGGGCAGTTCTTCATCCAGATTTCTTCCCGGCACGTAATCGAATGTCTTCTGCACCTGATGTCCCACCAGGCGGAAGATATCTGATACCGGAATATCGTTCGGGCAGGCTTCCGTGCACAGCCCACAGCCGACGCAGGAAATCACCATGTGATTGAGTCGGGTCAGATGGAAGAGAAGGGTATCGTTGGGCATGCGGAGGGCGCCCTTTCGCTTCGCCCAGCCCAGATACTTTTCGGCCTCAAATTCGAAGACCGGGGAGTCGAAGAAACATTCCTTGCAGTAGCA
Organism: Dehalococcoidales bacterium; assembly: GCA_016783105.1. Next base: position 14,805 of record JADHXF010000027.1, on the reverse strand, counting down.
GAGCGGGCATACCGTCTTGCAGTTATGGCAGTTGATGCAGGTGGCCAGAGTGGCCATCAGTTTGTCCAGCCCTCTGATTTCTTCCTGGGTTTGTGGCAGCAGCTTTTCTCTCTTCTCTGCCCTTTCTGCAATGAGCTTTGCTATGGTTGAATCTCTCCCCTCTGCTTTTACCTCCTCAAGGCCCAGCTCCTGAATCGCTCTCTCCCCTTCCGGAGTTCCGGCCACCAGTACAATACCTTTCTCAATGCTGTCCCCGAAAAGACCAATAGTAAGGTCAGCGCCCATGGGCACCGGGTATTCACAGGTCTGGCAGGCCTTGCGCAGCAGTGGGTCATCCTTGCCATCCCGAACCCGCTTCAAAAAATCCTCGGTCGGTGATGAGCTTTCCCTGGCGAATTTTCCATAGTCGTCAACCGGGTAGGTACCGTAGCAGTCAATGCTGATCAGAAGCAGGTTTTCCAGCGAGGCCTGCTTTAGCTTGACCAGTTCGACCAGCGCCCTGAGCTCGCAGGGACGCAGCACCACGCCCAGCCGGTCGGGACTGGGTGATACCATGGTGATTCTGGAGACGAGGCGGGCGGCGTTCACCGGCATCACCGGGGCCAGTGGATTGGCGGCATTAATCTGCTCCGGTCGGCTCACAATGGTCGGCACCACGTTATCCCCGGTGGGCAGTTCCAGCGGCACCAGCAGCGCATCGACCAGTTTCTTCTCCAGCAGGCTGGCCAGAAACTGACGAATTGCCGCAAGCACACCATCTTTCCCGGTTGGCAAAATCGCGTATTTCTCCATACTCATCCCTATATAGACCAGTCTTTGCTCATCGGGTTTGGCCCCAGTTTTTTGACCGCTTCGGTAACTTCATTCATGGTGCGGGCAAACTTGGCGCCTTCCGCGGCGCTTATCCATTTTACCCAGACCCTGTCGTCTTCAAGGCCGAGAGTACTCAGCACCGTCTTCAGTATGGCCATTCTTCTTCTCGCTTTGTAATTCCCGGAGACATAGTGGCAATCGCCGGGAGTACACCCTCCCACAATCACGCCGTCAGCGCCACCGAGCAGCGCTCTCAAAACGTAGACCGGGTCCACCGACCCGCTGCACATGGTCCTTATGGGGCGGATATTGGCCGGGTACTGCATCCTGAGTGTGCCGGCGAGGTCGGCGGCGGTAGCCGTACACCAGTTACAGAAGAAGCCAACAATTACTGGTTCAAACTCTTTTTCCTCGGCCACTTTGTTACCTCCTTGTCACGGAAAAGCGGCATCTATTAACGAAAATACCTGCCTGTCCCTGAAACCCCTGATTTTTGCGGCACCGCTGGGGCAGGCTACCACGCAGGCTCCACAGCCCTGGCACAGCGCCTCCCGCACCACAATTTCATCGGTTTCCTCATCCATAGCCCGGGCGCCATAGGGGCAGACGCTGATACACATCTCGCATTTGCGGCACTGCCGCTGCACCGTCTCAGAAATAGCCCTTCCGGCTTTCAGCTGTTTCGAGGTCAGCAGCGATACCGCCCTCCGCGCCGCCGCCCGGGCCTGGGCTATCGTCTCCTCGACACCACGCGGCGAATGGGCCAGCCCGCAGACATAGATGCCATCTTTGACAAAATCCACCGGGCGGAATTTTTCCTCCGCCTCCTGGAAAAACCCATCTTCGTCCAGTTCCACGGCTAAAATATCAGCCAGAGCGCGGTTATCATTGGGGATGACGCCCGTGCTCAGTACCAGAAGATCGGGTTCAAGCCTTAACGTTCCACCCAGCGCCGAATCGATGATTTCGACAGTTAGCCTTTCTCCATCCTGTTTTACCTCTGGCTTACTGTCCAGCTCGTAGCGGATAAACCGCACCCCTTTTTCCCGCGCCCGGGTATAATGCTCCTCTCTAAAACCGTAGCTCATCATGTCCCTGTAGAGAACGTTCACCTCAATGCCGGGGTTTAGTTCTTTCAATTTTAACGCGTTCTTCAATGCCTGCGAGCAGCAGACGCGACTGCAGTAGGGTCGGTCTTTTTCCCTGGAGCCAACGCATTGTACCATAACCACCGACCTCAACCCGCCGGGGTCAAGCTCGCCGGCAAACAGTCGCTTTTCCAGTTCAGGCTGCGTGAGCACCTTTTCATTTTGTCCATACAAGTACTCGGCAGGATGGTATTCTTCACCACCGGTAGCGACAACTATGGCACCAGCCGCCACCGTGTTGATGGACTCGTCTTTCCCCCTGATACCGACCCTGAAATTGCCGGCGTAACCGCTCGCCTCCACCACCTCAGACTCCATATGCAGATGAATACGGGGACTTTTTCGCACCTGCTCTACGGTGTCCCTGAGCAATGCCTGCGTGTCGCCGCTTTCCAGGGTAGAATATATATCCTTCAGGTTGCCACCAGGTTCCGATAATTTTTCGACAAGATTAACTTCGATTTCATGCCGGGCGATGGACAGCGCCGCCGCCATACCGGCCATGCCGCCGCCGATGACCACAGCATCGGGTGTCACCGCTATCGGTGAGGTGGGCCGGAATTCCTGCTGCCTGACGCCTTCCACGGCCATGGCCAGCATGCTTTTCGCCTTGGCCAGCGCATTTGCCGACTGGTCACGGTGTACCCAGATAACCTCTTCCCTGAGATTCACCACACGGACCAGGGCCGGGTCAAGCCTGACTTTGCCGGTTAATTCATCAAGCATTTGCCCGCTGATATATGTGCACGCCCCAAGCACCAGGCGGTTGCCCTTGTGCTCCTTTACCCCTTTGCCCACCGCCTCGAAAGCCTCACTGCGGCAGAGATAAGGCATAGTCTCAACGTGAACGACGCCAGGCAACTTCCCAACGTATTCGGCCACCGACTCAAGGTCGAGCAACGGGGCAATTTCACCACCGCAGCCGCACAGGAAAACGGCGGTCTTCGGTGCTTCCTCACTCGTCGGTTTTTCCACCGGTTCCTTTTTTACCGGACGGGTGGCTGGTGGGGAGAGCCATTTGGCCGCCTCGCCAGCGGCGGCACCCGCTTCGACCATGGTATCAGCGATGTCCTTGGGGCCGCCCGCGCTGCCACATACGTATATCCCTTCCTGTAATGTCTCCACCTTTGAGAAAGGTCGCGTCTGACAGAAACCCCAACGGTTCGTTTCCACGCCCAGGGCCTGACAGAGCTCATTGAATTCCGGTGCCGGCGTCTGGCCCACCGACAGTACGACCATTTCAAACTGACGCCTGACCGGTAATCCCTCTTCAGAGGTTACAGTAAGCAGGAGGTCATGGTTGCGGGGGTCTTCTTTTACCACCGGGACACGGCAGCGGGTGAATTGCACGCCGAGCTCATCTCTGGCATGTTCATAGTACCGATGATACCCCTTGCCGAATGCCCTCATATCCATGAAAAAGATTTGGGCATCCGTCTGCGGCCACTTCTGTTTGATGAGCGTGGCTTCCTTGATGGCAAACATGCAGCACGCCGAGGAGCAGTAATCCCTCCGGCTGTCCCGCGAGCCGATGCACTGCAGGAAGGCGATTGACGCCGGTGGTCTGCTGTCCGAGGGGCGAATCAGCTCACCATAGGAAGGCCCACCGGGACTGAGTATTCTTTCCAGTCCAATGCTGGTTATTACGTTGGGATAGCGCCGGTAGCCGTACTGCGTGGCCAGACGCGGGTCAAACTCCTCGAAGCCGGTCGATAGAATAATGGCACCCACCTGAATCTGCCTCTTGCTTTCTATCTGTTCAAGCTGTATAGCCCCGGTTGGGCATTTCTTTACGCAGTCCCCGCACCGGGTGCACTTCTCCCAGTCTATGGCATACGTGAGAGGTGTAGCGTATGGATTGGGCACATCAATGGCCTTGCGCCGACCCAGCCCTTCATCAAACTGACTCTCCACCTCTATTGGACAGACCTCGGTGCAGAGCCCACAGCCAATGCATAGTTGAGAATCAACGCCGGTGCTCCTGGTACCCAACGTTACCCTGAAATCGCCCGCCTGTCCCTGCAGTTCCGTGACCTCCGTATTGTATAGCAATTCGATGTTCGGGTGATTCAGCCCGCGCCGCAGGCAGAACTGGTCAGATTTATCTCTGTTGAGCGTAGGGAGCATCTGGCACAGGCTGCAGTGGTTATCCGGAAACCATTTGTCCATCTGGATGAGTGCGCCCCCGATGCTCGGCTTCCGCTCGCAGAGATATACCCTGTGCCCCGCCTCCGCCATCTCCAGCGAGGTTTTTATTCCCGCCACCCCGGCGCCGATAACTAAAACTGCTTCTGACTTGGTCATTTCCCCATCTTATGCATATTCCGCCGTAGCGATATCAATTACCTCAAAGAACTGCCGGGCCGTCCAGTTCTTGTGCTGCATCGCCTTGGAAGGGCATGTGGCCGCACAGGCACCGCAGCCAACACATATCGCTTCATTGACCCTGGCCACCTTTTTCACCGGGTCAAGCTCGATTGCCTGAAAAGCACATATGGAAACACACTGGCCGCAGCCGCGGCATACTTCTTCGTCCGCGAAGGCCACCGTCGGCTCGTGGAGCAGTTCTTTACGGGAAAAGAGAGAGAGGATTTTACTCGCCGCACCGCTCGCCGAGGCGACGGTATCGGGCAGGTCTCTTGGCCACTGTGCCGTCCCCGCCAGGTAAATTCCGGAAGTGAGCGTCTCCACCGGCCTGAGCTTGATGTGCGCTTCGGTGATGAAGCCATGCTGGTCGGTGATGATATTGAGCTTCCTTGCCAGCTCCTTCACCCCCGGGCTGGGCACCATGGCCGTGGCCAGAACCACCAGGTCGGCGGAAATCTCAATGCTCTTCCCGGTCAGGGTATCCGCGCCCCAGACTTTAAGTTTATCCCCGTCCCGGAATATCCTGGAAACCCTGCCCCGTAAATAGAGCACCCTCTCCTCATCCACCACTTCCTTGACGAATTCTTCGTAGCCCTTGGCATCGGAGCGAATGTCCATGTAGAAAATATATGCCTGGCCGTTCGGAACGGCCTGCTTGTAAAGCAGTGCCTGTTTCGCCGCGTACATGCAGCATACCCGGGAGCAATAAGATACCCCGTGTTCCGGGTCACGCGACCCGGCGCACTGAACGAAAACCACCTGCTCGGGTTTCTTCCCGTCGGACGGTCTCCTGACCTCCCCCGATGTTGGCCCCGAAGGTGAAAGCAGCCTTTCGAACTGCAGCCCATCGATTATATCCGGGTCAGTGGCATATTCAGCGAGACCACTGCAAGGGAAAAGCTCATACCCGGTAGCCACAATGACGGCGCCAACCTCTTCCTCGATTGCTTTATCCTTCTGCTGGAAATCGATAGCCCCATTGGGGCAGACGTCCTGGCAGGCATGACACTGGTCGCCGTTGAAATGCCTGCAGTTGTCCTGGTCTATCACCGGTCGCTGCGGCAATGCCTCTGGAAAAGGAGCGTAGATGGCACCACGTTGCGAGAGACCACGGTCAAATTCAGAAGGAACGGCAACCGGACAGCTTCCCAGACAGAGTCCACAGTAGTCGCACTTCTCTTCTGCAACACTGGTGGCTTTCTTTTTGACGCTTACTTTAAAATTGCCCACATAGCCGGAGATATCTTCCACTTCCGAGTAGGCATAAAGCCTTATATTGGGATGTGAAGCCACCTTTGACATCAGAGGTGAAACCATGCAGGGAACGCGACCGGCAATGGGAAACGTTCCTGATAACTGCGTGGCATGCCCGCCGATGCTTGGGCTTCTCTCCACCAGCACAACCTCATAGCCGCTATCGGCGATGTCCAGGGCCGCCTGCATCCCCGCTACCCCGGCCCCTATAACCATTACCCTCTTGGTCAGCGGCACTACCAAAGGCGTTAATGATATGTTGCGACGCAGCTTTTCGATTACCGATTCAATGATGGCCACCGCTTTTCTGGTGGCCGTCTCCTTATCAGCGTTATGGGGCCAACTGCACTGCTCCCGTATATTGGCTATCTCGCAGTGGTAGGGGTTAATGCCTTCTGATGATGCCAGTTTACGGAAGGTGTTCTGGTGCAGGGAAGGCGAGCAATTGCTCATGACAACACCATCCAGGCCTTTCTCTTTGATTGCTTTCCGCACCAGCTCCTGACCCGGGTCGGAGCACATGTAGATATAGTGCTCGGCGTGTTCCACTCCGGGGTAGCCCTGTATCTGCTCCACCACCCGCTCCACATCTACCGAGCCCGCAATATTCATACCACAGTGGCAGACAAAAACTCCGATTCTTCTCTTTTTCAACTTGCTGCCACCTTTTCCGGCACCTTTTCGCTGGCGGAGAATAGAATAAGTACTTTGCTGGCAGCCCCGCTCCCCTGAGCCACCGAATCGGGGATGTCCCTGGGGCCCTGAGCCGTTCCGGCAACGTAGATGCCGGGGACAGAGGTCTCCAGAGGACGAAGTTTATAGTGAACTTCGTTGATAAACCCGTGGCTATCGGTGTTTATACCGAGTACCCGCATCAGTTCTTTACTTTCTGGATTGGGTATCATGGCCATGCCCAGTACCACCAGGTCACAGGACAATTCGATTCTCTTCCCCGTCAGGGTGTCAGCTCCCCAGACTTTCAGTTTGTCTCCGTCCCGGAATATCTTGGACACTCTTCCCCTCAGGTATAATACGCCGTCCTCTTCCACAGCTCTCTGCACAAACTCCTCGTAGCCCTTCCCTGTGCTTCGGGTGTCCATATAGAAAATATACGCCTGACCATCGGGGACAGCGTGCTTGTAGAGCATGGCCTGTTTGGCTAAATACATACAACAGACGCTGGAACAGTAGGGAACGCCGTGCTCGGGGTCGCGGGAGCCCACGCAGGATATGAATACGACCTCTTTGGGTGTTTTCGCGTCGGATGGCCTCAATACCACCCCGGCAGTAGGACCGCCAGGACAGAGAATTCTTTCAAATTGTATCCCGTCCAGCATGTCCGGGTCCGGCTCAAACTCAGTGATTGCCTTTTTGGGAGTTAGTTCAAACCCGGTGGCAACCACGATGGCGCCAACGTCAAGTTCCTCATAACGGTCAACCATTTCGTGGTCGATTGCTTTTCTTTCGCAGGCTGCTTCACAGGAGAGACACTCACAGCAACCGGCGCAGTTCAGGCAGCGCCTGGCTTCGGCCATGGCCGTCTCCTCATCAAGGCCAAGTTCCACCTCGGCAAAGGAGCCTTCTCTCTGTTTCAGGTCAAGCATCGGCATCGCTGCCCTCAGTTTCGGTGGTATGCCTTCCTTTGAGACTTCTTCGACCCTGTTAACCTGTTTCGGTCTTCCCTCACGCAGGTCGGCGCCGTTCAAATAGCGGTCGATGCTCTCCGCTGCCTCCTTGCCGGCAGCAATAGCCCCGATGACATCAGCCGGCCCGGAGACCACATCCCCACCAGCGAAAACACCGGTCATATTTGTCTCCAGCGTGACCGGGTCGGCAGCTATGGTGCCTCTTTCAGTGTAGTCAAGTTCCCCAGGTAGTCCGGCTTTGTCCACCGACTGCCCGATGGCGACAATCACATTATCCACGTCCAGGGCGAATTCCGAGCCCTTGATTGGTACCGGCCGTCGGCGACCACTGGCATCGGGCTCACCCAGTTCCATTCGCAGGCACTCGATGCCGGTCAATTTGCCGTTCTGGCCCAGGACCTTCACCGGCGCGGCCAGGATGTGGAGCTTTACCCCCTCCTTTTCCGCCTCATCAACCTCACCGGCAACGGCCGGCATTTCCTCCCGGGAACGCCGATATATAATGGTCACCTCATCAGCACCAAGGCGTCTGGCGGCTCTGGCGGCATCCACCGCCGCATTACCTCCACCAATCACGGCTACCCGCCGTCCCGGACTGACTTCATTTCCAGAATTGACCCGCTTCAGAAAATCGAGGGCGTGAATCACTCCCGCCGCGTCCTCGCCGGGAATGCCCAGCTTCTGACTCACCCAGGCCCCGGTACCCAGGAAAACAGCCCTGTATCCTTGTTCTAAAAGTGCACTCGTTTCTTTTACTGTGCTATCCGTCCTGATTTCAACGCCGAGTTCTTTAATATAATCAATCTCATTATCAAGTACGTTCTCCGGCAGCCGGTACTCCGGAATCCCGTAGCGCAGCAGCCCACCGACCATCGGCATGGCTTCAAATACGGTTACCGGATATCCCTTCCTGACCAGGTCATAGGCACAGGCCAGGCCTGCCGGCCCGGAGCCCACAACCGCTATCTTCTCCTTCCTCGTCTTTTCAAAAGGAACCGCCTTCTCTCTACCCGCCTTTAGCTCGTAATCGGCAATAAATCGTTTGAGAGTTCGAATGGACATGGGCTCATCAATAGTCTTTCGTTCACACTCCGTCTCACAATGGTGAGTGCAGACGCGCCCGATTACCCCGGCGAAGGGCATGGTCTGGCGTACCAGTGCCAGGGCTTCTTTGAATTTGCCCTGGGAAATCAGGGCAATATACCCCTGGGCGTTTACACCGGCCGGGCAGGCAATCCGGCACGGCGCGGTTCCCTTCTTTTCCACGGTAAAGACCGCGGGCACCGCCTGGCCAAAGGGCTTGTAAATTGCTTTTTGTGCCGCGATACCTCGTTCATATTCGCTATATACTTCTACGGGACAGGCCGTGGCACAGTCTCCGCACCCGGTACACTTTTCCCAGTCCACGTAGGAAGCTTTTCTTCTGATGCGAACGGTGAAGTTGCCTATCTGACCCGAGACCTGCTCCACTTCCGAGTAGGTCAGAAGCCTGATATCGGGATGCTGGCCAACCTCCACCATCTTGGGGGTCATGATGCACTGCGGACAGTCCAGGGTGGGAAAGACCTCGGAGTACTGTATCATGTGCCCGCCGATGCTGGGATTTCTCTCCACCAGGAAAACCTCATAACCAGCGTCGGCGATGTCCAGAGCCGCCTGAATACCGGCTACCCCGCCGCCAATTATCAGCGCCTTTCTGGTAACCGGCAATTTCTCCTCAAGTTCTGGCGGCGAAATCAATCTGGCGGAAAGTTCAGCCACCGCTCCGGCTATCCTTTCCGAAGCCTTCTTCCCATCTATCTGCTCACGCAAATCAACTACTTCAAACTGATTGGGCGCCAGACCGGCCGCAGATGCCAGCTCCCCAAATGCGCCTCGATGCAGTAATGAAGTACAGCTGGTGAAAACCACTCCCTCCAGCCCGTTTTCCTTCATCACCCCGGCCACCTTCTCCGGCTCTGGCTTGAGACACATGTCGGGATGGAGCCCGGCATAGGCAACATCTGGATGGCGGTGAGCCGCCGTCAAAAGCTCTTCCGCCTCAGCCGAACCCAGAGGACTGAAACGACAACCACAGAGAAAAACCCCTAGTTTTCCCATTACTTTTCCATATAGCAATTAAGAGACCAGTTTTTTGCTCTTGAGGAGAGAGAGAAAATTACTGTCACCTGATTCAAAGTGACAGACCTCCGGGTCAATTCCCAGGGAAATGGCCAGAAGCTGGCTGAAATAAAGGACCGGCAGGCCCTGAAAATCGCTGTATCTCTGTATTAACTCAGGCTGTCTTTGACTCAGGTTAAAGTGACAGAGAGGGCAGGTAAGGACCAGGGCTTCGGCGCCCCGCCTCACTGCTGAACTCAATATCTCCCGGGCGCACTGGGTGATGAAATCAGGATTGCCCACAATCTGGAACGAGCCGCAGCATTCGGTGGCGTGGGGGAAATCCACTGCCTCGGCACCCATGGTTTCCAGCAGCCGGTGCAGTATGGTTGGCCTTTCCACCTGGTCGATAGCCACTTCCTGGGGTCGCAGCAGGGTACAGCCATAATACGGTGCCACCTTCAAGCCCTGCAGCGGAACCTTAACTTTCGCCGCGATATTCTCCCAGCCGACCTCATCCCGGAGCACCTCGAGAAGATGGACGACTTCCACCTCCCCATTGTAATCAACCTCTTCCTCCATGAAGTCGTTGAGGGTCTTCCTTTTTTCACCATCGTTTCGCATCAGCAAATTCGCCCGCTTCAGCGTATGGTAACAGAAAGAACACAGGGTCCCGACCCTGTCGCTGCCCTGCTCTTTGACGCGGATAAGGTTGCGCACCGGGGCCAGATGATGGGCCAGGTCGTCCTCGGCGAGGGAATAAACGGTGCCGCAGCAATTCCAGCGCTCGATTTCGACCAGCCTGATGCCCAGGGCACCCATGCAGGCAACAGCAGAGTCCTCGAGGCCCTTTGCTTTGGTCTTCAATGTGCATCCCGGATAGTAACTCAGGTCCATAACACTCCTCAGGCAGTGTGTTTGCGGAAACTGCTAACCAGTGCTATCTGGGGAAGTTCACCAACGGTATTTTTCGGAATATCTGATGCCCCTACGTAGTCGATATTCTTCCTCAGGGTGATGAGCCTTATCGCCTCCATCACCTTGCCCAGGTCGACCCCACGAGGGCAACGAACGGTACAGGTAAAGCAGGAGGCACAGAGCCAGACCGTCTTTGAAGCAGCGATGTCCTCTTCCAGTCCCAGCTGTGCCAGTCGAATAACCTGATTGGGCAGTAAATCCATGGCGAAGCACATCGGGCAGCCAGCCGAGCACTTGCCACACTGGTTGCAGGCAAGAAGATCCTGCCCCGAGATTTCGGCTATTTTCTTGACGAAGTCACTATGGAGCGTCCGCGAGGAGATCTGAACCCTCATTCCAATGCCTTATCTAAAATCCAAGCAAAGCCCGAAAATGCATTTATGCTGAGTTTTAAAGTGGACTGGGAAACAATGCAACGGCAGTTCAAGGGGAGCCGTGACCTACTCTATTCATCCCCCTGCCGGCAAACTCTTTACCCAGCATATGTTTTCATTTTAACAAATACGATTTAAAAAGCAAAATCAGGACCGTCAGGCGGGATGGGAAAAAGGTAATTCGTACATCCCCTTCGCCAGTTTAAACTTGTGTGCCCATACCCAATCATATATAATATTATGGCGCTCAGATGAATAGAGTTGAGATATACCAGGGGTGGTGCAAGAAATGCGGCATCTGCATTGCTTTCTGCCCACAGAAAGTCCTTGAAGCCGACGAAGAGTCTTATCCCACCGTAATAGCCCCCGAAAAATGCACCGGTTGCCTCCTCTGCGAGATGAGATGTCCCGATTTTGCCATCGTGGTAAATAAAGATGAGGAAAGTAGCAAAGAAACAGGTTCTCCTGCAGGGAAATGAAGCCTGCGTTGAAGGCGCACTGATGGCCGGTTGCCGCTTCTATGCCGGGTATCCCATCACACCGGCTACAGAGGTTATGGAGATTATGGCTGAGAAAATGCCTGAGACCGGCGGCGTCTTTATTCAGATGGAGGACGAGATTGCCAGCCTGGGCGCGGTTATCGGCGCCTCTCTCGCCGGCATGAAAAGCATGACCGCCACGAGTGGACCGGGTTTCTCACTGATGCAGGAGCATATCGGCTTTGCCAGCATGGCCGAGGTGCCGTGTGTCATCGTCGATGTTATGCGCGCCGGACCGAGCACCGGCCTGCCCACACAGCTTTCCCAGGGTGATGTCATGCAGGCCCGCTGGGGCACCCACGGCGACCATCCCATCATTGTCCTCGCCCCTTCCTCAGTATATGAGTTTTTCGAACTGACCATGCAGGCCTTCAACCTCTCGGAACGGTACCGCACTCCCGTCATCCTGCTCGTCGACGAGGTGGTGGCACACATGAGGGAAGGAGTTATCCTGCCCGCCCAAAATAGCCTGGAAATTGAAGATAGACCCCGCCCCACCGTGCCGCCGGAATGGTATATTCCCTACGCCGACCCGGGCACCGGTGTGCCGCCGATGCCAGCCTTTGGAGACGGCTACCGCTATCACGTGACGGGATTGTACCATGATGTGAGGGGATACCCTACCGTTCGGACCGATGAGGTGGAACCGCTGATACACCGGCTCTTCACCAAAATATCCAAGGACTATGACCGCCTGCAGTGGTTTGACACATATGAAACAGAAGATGCCAGGGTCACGGTCATCGCCTACGGTTGCGTGGCACGCGCGGCACACCGGGCGGTGCAGCAGGCACGGGAAAAGGGGCTTAAAGTTGGGTTAATCAAGCTGAAAATCCTCTGGCCCTTCATGCGCCGCACCATAAACAGAATACTGGCAAAATCGCAAAAAGTCCTGGTACCGGAACTGAACGTCGGGCAGATTTCCAGAGAGGTGAAAAGGGTCAATGAAAGCCGCTGCGAAGTGGTCACCCTGAACAAGGTCGACGGTACACCTATCAAGCCCGCGGAAATCCTGCAAAAACTGGGGGAGATATACTCATGAGGCAAACAGAGCATCTTGTCCACAAATATCTCCGCTCCAGCAAGCGGTTCCCGCACATATGGTGCGCCGGTTGCGGAATCGGTATTTTCATGCAGGCCCTGATTCGGGTTATTGACCAGAGTGGATACAGCAAAGATGATATAGTCCTCATCTCCGGTATCGGCTGTTCCGGTCGACTTCCGGTATATGTCGACTTTAATACATTGCATACCACGCACGGGAGGGCACTCACCTTCGCCACCGGCATAAAGCTGGCTAACCCCCGCCTGAAGGTGATAACGGTAATGGGCGACGGCGATGCCGTCGCCATCGGGGGGAACCACTTTATCCACGCTGCCAGGCGCAATGTTGAGATAGCCAGCTTTGTCCTGAACAATAATGTCTACGGAATGACGGGGGGGCAGACCTCGCCAACCACACCCCATGGCGTCAGGACCGCGTCATCGCCATACGGCAACCTTGAGCCGGACTTTGATATCTGCCGCCTGGCCGAGGCCGCCGGAGCGGCATTCGTCGCCCGCGCCACCGTTTACCACACGCAGCTCCTCGAACGGCTCATTGACAAGGCGCTGAAAAAGAAAGGGGCCGCCGTAGTGGAAGTGGTATCCCAGTGTACCACTCATGCCGGTCATTTCCTGAAACTCAAGACGCCGGTTGATATGATGAAATGGCAGAAGGACAATTCGGTTACGGTAGAAAAAGCGAAACAGCAGAGTGAAGCAGAACTGGAAGGAAAGATAGTCATCGGCGTTCTGGTGGACAAAGAAAGACCAAGCTACCATGAGCAATACCAGAGTCTCCTCGTTGAAAAATCCAAGGTTTGAAATCCGCATAGCCGGCGCCGGAGGTCAGGGTATCATTCTGGCCGGTATAATGCTGGCCGAGGCGGGAATCATTCAGGACCTTTGCGTGGCGCAGAGCCAGACCTATGGCCCGGAGACAAGAGGTGGTAACTCCATCTCCGAGGTCATTCTGAGCAATACGGAGATTGATTTTCCACAGTCTACGGAACTGGATGTGCTCATTGCCCTCACCCAGGTAGCCTGCGACCGTAACCTGCCGGATATGAAAGAAGGCGGGCTGGTTATTGTTGATTCAGACGCGGTGCAGCGAGTTCTCTGGGATAGACTGGTCTCAATACCCTTCGGGGAAATAGCCCGTAAGGTCGGCGAGACACGTGCCGTCAACGTTGCCGCCCTCGGCTCTCTGGTACCCTTCTGCCCTTTGCTCAACCGACGTGCTTTGACCGGAGCCATTGCCAGCCGGCTGCCTTCAACAAAGCTGAAGGCCAATTTGCAGGCGTTCGATAAGGCACTGCGATTTACCCGCAGAGCCAAAGGTCGTCTGAAATATGCCGGGACAACAGAAGAGTACGAATTTTAAAGCCTTTACTGCACAAATATGACATCCTGACGCCGGAAAGTAACCCGCATCTCCATAAATAACCGCCATACTGTTAGATATCAATCCCCGCAGAATTCCACACTTATTAAAGGCGAACTTGCATTGTGATATAATTAATATTGAGGAAATGGCGGTTAAGACGGTAGCGACCAATCGCAAGGCATATCACAACTACCACATCGGGGAGAGCCTGGAGGCAGGCATCGCCCTGACCGGTACGGAGATAAAATCAATCCGGGAAGGAAGGGTGAGCCTGGGAGATGCTTATGTCAAGCCCGAGAACGGCGAACTGTGGCTGCTGAATGCTCACATCGCGCGCTATGAAGCCGGGAGCTACATGAGCCATGAGCCGACACGGCCCCGCCGGCTCCTTCTGCACCGAAAACAGATTGACGGCCTGGCCGGGCAGGTGGCTGAGAAAGGCCTGACACTGGTGCCAACGAAGCTGTACCTGAAAGACAGCCGGGCCAAGGTGGCCATCGCCCTGGCCAAGGGTAAAAAGCTTTACGATAAGCGGGAGACAATCGCCCGGCGTGAGGTGGAAAGAGAAATCGGGCGGGCAGTGAAGAGACACAAACGGTAAAGGAGGTTGAGACAAGTTCGCCGAAGCCAATGGGGACGCGTGGTTTCGACAGGGGAAGTAGGCTACAGGGTTGCAGGCTGAGGTGCCACTACCCTCACAAAACAAGTGGCAAAAAAACAAACGGCGAACCTGAAGTCGTTTACGCAGCTTAAAATATAGCTGTGCATCCAACCCGACCTCTCCTCAACGGGTCGGGATTGGGTGACGTAAAGTTGAGGTGCCGCTGCCGGACGTCGATAAAGGCAGTGAAAGAAAAATCGACTGGTCTGGCTGAACTCGGTCAGCAGAGGTCATCCGGATGAGAACAAAGAGCTGACTAAGCCTGTAGCATACTCTGGGTCGCTTCTTCTGGACGGGGAGTTCGACTCTCCCCCGTCTCCACCACCATCTCCCCCGTATGCTCCCCCGTCTAGTTTCTGTTTGATGAGGCAAAGCGGAGAATATTGATTTAGAGCCGCCACCAAGTCAGGTAGAAGGAAATTGATGTAGCGGTCGCTCAGCCCAGGTATTCTGTCCCGGATGAGCCGCATCGCCAGAAATTCATCCCGGCTCGCCTG
>JADHXF010000026.1 GCA_016783105.1 Dehalococcoidales bacterium | reverse complement strand
TGCCTTCCAAGCAGGTTGTCGCGGGTTCGAGTCCCGTCTCCCGCTCCAGATTAAACTCCTGTTAATGCTTCCAGCCTTTGATTTCATCGCAGTTGAAGCATTTCTGGCTGTGTACGGATATTAAGTCGCCGCAGCGCGGACACGAATATTTTTGGCATTGCCTTTCCAGAAACCTATCGAGGCCGTTTTCCTTAATTTCCACTAAGTTCTCGACCATGCTCATATTGAATTCCCGCCGGTATCGAGCATCGAGACGCTTCAACCCCTCACAGGGAAAGCAATTACACTCGAAGCAGAAACTCACCTCGCCAAGCAATAGTTTCAGGTTATCAGCACAGCGTTTTTTCAGAAACGCGCATTGCTTGTTTCGTGGTCGGCAGCCCCGGCAGTACGACACCATTCCCTTAAATCGGGGATGGTTTTTATAAGCCAGATAGCCGCTGCATATGGCACAGTTCATGCCACAGGGAGCAATCAACTGGGGAGCAATTGGTTGCATGTCTGTCCTTTAGTATTATTGCTCGGTTAATTCCAGGCCATGCGGAGGCACTATACGGTCAATGACCCGTTCCCGGGGCCGAATTTCAGTGTCATTGCCAATGACACATTTCTTGAGCACCGCACCAGCCCCAATTGTAACACCCTGCCACAGTACCGTTTCCTCCAGAATGGCGCCATCATCTATGGTACAATCCGGACCAATAACCACCGGGCCTATTATGCGCACCCGCCGGCCAATGCGACTTCGGCTGGCAATGACCACAGGCCCATTAATCTGCGATGAGGAGTGAATGACAGCGTCTCCGGCACAATACAGCCCGTTTTCCCCGGGGCTGCCAATGAATGCCGGTTTATCGTCCGATAGCAGAAGGTCGCAGTTCAGGCACAGGTATTTCTCCGGCGTTCCCATATCAAGCCAGTGACCTTCGAATTTATAGCCACACATGGTTTCACCAAGCTCGAGAAAACGCGGGAAAAGCCCCCGTTCAAACATATACCGAACATTTGCCGGTATCTGTTGCAGGACTTCCGGTTCAAGAATATAAACGCCGGCGTTTATCCAGTTGGTGGTCACCTCATCGGGAGCGGGCTTTTCAATGAACCGCTGTATCCGGCTATTCTTATCTGTCTCTATGACCCCAAAAGCACAGGGATTATCCACCCACGTAAGCGCGATGGTTGCCCTGGCCTTTCTTTCCTGATGGAAAGCAAGCATAGCCCCGATATCAAGCTCGGTAAAGATATCCCCGTTAAGAACAACAAAGGTGCTATCCAAGTATTCCTCAGCGTTTTTCACCGCCCCGGCAGTGCCGAGCGGGTTATCTTCGATAGTGTAGTGCAGCCGCACTCCCAGTCGTCGGCCATCACCAAAATATTCTTTGATAACATCAGGCAGGTAGCTCAAGGCCAGGATTATTTCTGTGATGCCGTACTTCTTGAGGTAGTGTATGGTGTGCTCCAGGAACGGATGATTGAGTACCGGCAGCATGGGTTTAGGGATACCATTGGTGAGCGGTCGCAGTCTTGTGCCCTCACCGCCGACAAGAATAACCGCTTTATGCATAGTTTTAAGTTTTTGCACCTTAAATTGAAACCGGAGCGATATTTTCTATAAGATTACTATGAGCTAGAACGCCCGTCAAGGTCATCTGTAGTCGCCGTATATTTGCCTTGACAGTTATCGAGTCGGCGACTTAAAATAACCCTAGCGCTGTCCAGTATTACAACGTTTGTTGCTTAGAAGGAGGGAACATAGCCATGGCACAAGAAAGCCCATCCAAGATAAAAGTCAATGAAGTCCAGCAGGTTTGCCTTGTGGTCAAAGACCTGCAGAAAACAATAGAAGCATACTGGAATATCCTGGGCATTGGCCCGTGGGCGTTATTTGACTTCGGTTCCGAGAGAGTTCCTAATTTCCAATACTACGGCAAACCAGCCTACGCCAGGTACCGCGGTGCGATTGCCCAGTGCGGCCCGATTGAGCTGGAGCTTTTCGAAACCATTGAAGGACCCTCTGTATATCAGGACTGGATTGATAAGCATGGTGAGAGCCTCCACCATTTGAAATTCGTCCCGGAAGACGTGGCAAAGACGGAAAAAATACTGAATGACATGGGGTTCCCGACGGTAGTTAGCGGTGGCTCGGGAAACTACCGATTTGCCTATTTCGATATCAAGCCGCTGCGCTGTTTCTGGGAGATAAGCAGCCGCAGCCGGCACGATGGCCCGCCGGCGGGAGCTACCTTTTACCCTGAAGACCCGAAAGCGAAAAGCCCGGCCAAAGTCAAAATCAGCGGTATAAAGCAGGTTGGCATTGTGGTCAAGGATGCCGTAAGAACTGCGGAAAACTACTGGCAGATACTAGGCATCGGCCCATGGGAGATTCGCCCCTGGGGTAATCATGTGCTGTGGGACCGCACCTATATGGGCAGGCCAGGGTGGGGTCGGGAGAGGCTGGGTCATGCCTATCTGGGCGACCTGGAGCTGGAGCTCGTTCAGCCTGTGGAAGGTGAATCTGTGTACCAGGACTGGATTGATGAGCACGGCGAGGGTATCCACCACCTGAAATTCCTCTGCGACGACATTGATGAGGTTACCAGACTGCTGGGCGAACAGGGGTTCCCCAGCATCCAGAGCGGGCATTTCGGAGACCCGAAGGAGAAAGCCGGCGGCTTCAACTACATTGATATTCCACCGCTCCACTGCATATTTGAGCCGGTGCACAAACCAAAAAGCTTGCCCATAGACCCTGTGGCTCGTGTTCCGGAAAAATAGAGGAATAAATACTGTCTTTAAAATAGAGGAATTCATTACTTATTGGAGAGTTGGGCATTTAGTAGCTCTATTAAACGGTTATCCCGCGGGCTCGTAGCTCAGTGGCAGAGCGGTCGGCTCATAACCGATTGGTCGCAGGTTCGAACCCTGCCGAGCCCACTTCCGAAGCTAATATTTTATACCGATATTTTATTCTGAGCTCAATATATTATGATTATGTATCTTAAGGTTGTAAGGAGGAAACATGATTGAGCGAGTTCATGAGCATATTGTCGAAGAGCTCCAGCAAAATGCGCGCACGGACACGGTTTTCATCCTGGCTGCTATCCTTCTAAATTTATTGGCCCTAGGTGTAAATTCGGGAGTGGCTTCCGGACGAGAAAATGATGCCACAATGTGGATTGTATTCTTCACGTTTGTCTGTCTTGTTATTGTCGTCAATTTTGTTGCAGAAGTAGGGTTAATAAAAGGTAGACAGACAAGAATAAAGTTATTAAATGGACTATTGAAAATGTACAAAGATCAAGGGGTTGATGGCTACTATGACGCTTCTCTATTGAGCAACTACAATACCAGATATAATCTCTTCCTTTTGACCGTTGTTGTTACGGGGCTGATAGCATTGATCGTACCACTTGTACTTATTATAACTTAATTATCTTCACGTATATTTCGGGTAGGAAAAAGAATAAATGCGTTTCTTAAAATCCATTGCCAGCGCACCGTACTGGTTATTTAGCTCCGTTATGATAGCGATTGGTCTTGGGGCTATAATACTGGCACTTATAAATTCCCCCTTACAGTTGCAAATCGCCCTGGGTCTTATAGGGCTCGGATTTATCTCTTTGGGTTTGGTACAGGTAAAACGAGCTCAATATGAAAATACAAATGAAAAAAGGTTTGATCAGGTCATTGCTAAACTTGATGAAATTCAGCAGGAACTTAAAAAGGAAGACCGACCTAAAGGGACAGGGATTGCGATTGCCGATGTCATAAGCTCTGGACTAAAATACTATGCTGAACAGATGAATAAGCAAAATAAGGAAGAGTAGGGAGAAGAAATAAAATGGGCATAGAAAAAGGATCAACCGAAAGCCAGATTGCTGTATTAATTGACTTTGAAAATGTTGGTCTAAATATGATACGGGGACTTTTTGATGCATTGTCTGATATTGGACGCATAATTATAAAAAGAGCTTATGCGGACTGGTCGAGTTCGAAGACCCCGCGTGAACAGTTATTTGAACTTGGTATTGAACCGATTCTCATATATCGATCTATTAAAAGTGGGAAAAATTCGAGTGATATACGTCTTACAATTGATGCGACTGAATTATTATTTCAGTCAACTGTTGATACTTTCGTGATTGTTTCATCGGATACCGATTTTATTCCTCTGATAAATAAATTAAGGTCAGCAGGTAAGGTAGTAATTGGAGCAGGTAGCAAAGAGACTAAGTCCAGTAACCTGGTAAGAGCCTGTGACCGCTATTTCTTCTTAGATCAAGCTGATTTCGATGTACCATCACAAATACCAGAAGTATCTCCTGTAGATGAGTTAATATTGCGTGGTTTCCGAGCATCGGCAGACGAAAACGGAAGGGTATCAGGTAGTAAACTTCATTCGACAATACAAAGATTAGACCCGAGTTTCAATTATCGCACTTACGGTCATTCAACATTTATAAAGCTCCTGATGGCATCGTCGATGGTAAAAATAACACGACCTCGTAAAGTGGGAGATGTTATTATTGAACTCAACGAATCTTCAGGACCCTATAAATGATAACAAAGGGGCGTGTCAACGATGAATAATATACAGAATCCCAACACTCATAACCGATTGGTCGCAGGTTCGATCCCTGCCGAGCCCACCATAAAAGCCTTAAGTTTCAGATGACATCTGGATTTTCAACGTCATTCCCCACGGACTGAGCTTGCGTATATCTAATGCGGAAGGGGGGGGAAATATAACATGAAGCAGAAACAGTGCCAGATTTTGATTGTGGGGGCCGGTATTACCGGTCTGACTATCGCCCGCGAACTGATTCACCGTGGGCTGGGGGACATTGCAATTCTGGAAAAGGAGAATACCCTTGGCCTGCACGCCAGCGGACGGAACAGCGGTGTCCTCCATGCCGGGATGTACTATACGCCCGATACGCTTAAAGCCAAGTACTGCGTGGACGGCAATCGCATGATGAAGGAATTCTGCCGGAAAAAGAAACTGACCCTGCACGAAACCGGTAAAGTTATCCTGGCCACAGGGCCTTCGGAAATGGAAGCACTGTATGAACTGAAACGCCGCGCTGATTTATGCGGTGCCCGCGCTAATATCATCGATAACAAGAAACTTCACGAACTTGAACCATACGCCGCGGATAGCAAAGAAGCGCTCCATTCGCCAGACACCGCGGTAATCAAACCGGTCGAGGTACTGCGGGCACTGGAAGCAGAGCTGGTGGCATCAGGCAAGGTTACCGTACACTACGGGACAACCTTCAAAAGTCGGGCAGGGGAGAATCAGGTTGAGACCTCCGGGGGAATCATCAAGTTTGAAAAACTGATAAATGCCGCCGGCGCCCACGCCGACCATATTGCCCACCAGTTCGGATTCGCAAAAGAATACAAGCTATTACCTTTTAAGGGGACCTACAAGCAAGTTGTCCACGACCGGTCATTCCTCGTCCGCAGCAATATCTACCCGGTGCCTGACCTGCGGACTCCTTTCCTGGGCGTCCATTTTACCAGGAGTGCCGATGGTGAGATACTGGTCGGGCCGACCGCCATGCCTGCTTTCGGGCGGGAGAATTACGGCATTCTCAGCGGGTTTGGCCGGGAGACTTTTTCCATTCTGCTGCGCGATTCCATACTTCTATTCACCAACCCTTCCTTTCGCCAGGTTGCCCGAAGCGAGCCCAGGAAGTATCTCAAGAGGTTTGTATTTAAGGAGGCCCGAAGGCTGCTGCCGGAACTGAAACCGCAGGACATTACCGAATCGGAACACGTCGGCGTGCGTCCCCAGTTAATCCACTGGCCCAGCAAGCAACTGGTCATGGATTTCATCGTCATTAACGAAGACAATTCCCTTCACATATTGAACCCGATATCACCGGCATTTACCACCTCTCTCGCCTTCGCCGTGGACATGGCCAACCAGTTGCTCGGGCAATAGTTTACATAATAATTAATATTTCAGGTGGAGGTAGAACATGAACAAGGCGTTGTTGGTCTGGAACATTTTAATAACCATAGCTCTGGCGATGGTGGTAATCAGCGGTTGCGCCACGCTTGACCCGCAATACGCCAGCATGGTCACCGAAGTCAAGAACAACCGGATAATCATTGACCAGCTGGTAGACCTGGCCGAGCAGAACAGGGTGGAAATCAACAACAACAGTACCGCCATCCTGAAAAACACGCTGGCAATTGCCAATCTGCAGAGCGCCACCCAGGCATCAATCGCCGCCTCGGACGCCTCGCTCAGACAACTCATTCAGACGTACATGGCCACACAGCAGTAAACGGCTATTCTTTTGTTTTTATGAACTTAATAATATACTGAAGGTATGTTGCCTCAGGTGAAGAACATTAAATACGCAGGTATCATATACCCACTTGTTGACCGTGTTTTTAGACTGCTTGAAATTGTTACTCCGTTAGGGTTGCTGCGTTATATATCTATTCGCTGGCTGCACCGAAAGTGGTTCGTTCTATATTCGCAACTCGCCGTCGACCTGTATGTCTGCTTATGGTTGGCCCTTGAGGCATCAATGCTCCTTTACCCCTTCGTTTCAGTGGTGATACCCCGCATATTCACCTATGTATTTGCCTGGAGAATCGTAGATATTGTACAGGCATGGTTTAACGTGACCATTCGCCCACCATCTAACATATCTTCGTCAAGGCGGTTATTCATACTTGTCCTGTTAAACTATGTTGAAATAGCCATGATATTCGCCGTTATGATATTCAGCTTTCAAACTAATTTTATGCCTCACCCGTATTATATGTTTGACGCCTTCTTTTCCAGTCTAACCATTCTGCTGCCGGTGATAAGTCCGGTGGTTACGCCTATATCTTTAGTCGGCCTGGCGATGTACTATGGAGAAATCTTTATCAGCCTCATCTTCTTCATTGTGATTATCCAGAGGACCCTGGCCCTGTTCACGATAAAGGATTAAGGCATCTCCTGTTCCCACAAATAAGGGCGGGCAGCGCCCTGGCTAAAACCCGGGACCGCCCACCCGCCTTCTTTTATACTAGCCGTATACTCGGCTCACGGCTACCTCTCTAGGCGTCCGCTCAAGCTCTTTGATGTTGTATTTATTCGTGATAAAATAATGCCATAATGTGTACGTGTAAAGAAGTACAAAAATGATAATTCTTAAAACATTCATAAAAACGTACTGGAAATTACCCACATCTTTTGTAATTGTCTTTTTGCTGATTACCATACCAATCACAACTTGGACCACTGAGCCTTGTCCCAATGAATGGGCTTTATACCAAAAAATTGGTATATACGTAAAAACATACTTGCAAGACTGGGGATTATTAATTAGTGCCTTCGCTACCTTAACGCTTATTCTTGTTGCGTTCTTTACTTTATTTGTATCAAGATAGATATACATATAGTGACAATATAAAGCTAGAAGTAATCAAAGAAATGCGTGATTGGGCCGACAACGCATTGTTTGCTTTAGGCCCGGGTTTTAATATTAAGGATGCTAATACAGGGCGAGAGGATACTGCTAACGCGTTAAGACAGTTAATGCCTAAGCTTCTAGGATTCGGAATAGATGCGCGTACGCTTGGGGGAGATATACAGAAGTCTGTATTCTCTATACGTAAAATGATAATAGCATACCATAATGTTACTGTTGCGCAGGATAAACCAGTAAATTTATCAAAGCTTATTATGAATATGGTGATTGCAATCAACAAATTAACAATTGCGTGCTCCAAATACCGTTTACAAAAATGAGCAACTACAGTGAGAGGTGAGAAGATGAATAAGATGCTTTTAGCCTGGAATATCGTATTGACAGTCTTTTTATTGGCGGTGGTAATTGGCGGATGCAGTTCGTATGACTCGAGGTATGACAGCTTATATGATGAAATACAGGCTAACAGAACGTACATCCAGGAGAACCGGGATATGGCTAGAGGACTAGCCGAAGTGACCGAAATACTAGCATTGGCAACGCAAGAAACGGCGAATACTTTACAGGCCCAAATAGACTGGAATGAAAACCGGATAAACCAGGTAGGGGAGTACTTAAACGAGCAGAATAACGAATTAGATAAACTGCTTATGATATTAAAGATTGCCGGGATGCTTTGATAAAATAGTTTACTTTGTGAAGTCGGTAACTTATGTTTACTATGGGAAACCAGGTGTTTTATTCTTTGATAAAAATGTAAAGTGATTATGTGAAGAACACTTACCCCAACCCACCCTCGTAACGTTACATAACATATATAGTGCGCCCCATAATAGTACA
This sequence comes from Dehalococcoidales bacterium, assembly GCA_016783105.1. The sequence continues at coordinate 12,761 of JADHXF010000026.1, read as the reverse complement.
GGTAAGAGGGTTAACATAATAAAGCAGTGACTTCTTCAATAACTTTGTAAGCAGAAGTTTCCAACTCAACACGCAGGTTACCTGATTTATCGATTTCTTTTCTTAGGTCACTAGATTTACCATTTCTATATAGTATATCTGTGCAACCAAGTATACTTTTAATATATGCTTCCAGTTTTTTTATTAAATCGGCTACTGATATATTCAAGTTCTCGTATTGCTTAAACGCTTCTGAGGAAGTGATACTCTTAGCGTATAATGACTTTCCCCTAATTGCTTGTAGTCTATTTGCAAATTCACAGAGTACTGCATGATGGTATTCACGTTCTCCCTGACTTCCAGCTATCTGTGTTACAGACTCCGGGTTTACAGTCATATTACAACCGGCAATATCCTGTGCCCACTCAATAATCTCTTTTAATAAACGTTCTTCTCGATTACGCTCTTCTCTTTCCTCACCGCTTCTTATACTGAGCCAAGTAAATAACGCAAGTAAGGCAGTTACAAGGGCAAGAATTAAAGTGCCAACTGCTACATATGCACTTGCTAGTTGTGGGTCGCTTTTCAGTATGGCGATAGTATATGCAAGCCAAGCGGATAAGAAGATGACCGCAAGTCCAAGAAGTATCCCAATTCCGAATTTCTTAAACCAAGTTTTCATACTCCCATTATACCACAAATAAGCCCGCCTTATTATGTTAACCTATCACCTGCCCATATCAGCGGGGTACAAAATCCCCCTTAGTCCCCCTTTACCAAAGGGGGACACATAAGCCTTTCCTCTTTGAAAAATGAGACTCAGGGGGATTTAAGCCACCCTAGGAGGAGTTTAGCCAGCGGGGTGTTTAAGAGGGGGTGGATTGTTAAAGAAGGTCTTAATAACCTAAAAAAACAGAAACCCCGGCAGGACCGAAATTCTCCAAAAACTTAACCAATAATTAAGCCCCTGCTGTCTTTATAAATACATAACCATTCAAAAAGAATTTAAGGGGCCTGGATTTTGATTACAGAGCGCCATTTTTTGAGGGGGTTTAGAGGGTGGCGGCGGGGTGGGTTAATTGCTGGCCAATCAACGCCATCAGCCCGGATAATCCCCATTTTCGGGTTGCCGACATCATCACCGCCTTTTCCCCGGCGGACTGGTCGGCAAAATACCGGGCGGCGCTTTCCTCGTCCCATTCCCGGTCATCCGGCAGTAGCAGGTCGATTTTATTCAGGGCGGTTATCCGGGGCTTGTCGGCCAGGTTGAGGTCGGCCAGAATGTCCTCCACCGTCTGGCATTGCTCGGCGGCATCCGGCGAGGACAGGTCAACGACATGCAGCAGTAATGCTGCCTCATCAAGTTCCTCCAGCGTTGCCCGAAACGCGGTAACGATGGTCGGGGGCAATTTTCGTATAAAGCCAACAGTGTCCGTTACCAGTATATTTTTGCCATCGGGGAGCGTCAGGCGCCTGGTCGTCGGGTCGAGGGTGGCAAAGATTTTGTCTTCGGTGAAAACGCCGGCCTGGCAGAGAGCATTAAGCAAGGTGCTCTTCCCGGAATTGGTATAACCCACCAGGGATACCACCGGGATGCCGCTTTTCAGACGTTTCTGGCGATAGAGGGCGCGGTGTTTCCTCACCTCCTCCAACTGCCCCTTCAAACGCTGGATTTTGCGCCTGATGATACGCCGGTCGGTTTCAAGCTGTGATTCTCCCGGGCCTCTCGTGCCGATGCCGCCCCCCAGCCTTTCCAGATGGCTCCACTGCCCGGCGAGTCGAGGCAGAAGGTACTGGTGCTGCGCCAGCTCAACCTGCAGCTGGCCTTCGCGGGTGCGGGCACGGCGGGCAAAAATGTCCAGAATCAGCGCCACACGGTCGATGACCTTTACTTTCAAAGCTTCTTCCAGGTTACGCTGTTGCAGTGGTGTCAGTTCGTCATCAAAGATAACAACGTCGTAACCGGGCTGCTCTTTTTGTGCGGCTAATTCCTCCAGTTTTCCCTTACCGACGTAATGCGTCCTGGTAGGCGCTGGTAATTTCTGGATAGTGCTACCGACCACGCTGGCGCCGGCAGTGCCGGCCAGCAGTGCCAGTTCGTCGATTGCTGCTCTGGCCGACCACCGCCCCGTGGTTTCCCTTGACTCCACCGCTACCAAAAAGGCCCGTTCTGGTGCCTTTCTGGTGAGAACTGTATTCCGCGTGTTAAGCCTCTTTATGTCAACTTACCTTTTCGGCACCTGCCGGCGGGTGTTATGCCAGCCAGACAGCCGCGATAGCCCTTTAACCAGCGCCGCGTCCGGTATGGTCAGGGACAATCTAACGTACCCTTCTCCCTGCTTCCCATATCCTATCCCGGGAGTGACCGCCACTCCCACCTGCTCCAGTAAATCAGCGGTAAAGTCCATCGAGTTATAGCCTTCCGGTACCTTCGCCCAGATGTAGAGGCTGGCCTTCGGTGGTTCTGCCTGTAGACCAATTTCATTCAGTACCTCAATAATCAGGTCACGGCGTCTCTGGTAAATGGCATTGTGTTCCTGGATGCAGTCCTGTGGTCCGGAGAGAGCTTCTATGGCCGCATACTGAATCGCCTGCGGAATTCCAGAGTCTAAATTCGATTTAAGCCTCATCAGCGCGTTTATCATGGCGGCATTGCCCACGGCCATCCCGATACGCCAGCCGGTCATATTGTAGCTTTTGGACAGAGAATGGAATTCCACACCGATATCCCGGGCCCCCTCCGCCTGCATGAAGCTCACCGGCTGATACCCGTCATAAGCAACCTCGGTATAAGGGCCGTCATGGCACACCACCAGGTCGTGCTGCCTGGCAAACTTAACGACCCGGTTAAAAAACTCAAGGTCGGCGACGGCAGCAGTGGGGTTATTCGGGTAGTTGATCCACAGCAGCCGGGCTCTCTCAAGGACATTTTGGGGGATGGAATCAAGGTCGGGCAGCCAGTTGTTTGCTTCCTTAAGTGGCAGGTAATATGGCTCACCGTCAGCCAGCATGGTACTCACCGAGTAGACCGGGTATCCCGGGTCAGGCACCAGGGCAATATCGCCACTGCCGATGAAGCAGAAAGAAATATGGCCGATTCCCTCTTTGGACCCTATCAGTGGCAATACTTCTTTGTCCGGGTCAAAGGAAATGTCAAAGCGTCGTTTATACCAATCAGCCACCGCCCGGCGCAGTTCCGGCAGGCTCTCTGACTCCGGATAGCGATGATTTACCGGGTTGCGAGCTGCTTCACAGAGCCGGTCGATAACGTGCTTCGGCGTGGGGATATCCGGGTCACCAATGGCAAAGCTGATGACCTCCTCGCCCTTGGCTTTTTTCTCGGCAATCTTTCGACTGATTTCAACGAAAAGGTATGGCGGTAGTTTTTCCACACGTTTGGCTAATCTCATTCCTTACTCCTTAATCTGGCCATTCTCCATAGAAAACTGTTTCTGCCGGGCCGGTCATCAATACTTCTCCAGCCCCGTCCCACTCCAGCTGCAATGTGCCCCCCAGTAGTTTTATGTTAACTTTACTGTCCGCATATCCGTTAAGCTGCGCCGCTACGGCTACGGCGCAGGCGCCGCTGCCACAGGCCAGTGTTTCCCCGGCGCCCCGCTCCCAGGTACGAACTTCTATTTCCCTCTTATTTAGCACCCGGGCGACCTCAAAGTTGGTCCGTCGCGGAAAGATGGCCAGATGCTCGACTTTCGGCCCGATACTTGATAGCGGAAAATCAACTACCGGGTCATCCTGAAAATAAACCGCGTGCGGGTTTCCCATCGAGACAAGGTTGAGGAGCAAGTCAATACCATCTATGCCTGCTGGATAGCTCATCATAGAGTTTATGTAAACTATTTTCTCCCTGCCCTGCTCGATATGCACCGGAATATCTTCAGCCTCGAATATGGGATTGCCCATGCCAGCCTGGATGCTGATAAGCCTGCGCTTTTCTTTATTGAGCTTGAGCTGTCTCACGCCGACTATCGTTTCCACAGATAACCGGTCGGCACTGGCGGGTATCATGTCATTGTCATAGACATAGCGGGCCAGGCACCTGATGCCGTTGCCGCAGGCCTCCGCCTCAGAACCGTCCGGGTCAAACATGCGCATGCGGAAATCGGCATTGTCAGAAGGCAGAAGCAACAGCAGTCCATCACTGCCAATACCGAAGTGGCGATCGCACATGGCTACCGCCAGCTTTGACCAGTGGCGTTTTTCGTCGCTGGTTTCCACCAGGACAAAGTCATTCCCCATGCCCTGTAACTTGGTGAATTTCATCTTCCTTCACTCACTAAATAAGAGTGTCTCTTTCCTAATCGGGATTTTCTCCCAGAAACCTGGACACCAGCCCGTTTATTTCCTCTTCCGGAACAAGAGCGACATCAAACCAGTGAATTCGCGCATCGTCAAGGCGGAACCAGGCATACTGATGCCGGACGAACCGGTGCGTTTCATATTTAACTTGCTGTATAGCCTCCTCCAGGCTTATTTCATCTTTAAGAAACATGGCTATCTGTTTATAGCCAATACTGGACATGGCTGGTAAATTAAAATCATACCCCATATTGACCAATTTTTCCACCTCAGCCACCAGGCCCTTCGCTATCATCTCATCCACCCTCTGGTCGATTTTACGGTAAAGTTCTTTCCGTGCCACCGTCAGCCCAATCATCAAGGTACGGTAAGGCAAAGCCTTCTTATTCTGAAGCCGGGAGGAAGTTTTCGTTTGCCGGTTTACCTCCAGTGCCCTTATTACCCGCCGCACGTTACGCGGGTCAATTTTCTGCGCCGCTGCCGGGTCAGTTTTCATTAATTCCTCATAGAGGCTACTGTACCCGGTATCTGTGACCTGCTTCTCCAGACGCTGCCTCAGCGCAGGGTCCGGTTTCGCTTCCGGAAGCTGCCATCCCTCCAGCACGGCCCGTACATACAGGCCGCTGCCACCGACCAAAATGGGTAATTTATCGCGCTGCCGAATGTCTTTGATGACCTCATACGCCAGCTTCTGATACTGCGCTAAACTGAAATCCTGTCCCGGGTCGACGATATCTATTAAGTGGTGCCGGACCTGCGCCCGCTCCTCTGTGCCGGACTTGGCGGTGCCGATATCCATATGCCGGTAAACCTGACGGCTGTCGGCGCTGACGATTTCGCCATCGAACTTCTGGGCCAGACGAATGGCCAGCCGGCTTTTGCCAATTCCAGTCGGGCCGACTATCGCGGCTAAAGAGTTCATTTACTGTGTTTAATGATAGAGGTCTGGTTGGCGATACTCAAAAATTCACTGGCTTTGAGGCTTGCCCCACCGACCAGCGCCCCGTCAATTTCGGGCTGCTGCATGAATTCGGCGGCGTTGGCCGGGTTAACGCTGCCGCCGTAGAGAATACGCATCTCCCGAGCGACATTTTCCCCACACGCTTGGGCAATATTCTGACGAATAAACGCAATCGTTCCGTTGGCCTGTTCACCGGTGGCCGGCTTTCCGGTGCCAATTGCCCAGACCGGCTCATAGGCAATGGCCAGGCCATCCGGGTCTGCCACCCCCGCCAGTGCTGCACTCAATTGCTCTGCCACCACCTCTTCAGTCTTTCCTGACTCATTCTCCTCCAGTCGCTCACCGATGCACAGGATTGGCTTGAGGTCTGCTTTAAGTGCGGCCATAATTTTTTTATTAACGATGTCTCCGGTCTCATGGAAATGCTGCCGCCGCTCCGAGTGCCCGATGATAACATACTCACAGAGGTCAGCCACCATCAGGGGTGAAATCTCACCTGTGTAGGCACCTTTTTCGGCAAAGAATAAATTCTGCGCACCCAGCTTGATAGTGCTGCCGGCCAGCAATTCCTTCACTGGCGCCAGCGAAACAAATGGCGGACAGATTATTTTCTCCACGCTGATAACCTTCTCAAGCTCGTTTTTCATCGCTCTGACCAATTCCAGAGCCTCAGTTACTGTGGTATTCATTTTCCAGTTGCCGACAATCAATGGCACACGCATTATTCTCTCCTTAGTCGGATTCTCCTGGCTATCTTTTATCCTGCAGCGCCTCCACACCGGGCAGCTTCTCCCCGCTCAGGAACTCCAGAGAAGCCCCACCCCCCGTGGAAACAAAAGTCATTTTTTCGGCCAGACCCATATCTATAACCGCCTCGGCGGTAGAACCCCCACCGATTACCGTCACCGCTTCAAGTCCAGCCAACAACTTTGCCAGTTCCCGGGTTCCCCTGGCAAACCGGTCGATTTCAAATATCCCCATTGGGCCGTTCCAGAAAACCGTTTTACACTTGCATAACTCTCGACTGAAGTTATCGATTGTCTGCGACCCCATATCCACAATTCGTTTTTCCCCGGGTATCTTATCTACCGGGACAATTTCAGTTTTCGCGTCGCTGCTGATTTCATCAGCAACCATAACATCCACCGGCAGCATCAAATTCACCTTTTGCTTATGCGCCAGTTCCATCAAACGAATTGCCGTCTCCAGCATATCCGCCTCGATTAAAGACTGGCCTGTTTCATATGACCTGGCTTTCAGAAAAGTCGCCGCCATGCCGCCGCCGACCATAACGTAGTCCACTTTGCCCATTATATTTTCCAGCATGCTCACCTTGTCGCTTATTTTGGCTCCGCCAAGCACAGCAGCGAATGGTCGCGCCGGGTTCTCCAGTATTTTACCCAGGTTTGCCACCTCTTTTTCCATCAGGAAGCCGGCTACTGCTGGCAGGTACTCGGTGATGGCCGATACGGATGCGTGCGCCCGATGTGCGGCACCGAAGGCGTCATTGACAAAGACATCGCCCAGACGGGCCAGAGACCGGGCAAAAGACGCCGTTCCCGCTTCCTCCTCGACATGAAAACGCAGGTTCTCCAGCATGAGAACATCTCCGGGATTCATCGCGGCCACCATATTCTCCACTTCCGGGCCAATGCAGTCCGGGGCCACGGAGACCTGCTTCCCGAGCATTTTGGAAAGACGTTGGGCAACCACGCCCAACCTCAGGCCTGCCACCATTTTTCCCCTGGGGCGACCCAGGTGGGACATCAATATGACCTTCGCTCCCTGCTCAATCAGATACCTGATTGTCGGCAGAGCGGCACGAACGCGATTATCATCGGTTATCTCCCCGGTTTTTTCATCCAGAGGCACATTAAAGTCAACGCGAACCAGCACCCGTCTGTCCCTGACCTCTATATCCTTCACCGTCATTTTATTCACCGGTTGCACCTCACCATGTTCACGCCTGTACCATGACACTACCGATACCCAACAGGAGAATAATGTTTTATCCGGGAATTCAAACTGCCTTACTGCCGCCGCCACGTTCAACATCCAGTATAACTAATTCACAGGCTTTGTTTCGCCTTCCCTGGTTGACCGCTCACTTGTTTTATAACCGGGAAACAGGGCTAAAACCTGCCGGGCTATGCCTTTTGCATCCAGGCCGTATTTGGCTCGAAGGGCAGCCTGGGTCCCCTGCTCGACAAACTCGTCCGGGATGCCAATGGTTTTTAGCGGTATCTTCCCTAGGTCCAAATCCTGCAGCAACCTGGCCACGCTGCTACCAAAGCCACCGCTCAAGGTATTTTCCTCAACGGTAACCAGGCGCGGGATATGATGCACCAGGCTGGTAATCAATTCTACGTCAAGCGGCTTGACGAAGCGCGCGTTTATGACGGCTGCCTTTATCCCGCTTGCCGCCAGTTCATGTGCTGCCTCAAGCGCCGGCGCCACGGTAACGCCGACGGCCAGGATGGCGACATCGCTGCCTTCGCGCATCACCTCCCATTTGCCTACCGGTATTTTATGCAATATGGTATCCAGTGGCACGCCCAGTCCCGGACCGCGAGGGTAGCGTATGGCCATGGCCTTACCCGAGTTCACTGCCGTATAGAGCAGGTGCTGCAGTTCGTTTTCATCTCTTGGTGCTGCGATAATCAGATTGGGAACAAGCGTCAGGTAAGAGAGGTCAAACGTTCCCTGGTGCGTCTTGCCGTCGTCCCCGACGATGCCACCACGGTCTATAGCGAAAACGACGGGCAGGTTCTGCAGGCAGACATCATGTACGACCTGGTCAAAGGCGCGCTGCAGGAAGGTGGAGTATATGGCAACAATGGGAGTAAAGCCCTGGGCAGCCAGCCCGGCGGCAAAAGTAACCGCGTGCTGTTCACAGATGCCGACATCAAAGACACGCTGCGGGAATTCGGCCGCCACAATGCTCAGGCAGTTACCCTCCGGCATGGCCGGGGTTATGGTCACTATTCTGGGGTCATCACGGGTCAGGCGAAGTGCCGTCTGCGCGAATACCTCGCTGTACGTGGGTATGTTCTGGCTGCTGACACGTTTAGCCGGTACACCGTGAAAGTAAACCGCGTTATTCTCAGCGGGGCGATAGCCTTTGCCTTTGGTGGTTAAAACGTGAATGAACGTTGGGTTCAGATGATATTCTCTGGCCTGGCGCAGCGTGTTTTCAAGCTCCGTAGCGTTATGTCCATCAATGGGCCCAATATAGGTAAAACCCAGCTCCTCCCAGATCATCGTCGGCAGTAGCAATCCCTTGAACCTGCCTCTGGCCTGCCGTCCTACCTCCCATACCATATCTCCGAGGGGCAGGGCTTGCAGTATCTTGCGGCTCTCTTCTTTAGCCCAGCGGTAGCGTGGGTCAAAACGCACTTTATTAAACATCTTAGCCAGGCTGCCCACCGTTGGTGAAATCGACATGCCATTATCATTGAGAATCACGATTAATCTTGAGCCTAAATGACCGGCATGGTTGAGCGCCTCAAGAGCCATACCACCGGTTATCGCTCCGTCACCAATGACTGCCGCTACATTGTAGTCATCACCCTGAAGGTCACGGGCGATTGCCATCCCCAGTGCCGCTGAAATCGATGTGCTGGCATGACCGGTCCCAAACGGGTCATGCGGGCTCTCTTCAGGATTGGCGAAACCGGAAAGGCCTCCATACTGACGTAGTGAAGCGAAATCCTTTTTTCTTCCGGTGAGCAGTTTGTGAACGTAGCTCTGGTGGCCGACGTCCCAGATGATCTTATCCCTCGGGCTATCAAATACCCGATGTAAAGCGATGGTAAGCTCAACCACGCCCAGGTTGGAAGCAAGGTGACCACCGGTAACGGTAATAGTGTCAACCAGCTTCTGCCTGAGTTCACTGGCAAGCTGTTTGAGTTCACGCTCGCTCAGCTTCTTTAAATCGGCAGGATGGTCAATCTGGTCGAGCAATCGAGTCATCTTTCACCGTTCGTGTCGATAGTTTTAATTATCTCATACTAGCAATGCTTGGAAGCTATTGTCAAGGGAGGAAATCCAATACACAATCCTTGACCCCTCTTTTCCTTTCATGCTACATTTGAATGGTAATAAAACGTCCCTGTAGCTCAGCTGGACAGAGCGGCTGCCTTCTAAGCAGCGGGTCGTGAGTTCGAATCTCACCAGGGACGCCAGCTTCAATTCTCCACTGCAAAACCCCCTATTTTCCTCGAGTTAAGGCGTCGGAATTTCTCCGATTAGCGACTCCTTAACTGGTCAGGGTTATCTTTATCACCCCAGCCTCACAATCTAATCACGGGACAGTCACGCATTTTAGGGCTGTCCGGAGGAAGAGGTATACAATGGTAACCAGAACCAGAACCAGAACCAGGAACAGGAAGTGGCAGGAGTTGGAGAAGAACGGCACATCTCTGGAAAAGTTGGTCAGACACTTCGAATCTCACAATCGGAGTGAAGGCAAATCGCCTCGGACCGTGGAATGGTACGAGCGTGTGCTTCGCTTTTTCCAGAATTATCTGGAAGAGCAAGACCATTCGACCAAGCTCGGTGACCTTACTCTGGAGACGGTAAGGGAATTCGTCGTCTATCTCCAAACACGGGAGAAATGGTACGGTCATCCAAGCCCACCACCAGGAGGCGGACACCTCAGCGCCATCAGCGTGAACAATTATGTTCGGGGCATCAGAGCCTTCTTTAGCTGGCTTCATAGAGAAGGCTATACTGATGAAAACGTCCTGGCCTCGCTCAAGCCGCCGAGATTTCCCCGAACACTGGTCGACGTACTGACGGACGATGAAGTCGGTGTCATCTTGAGCTATCTTGATAGCAACACGGCATCCGGGTGCCGTGATACGGCCATGATTGTGGTCTTTCTCGACTCCGGTGTCAGACTCTCGGAATTAGCTAATCTCAAGTTCCAAGATGCACATTTAGAAGAAGGATACCTCAAGGTTATGGGCAAGGGTGCCAAAGAGCGAATCGTCCCGATAGGGAACGTAGCCCAAAAAATCCTTCAGAGATATGTGTTCCATTTCAGACCAGAGCCGCTACAAGAAGACAATGTCTTTCTGACCCTTGAGGGATACCCGCTTAGCGGTAATGCGATCAGACTAATTGCTGCCCGTCTGGCGCGCAAATCAGGGGTAAGGAGACTCCACGTACACCTGTTCCGCCATACCTTCGCTACCAACTACTTGATTAACGGAGGTGACGTATTTTCCCTGCAGCAAATCCTGGGGCATACGACTCTTGAAATGGTTAAACGATATGTTACCTTGGCATCGGCCCACGTTAGAATCCAGCACCGCAGGTTCTCTCCTATGGACAGGATGAGTGCCGGCAGGCTAAAGGCCCTTCGCGGGAAACCAAAACCAAAACAAGGGAACGGTAGCCATAGAGACTGATGTTACTAAACCACCGTAAATATCGAAAGTGGCCGGTGAGGAAATCGGAGAGCGTTATACAAGCTATACGCGCAAGAGGTAAAGCATCGTGGAGTTAAGACCTAACCGTGGCGGTTTTCTCCGTCCCTTCGGCTGCGGCTGGTTTATCAGGGAGTATCTCCTGGGTAACGGGCCGGAGGGCTCGACTCCTATAGACCCGGAGCGGGGTGCTCCCCAAGCGGATATCAACTACGAGTATAAGGAAGCCCTCGCACGGGCCACCGCCAGGGAGCGTGAGGAGAAGATCATCAGCCGCGTGGTACTGGCCGGCACCGATGTCACCGAAGAGCAGGCGGAAAAGATACATGAACGCGAGCTAAAGAGGGTCTCACGTAAGTTTACCCACATGCGGTATCACTCATTCCTGGTCTACTTCGGCATGCTTAAAAGACTCATGTGGGTAGAGGCAACATCGGAATCAGAAAACTCATCTATACAAGACAACTATCCGGAAGCCCCGGACCGTACATATTACTGGTTGACCGCAGCCGGCAGAGAAGCCGGTGAGGATCTTTGGTCTAATCCCCAGTATGCCCTTTACCCCGAAAATGGCCGTGGCCACCAATCGAAGCAGACCGGCTGGCCGCACCGCAAAGTTAGAAAACCCTGCACCTGAAAACAACTGAGTCTACGAGCATACGCATCATGATTTGAAGCCCCGTCGCAGGGGCTTTCTTCTTTTGTTTTTTCACTTCATCGGGAGAGGGGAGGGGGTGAGAATTTAGCTAATGCTTGATGTATCTCAATTTGACTAATTGTTACACAATGAAGCTAGAAACACACACAAAAACGCACCTTAACAACTGAATAGAGGAAAGCCCGACCTGAACGCTTGCCCCACGATGGCAAATAAGCTCAATAAGGGGGTCAAGCGATGGTAACGATGGTAACAGCATCAGCACCGCTTAACGGCGATAACAGCAACGCACAGGGACACTGTAACCGTTGCGGTAAAATCTGGACACTGACGGAAGGGCAGGGCGTTTGCCGATGGTGTGGAAAGCTCGCAAACTGCCAAACCAGCACGACAAAGCCCCGCCACGTAAAGTCTAGCTCACGGCGAAAGCCAAAGCAAGCTAACGGTAACGGTAACGGCTATGACCAGCTACAGGGCGAATGGCTAACCTATTATAAGGTAGCTTCCCGCTTTGCTCACAAGGCGAAGGCAGAGGACAAACAGGACTTACTCCACGATATAATACTCACCCTTGCCAGAGCCGAGCGGAATAACGGTCATAAGCCCTTCACCGAAGCCGTGATGTATCGGATAGCCAGCCGAGCACAAGCTGACTATTGGAGAGCCTACTACAAGCTCACGATGGGGTTAGATTGTCGCCACTGTAGTCAGGCGCAACGGCGAAAGTGTAAAGAGGAATGGCTATACGGAAATTGCCCAAAGGCAGTCAGGATTGAGAGTTTAAACAAGCCTGTTATAGACGGTGAAGGCAATACCACCGAACTGGGAGAACTGATAGCGGATGATAAGGCGATTGACCTTGACGCCTGGGTCAGTAGTAACACCTGGGAGATAGGCTATCCTAAACGTCTGGTGGCAATAGCTTACAAGTTGAAAGCAGGGATAGCATTGGACAATGGGGATAGAAGCTACTTAAAACGTGCTCGTAAGAATGAACAAATTGCCATGTTTGCGTGACACATTTTAAGGCACTTTCGGCGACTTATATAGTGGAAGCACCGTTAAGGCTAGAGTATCTCAGCTTGACGGATAGCTTACTACTAGGTGAAGCTGGCAGGTTTGCCCACTAGCCAGATAGCCAAAAGGGGTGATTAAACTTGGAACAACTGAATATCGGGGGCAAGCGTTCAGGTGATGGCTTTGTAGCTCATAAGGCTACGCTGGTAAACGCTCTTAACCGTGTATTGGCAGACCGTGTAACGGTTTGCGGTTATACGATAGGGCGTAAAGGCTTTACTGGTTACGTTAAGGCTCTAGCTGGCAGTAATACCGTGAAGTTGCTTCCACAACATCCAACTCTTCCAGGGGGATTCTGGAGCTAAAGAGGATGCCTTTTGAGGTAAGTGTTATCTTC
>JADHXF010000025.1 GCA_016783105.1 Dehalococcoidales bacterium | reverse complement strand
CTGAGGCCCAAGTTGCCGCCAACAGGGACATCGAGGGATCTCTAACACCTGAGGTCCTGCAGTATATCCTGCTCGATAGGCTTGGGGAAGACATCAAGGTCATTGTCATACCATCGGGTCAGGGCCTCGACCTTGTGCTACCAGAGTTTCAGCCCTGAACTACAGAATAGAATTTCAATTACTCGAAGCATAATTTTGCTAGCATTTTTGCTAACGAACTTCTGCGCGTGAAAAAGTACAGTACTACAGGGTACAAAATGAAGCTATATTCCAAACAATATGCGACTTAAAGTTGTTTTTTATTACCAGGTGGAACAATACGTCTGTATCTTTTAATCAGGGTGTCACAGGTTCAAAGACCTGTACGGCCTACACTCGACCCCATCCACTTCTTCTAACATTTTTCTAACGTCTCGTTTTTTGGAAATATTATCCAGTATTGTGTCAAAGGTGTTGGCAGCCACCCGCGATTCCCCCTCCTGGCATGCCGGTAACCAAGCGAGCTATGAGGACGCACCTGATTGTACTCCCTTCTCCATTGCTCAATCAATACCTTCGCTTCGGTCAGGGTTGTGAAGATCTCACCATTCAGTAATTCATCCCTCAGTTTACTGTTGAGTGATTCGACGTAACCGTTCTCCCATGGGCTACCGGGTTCAATAAACAGAGTCTTCACTGCGACCCGATTCAACCACTTACACACCGCCTTTGAGGTAAACTCAGGGCCATTGTCTGATCTGATATGCTCAGGAACTCCTCTCAAAAGAAACAACTCATACAGCTGTTCAATGACATCCCCAGATGTAATATGCCGGGCCACCATCATTACCAGGCATTCCCGAGTGTATTCGTCAATGATTACGAGTATTCGAAAGGCTTTGCCATTGGTAGTCCATGCCATGACGAAATCATAGCTCCAGACATGATCCTTGTGCTGTGGACGGAGTCTGATACACGATCCGTCATTGAGCCACAGCCTTCTTCGTTTCGGTTGCTTCTTTGGCACCTTCAGTCCTTCCACCCTCTTGTGATTCACCGGATGTTCCTTTGGATTCTGATTGAGTAATGCCGTAATCCTGCGATAACCATACCTGCCATACCGGGTCGCCAGTTCAATGATCCGGGCTCTTAGCCATTCCTCCTCGTCCGTTATACGTGGGGTACGCCGCTGCGTCTTTCTGGCCTGACCAACTACCATACACGCCCGCCTCTCGGAGACGCCAAGCTTCCTCTGTACACACAGAATGGACTTGCGTCTCTTTGACGGGCTTAGAAGTTTCCCTCCGCCGCCTCTTTCAGAATGGCATTATCCAGGGAGATGTCGGCTACCAGCTTCTTGAGCCGGACATTCTCCTTCTCCAGATCTTTTAGCCGTTTTGCCTGCTCAACCCGCATACCGCCGTACTCTCTACGCCACCGATAGTACGTCTGTTCGGTGATACCTATCTTCCGGCAGGCTTCGCCGACGCTAGCTCCTTGATTCAGCAGGATCTCAGCTTCGCGCAGCTTGTTGATGACCTGCTCCGGAGAATGCGATTTCTTGACCATGATTTACCCCCTTTATTTTCAGTTCCAGTCTAACATCAAAACTGGACTCCTTTTTGGGGGGCAGGCCAGTGGGTCTGGGAGCGGGGGTCCGATAAAGATATATGGGCACTATTGACAATGTTATTTATAGCTACTTGACAAAACATTTACTGTCCTATAATATGGATTATTAGCAGTCGAATGACTCGACTGCTAATTTTTTGTGTTGGTTATAGTAATAAATGGAGATGAGAGAGGCAGTGGAACAACTAGAAACCCAAGTAAAGAGGGAATGTGGGCATTATTGGCTAATAGAATCACCTAGTGGGTCGATAAGTAAAGGTAGATGTAAGTTATGCGGTGCTGAAAAAGAGTTCAGTAACTCATGGACGGATTCTACGTCTTCTGGCAAGGAGCATAGTGTCCTTTTCCTGCCAGAGCTGACTGACGTTGAACCTGAGTATGATAACTAATTAGTCATTAAGGAGGTGTCCTATGCCAAAAGGCACAATCAAAACGCTCACGGACCGTGGTTTTGGGTTTATCAAGACAGAGGATGAAACAGACCTCTTCTTCCATCGCAACGATCTTGAAGGAGTGGAATTTAGTAGCCTTAGCGAAGGGCAGGAAGTGGAATTTGAGGTGAGTCAGGGACGTGACGGTCGCTCCGCAGCAGTTAAGGTGAGGCTTACCGAGACTTAGGTAGAAGATGATGGTGGAGGTGATGGTGGCTAATGCCAAGGGGAATAGACCAAAGGGATAGCAACCAGTTAGTGTAAAGTTTACTCTAGTCCTTCACCACCACCTCCCTCTCGGTTGTAGTAACTACATTCCGCACGCCCAGGGGTCTCTTGTTTCCTAATAAAGACGAGCTGTAAGTGTAAGTAATACTTCACTATGCGTTTTGGTTATTGCACCTATACATCCCTTTACGTTTCAAGGTTATTTGGGCTACGTGGCAAGCGAAAGGCTAAACGGGAAGTAGGGTGTGTTGTGATGATGCCATCCTGATATTGACACTCTACCAAATAGGACTATAATTAACTCACCTTCGGTGATATTTTTTCAGTTGGCTGCAGTGCGGATAGACTCAGATAAGGCTAATGAATATGATACAAGTCCTCATAGTCAGTCAGCAGGTCCTATTTCGGCAAGGAATAGAGCGTTCACTCTCTGGTATAGAAGATATAGAAATCTCAGGTACTACTGGCGTTAATGCCGAAGTGCTGTCGGCTATCGATATTATGCCACCAGATGTAGCACTGGTGGATATTGATGCTCCTTCTGACAGTGGCTTGCAGTTGGCTCGTAAGGTAAAACAGCGCTTGCCTAATACTGGCGTGGTAGTGCTGACTTCACGTCAGGATGATACTCAACTCTTTCAGGCGCTCAAAGCCCAAGCCAGTGCTTATTTGAGCAAAGAAGCTACCGTTAACGAACTAGTCGATACGATTAGGCGTGTAGCTCATGGTGAATACCCCATAAATGAAAACCTTGGTGCCGAACCAAAATTAGCGGAACAGGTGTTACTGCAGTTTCAAGAGCCCTCTTGGCGGAGTGAAGCTGAAGGCTTTATCTCACCGCTAACTCCTAGAGAGAAGGAAGTTCTTCGATGTATAGCTCAGGGCTATACTAATAAGAAGACTGCTTATGAGTTTGACATTAGCGAACAAACCATTAAAAATCACGTTACCTCAATCCTGCGTAAACTAAATGCCAATGCCCGTACCGACGCGGTAGTTATCGCCGCAAAACAGGGTATAATCTCTATCGCTTAAGAGCTAGCCCACTTGAACCTTTTATTCCTTCTTTTGCTTGCGGTTGTTTTGCGTGACACCTTGTGGGGTAGATTCCTCTATATCCTGTCTCTAAAACCATAACCACATTCCACACGCCTCAGGGATTGACCTGCCTCAAAAAACTGATTCAATTATGCATAGAAACACTACAGTCACGATCACAATATCCACTGACGGCAGCTCACCCCCACACTACCAAAATCAACTAATCCTTTTATATCAGGTTACTCTGTAATTGCAATTGTGTTGCTTTCTAGCACTCCAGGCAAAGCCTATTTATCTGTTTGTAGCAGTAGCATTACTAGCTTACACAAAGCTAGAGGCAAGGGGATTGATAGGGGAATGGCTGAAGAGTATAATCGGATACGGTCACATAGTGCTTTACGCTATCGACCACCCGCTCTTGAAGCTATAATGCCAGTAATTATGCCGGCAACTCTAACTTAGAAAGTGGTACAATTACTTGGGGCAGGTCAATACGTCGAATGATGTGTCTGGTTGTGCAGTGACAAGCTACCGTACTTTTTTAATTAGTCTTAGCGCACTTACAGTCTTTTCATAACCATCTTGTGTGTCAAAACTAACACTGTCCTCTGCTTGCTGGGTATCTCTGGTAAAGTAATTTATTCCTGATGCCTTTCTACCGGCCATTGCCTTAGCCTGGGCTTCTTCTACCCAAATCTTTCTCGTAGATATCCAGAAACAATTGCTGTCTTCTTTGTGAACCCATGCGAAAACACCCATTTTACTGTGAATATCAGAGGCAAATTTGTTAAGGTTATAAGTACGTTCATTGGCCTTAAAATAATGACAGCCGATGTCTTCGGTAAGCTTCTTAATGAAGCCCTCATCTTGGTCAACGAATTCAATTGTTTTTGCTCTGTTTTTTGTTACCATAGACACCTTCTGTCCGGTGAATCCTGACCGTCTAAAGATAGACATGAGCTGAGCGATATCGCTCAGCCCATGTTCGTTTCGCAGACTAATTCAAGGTTAACTGCTTACTCTGACTTTACGGTAGCAATCACTGCAATACACAGGTCTGCCCTCACGGGGTTCAAACGGTACTTCAGTTTCCTTGCCACACTCGGAGCACACTGTAGGGAACATTTGGCGTCGGGGGGTATAGCCGTGGCTATTATTACCATAGCTATTGTCGCTGTTTCCGTACTGTCGTGCTTTCCTAGCTTGACGGCAATCGGGACAGCGTTTGGGTTCGTTGGTATAGCCTCTCGACTGAAACTGTTCCTGTTCCTCAGCGCTAAAGGTAAAAGTATTACCGCAATCGGAACATTCGATGGTCTTGTCCTGAAAACTCATTGGATGACCTCCTCTCTTAATTATTTAGCTAGAGCTCGGGCCATCCAGTACTTGATTTGAATCTGAGGGGATTCTATAAAGAAGTTTGTAATAACCTGAACTTGAACTACGGATACATTATACACTAAAGAAAGCCTCTTCGTCAAATGAATGCAAGCCTCGGTTCTACTCAATCTTAGTTGTTCTTTACTATTCATATTATTCTACTTTACCTTCAAGTTTTCCAGAATCTTATTTAAGCCTTTTGCAGTATCTTGGGCTTGTTCTGTGAGCCCTTTTAAGCGATGTCTAACAACCACCAAGCTATTGGGCAGTCCCATCGCCGAGGTTAATAGCAATTCAGTATTATCAATAAATTTATTAAACCTCTCAGAAATCATGCCTGCAGTTAGTGGCATCCCATACTACCACTGTTATCGGAAAGGCAATCCCGATAGGGTTCCGTTCGGTCCAGATGGCAGTCCTCAACCTTGTTCGTGCCCTGAGATTAAAAGCGAGGCAATAGAAGCAGAAGTCTGGAATACAATTTGCCAGCTTATTAAAGATCCGGACTTTCTTATCCAAGAGCTTCGTCGCCGTAATGCTGACAATTCACAGACCAAGGAAATATTAGAGCGGGAACTACAACTTTGTCAGGCCAGGTTAAAAGCAATACCAGACGAGCAGAGGCGATTAGTGGAGGGTTATCGTAAAGGTCTATATGCTGACTTTATGATGCGGGAGGATATGGAACTTATCCAGAAAGAGCAAGGCGAATTGGAGAAGCGAAAGGTTGAGCTGGAAAGGCAGCTTACCCAGAGGTTTCTGACACAAAAGCAGGAAGCCCATATTAAGAGCCTGGCAAAGAAGATTAACATAGAGTTGCCTTTTACTCAATCTTGGTTTGTGGCTCTCAAGGGTATATAATCCTCTTAACCAATGGATAAAGGGATTAAGATGCCACAAGGAATTTACAAAGCTTTTAAACGTAGAAAAGAAGCAGGCTCTACTCTCATGCTCACCCATAATCTTCAAACATGGCTCGCAATATTTGCCTTTTGCTCTATTATTGTTATCGAACTTGGAAAACCCGTGTGGGGATGGTGGAGTATGTTAGAATTATCCGCCTTCCAATGGTTCCTATACATATTAGGGAGTATTATCGTATTGTTCTTTGTTGCAATGGGTATCTATTCACTATTAAATCTTCTTAAACTACTTTGGCGTGCCAAATTTGGGGAGCTAGTTGAATATGACGAATCTTGGCCTCCGTATCTTTTGGCGGCAATAACTCCAATAGAGCGAGAGGCAAACATAAAAAAATATCGGAATATACTTGGTGTATTAATAAAGCAAAACAATAAGCTCATTCGTCAAAACAATAAACTTGTTAATGAATATTCAGATATTATTAAAAGGTTAGAAGCTAAAAACAATGTTAATGGAAAAGTCACAGATAAAACATCGGCAACAACCAAGATTGAGTAGAACCTAGAGTTGGAAAACCTTGACTTTACCGGCAAGCAAGAACTATTGAGACTTCTGGTAGAAAAATACTCTATAATGGACAAAGTATTGAAATTCTAACCATCATACCTATGGGTGAGCAATTGCATCCAATCCACCGAGGGGGATAAAGGGGATGGAGTTAGTAAATAATGGCTGAACCATCTGACCGAGTTGGCGAGATAATCGAGGCCAGCACCGCCAGCTTTGTGGCGCAGTGCTATGAGCTCTATGAGCTTCCGCCGCTGGGCAGCCTGGTGAAGACGAAAGACGGCGAGCTGGACATCTACGGCATCGTCTGCCATGCCACCACCGGCAGCCTGGAGCCGGGGCGCCGACCCATCGCCCGAGGCAAAGATGAAGAGAGCGAGGAGGCCATCTACCAGTCCAGCCCCCAGCTTTCCAAGCTGCTCCGCAGCGAGTTCGGGGCGCTGGTGGTGGGGCACCGGAAAGGAGATAACATCTATCAGTACCTGCCGCCCGGCCCGGCGCGCATCCACGGCTTTGTCCATCACTGCCCGCCCGACGAGGTAAGGGAGTTCGGCCGGTCGCTGGGCTTTTTAGATATTCTGGTGAGCGCCCATCTGCCCGTGTCCATAGATGAAATCATACCCGCCGTCCTGCGCTTGATGAGCGGGGCGCAGGCAGACCCGCACGCTTTTCTGGTGGCGGCGGGCAAGGAACTGGCGGTCATGCTCGGCGGGCAGTATAATCAGCTCCGGGCGATTCTGGGGAGGCTGAAATGACGGAAAGATTGGGAGTCGTAGTCTCCGGTTCGCTGGAGAGTGGGGTTGAAGTCAAGCTCGATGGTGCAGTATCGGTGGAGGATATGGCGGTGGGGAGATATGTCACCATTGAAGGGCAAAAGCAGAGATTTTTCGGCATGATTACCGATATCGGGCTGGGCGTCATCGACCCCCGATTTACCCTGACGCCGCCGGATATTTCCGACCCGTTTATTTCCGAGGTGCTCTCCGGGACGAGCACCTACGGCACCCTCCACGTGCTGCCCATGCTCACCATCAGCGGAGACGTGGCCAGCCTTATCGAGGGGCCGCAGCCGGTGAAGACCGTACCAACTCATTTCTCGGCGGTCAAACTGGCGACGCAGCAGGATGTGGAGCTTGTCTTTGGCGGCGAGGACGAAAAACGGTTCTACGTCGGCACGCCGCTGGATATGGAGACCAGGATATGCCTCGACCTGCCGGAACTGGTCAAGCGCTCCAACGGCATCTTCGGCAAGAGCGGCACGGGCAAGACTTTCCTCACCCGCATATTGCTCATCGGTATGCTGCAGAAGAGCGCTGCGGTGAATCTGATATTCGACATGCATAACGAGTACGGCTGGGCGGGGACAAGCGAGGGGGGGCGTTCCGTCAAGGCATTGAAACAGCTCTTCCCCTCGAAGGTGGCGGTGTTCACCCTTGACGAGGAAAGCTCCCGAAGGCGAAAGGTGAGCACCGACTTCGTGGTGAAAATTGGCTACGATGAGATTGAGCCGGAAGACATGTCGTTGCTGCGCCAGACTTTGAACTTGACCGAGCCGGCGGTGGAAGCCATTTACCAGTTAAGTCGTCGATTTGGTAAAAACTGGTTGCAGCAGGCCGCCGACCTGTCCGATTCTGAGGAAACCAGCAAACTGCTGAACGAACTGAGTATCCACGAGAGCACCTTCCAGAACCTGAGAAGGGGGCTGGCCACGGTGAGCCGGCTCCCCTTTATCGAGCCCCAGGCGCCGGATAATGCGGTCAAACGCATTCTGGAATACCTTGACCGGGGCATAAACGTTGTCCTGGAGTTTGGCCGCTACACGGATATCACCGCCTACATTCTGGTAGCCAACCTGCTCACCCGGCGGATACACGCCCAGTATCGCGACCGGATGGAGAAAGCGATGGGTGAAGATACCGTCAAACCGACACCGCTGGTTATCACCATTGAGGAGGCGCACCGTTTTCTCAATCCGGAGGTTGCCGGGAGGACCATTTTCGGCACCATCGCCCGCGAGATGAGGAAATACAACGTAACGCTGCTGGTCATTGACCAGCGCCCCAGCGGCATAGATACCGAGGTGATGTCGCAGATGGGCACCAAGATCACCTGCCTGCTGGACAACGAGCGGGATATTGACAGCGTCCTCGCCGGCGTCTCCGGCAAAAGCGCGCTGAAATCGGTGCTTTCCAGGCTGGAATCGAAGCAGCAGGCCCTTATTTTCGGGCATGCCGTACCGATGCCGGTGGTCATCAGAACGAGGGAATACGGCTCACCAAAGTCCTATCAGGAATTTCTCACCGCCGGAAAGGCCGGAGGCGGGGAGCAGGCAGAGAAGGACATCGAAGAGCTCTGGGGGTAATAGGCTGCCCCGCCGCTCTTATATCGGCGCAAACTTATTGAATCAATCTCTGGTTCTCGGGGAAAAATCAATTGCAGAAAAGAAAGATAGGGCTGGCACTGGGAGGCGGCGCCGCGCGGGGGATGGCACACATTGGCGTGTTGACCGTCCTGGAGAAAGAGGGAATTCCCATCGACCTGGTTGCGGGCACGAGTGCTGGTGCCGTAGTCGGTTCTCTCTACGCACGGAGTAAAAACGCGGGTCTCATCAAAGAGAGGGTCATCGAACTGTCAGGGAGCCGATTAACCCGATTCATCGACCCGGCTCTGCCCAGGACCGGGCTCATCAAAGGGAAGAAAATCAGCGACCAGCTGGCCTCGTTTCTGGGCGGCAATATCAAATTCAGCGACCTGCTGATACCTTTCGCCTGCACCGCGACCGATATCGATACCGGGGAGGCAGTAGTGCTCGACCGTGGTTCCGTAGTGGAAGCAGTGAGGGCCAGCATTTCCATGCCTGGAATATTTACGGTAGTCAGGCGGGCAGGTAGATACCTGGTTGATGGCAGGCTGGCAAACCCGGTGCCGGTTAACCTTGTCCAGAGAATGGGCGCCGACTTCGTCATTGCGGTCAACGTCATCCCCGGCGTGCTCGACCGCGCCCACCAATCGGTTAAAAAAAGCACGGAAGGCACCAGAGAGCCGAATATCATCTATGTCCTGCTCCAGTCCGTACATATTGGCACCTATTCGCTGGTTAGGTCAAGCATGGAGAAGGCCGATGTTGTGATTGAGCCGGACGTGGTGCATATCGGGGCGGCTGAATTTCACCATGCCCAGGAGTGCATCAGGCTGGGGGAACTGGCGGCACAGGAAGCCATGCCCGAAATCAGAAGCAGGTTAGGAGCCTGAAGCCTGTGGAGGGTGACATTGCCTGAAGCCGAAGCCGCCTCCACGGGGCGCCGCTATTTTCTGGCAGCCTGGCAGTATCCACAATATCGCCTCCTCTTTCTCTCTTCCTTCGGTACCTATATAGGCCGCTGGATGGACACCGTGGTTGGTGCCTGGCTAATTCTGGAGCTGACCGATTCTCCTTTTATGGTTGGCCTGCTGGGGGCCTGCCGCTTTATTGCCATGCTGTTGGGGCCTTTCTGTGGCGCCGTCAGCGACCGCTTCAACAGGCGTCATATTCTTATCATCGTGCAGGTGGTTTATGCCATTGGTGCCCTGGTCATTATGATGTTGTTTCTGACCTCGGCTCTTGAGGTATGGCATCTCTTTCTTTTTACCCTGGTGGGTGGCGTGTCATACACGTTTGATTTCTCTACCCGGCATGCCACTGCGGCCGATATCGTGAAGAGGCACCACGTGGTCGCCGCTATTTCGCTTCTGTTTGTAGCACAGGGCAGTACCACCATACTGGGTCCACTTCTCGGCGGCGGTCTGCTCGAGGTTATCGGCGCCAGTGGTTGCTTTGCCCTGATTGCGGCCAGTTTCTGCCTGTCATTTTTATCTCTCCTGCCCATGAAACTTGAACCGCTACCAAAGCCAGTGGCCCGGGAATCAATGTGGCAGAACATCGTGGCGGGATTCCGCTATTTAAGAAAAGACCGTTCCCTTTCTGCCCTGATACTTATCGCCGCTCTGGCAAACTTTTTAATTTTCCCGTACTGGTTTACTTTAATCCCGGTTTTTGCCCGGGATATTCTGCATACCGATGTAGTTGGCTATGGACAGCTCATGGCGGCAATCGGGCTCGGTAATACGGTTGGCCCATTGGTGGTAACCATGCTGCCGGATTCAATACATCGGGGAAGGGTGCTGTTAGCGGTAACCATTATCTGGCCAGCCATGGTGATGCTGTTTTCCTTCTCGCGCCTGTTTTCTCTGTCGCTGCTTCTGCTGGTTATGACCGGATTGAATCAGGGAATGTGCATGGCGCTCATTCAGTCGCTGCTGATGGTGTGGTCTACCGAGGAAATGCGGGGCCGGGTTTCCGGGGCACGTGCGTTTGCCATCGGTACGCTGCCGCTGGGCAGCCTGCTCACCGGCGCCGGTGCCGGCCTCTGGGGAGCACCCGCCATGCTGCTGGTGAATTCTGCCGCTGCCGTCGTCATCGCGGCCATCATTTTTATCTGGGCATCAACATTGCTCCGGAAGTAATAATTACCGCAAATAATTTTTATTGCGAAAGCCAAATAACAATGTTATAATTGCTATTGCAAATGATTATCATTAGCATTAAGGAACGCGAGGCAACCGTAATATGACCGCGAGTCGCAGGAAGCTGAACAGCGCCGGGAAGAGGTTTACCCACCAGCGAGCCCTGATTATGGATATTATCCGCCAGGGAGAGGGGCATCTTGACGCCGATGAGATATTCCGGCGTGCCCGTGAGAAAGAGCCGCGCCTCAGTCTCTCCACGGTCTATCGCACCCTGCAGATGATGAAGGAATTGGAACTGGTAGACGAACTGCATTTTGGCGAGAACCATCATCACTATGAAGTAAAACCGACCAAAGAACACTATCATCTGGTGTGCCTTGGCTGTGGTCGAGTTATTGAATTTAGCTATCCACTGTCCCGCTACCTGAAAAAAGAAGTGCCAGAATTGAAAGACTTCGACATTGATGAAACAGAAATACGTGTTGCCGGCCACTGCAATCTGTGTCGCCGGACCCGTCGGTAAGGCAACATGGCTATATTGAAAAGGTGATATATGACGACAATTAAGCAGGTAAATTTAAGCCAGATGTATTCTGGACAGAGTGGAAGGGTGGTGGAAATCGACGGAGGGGTGGGACTGGTGAGCCGCCTCAGCGCCATGGGCATCCGGCCGGGTAGAAAAATTACTAAATTAAGTTCGATGTTGATGCGAGGGCCGGTAACCGTGCAGCAGGGCAGTACCCGGCTGGCGATCGGATTCGGCATGGCAAGAAAAATTCTTGTCGAGATCGAGCAGTGATGGGGTAGGGGAATGTCGTGCCACGGTGTAAAAACCCAGGTTAAAAAGCAACGGGGTGAAAAGAACGACCTGAGGAAAATCCTCCTCATGGGCAACCCCAATGTCGGCAAGAGCGTCGTTTTCTCACGGCTGACGGGCGTGCGGGTCATTGCCTCCAATTATCCCGGCACCACAGTCGGTTATACGCAGGGATTTATGAAGGTCGGGGAAGAGACGGCGGGGGTGATTGATGTGCCCGGTGCTTACGGCCTGGAGCCGACCTGTGAGGCGGAGGAAATCGCTCTGCAAATGCTCGCCACCGGCGACATGGTCATCAACGTGGTTGATGCCACCAACCTGGAGAGAAACCTTAATCTGACGCTCCAGTTACTGGAAAAAGGTGTGCCGATGGTTGTGGCTCTGAACATGTGGGACGAAGTCGGGCACCGCGGCATCCACATTGACCTGAAGCGGCTTGAAGAGTTGCTCGGCGTTCCCGTTATCCCCACGGTGGCAGTTACCGGACAGGGAATCAAGGAACTGGTGGAAAGTATTCCCGCAGCCAGGGCGCCCAGGCTGCCGCCAGGCAGCCATGATGAACGGTGGGCCGCCGTTGGCAATATTGTGGAACACGTGCAGCAGGTCACCCACCGTCACCATACCTGGCTGGAGCGTCTGGAAGATGCCAGCGCCCGCCCCTTTACCGGGATTATCATTGCTGCGGTGGTTCTGGCGGGCACATTTTCCGGTATTCGTTTCATCGGTGAGAGCCTGATTAACTACGTCCTTAACCCCATATTTGAATATCTCTGGACGCCGGTGATACTTTTTTTCAGCAGCTTTATGGGTGGCTCCGGCATTCTCCATAACGTGCTGCTAGGTCATATCGTGGCCGGCGAAATAAATTACATCGAGTCGTTTGGCCTGCTGACCACCGGCCTCTATGTGCCTTTTGCCATGGTATTGCCCTATATTGTTGCTTTCTATCTCGTGCTTGGCCTGCTGGAAGACGTCGGTTACCTGCCGCGTCTGGCCGTTCTCATGGATACGATTCTGCATCGCCTGGGGCTTCACGGCTATGCCATTATTCCCACATTGCTGGGACTCGGCTGTAACGTGCCGGCAATTCTGTCGACAAGGATACTGGAGAGCAAACGGGAGAGGTTCATCGCGGCCACACTTATCTCAATTGCCGTGCCCTGTGCTGCTTTGCAGGCAATGGTCTTCGGCCTGGTGGGAGCGCGGGGCATCCAGTACGTCGCCATGGTCTATGGGACGTTATTTCTCGTCTGGGTTATTCTCGGGTTCGTTCTAAATCGCATGGTGAAAGGGTTCAGCCCTGAGTTGTTAATCGAAATTCCGCCATATCGTATACCGCCGTGGCAGGCCGTGCTTCAGAAGCTATGGTTCAGGGTCTACGGCTTTCTGCATGAGGCCATACCGATTATACTGGGCGCGGTACTGGTGATAAACATACTGTATGCGGTCGGCGTCTTTGATATAATCGCCAATGTCACGGCACCGGTGGTCACGGGCCTGCTCGGACTGCCCAAGGAAGCGGTGGTGGCGCTGACGGTAGGTTTCCTGCGCAAGGATGTGGCCCTGGGTATGCTGGCGCCCCTGGCGTTAACCGCAGAGCAGCTGGTCGTCGGCAGCGTTGTTCTGGCGATGTTCTTCCCCTGCATCGCTACCTTTGTGGTGCTTTTCCGGGAACTGGGTGCCAGGGGAGTGCTCAAGGCAACCGCCATCATGGTTACCGCGGCCCTCTCCGTGGGCGGGCTGCTGAACCTGATTCTCTAAAACAATAAACTCATTTCCACTGTAATTGTCTTTAACCCATCCCACCGCTATAATTGAAAGAAATACCGTTTTTCTCTTAAGACGAAATGCACTGGCTTTATTACGTTGGCCGTTATCTGACCCGGGTGCTTGTGTTCCTTTTTACCCGGTGGCGGGTGCTGGGCAGGGAGCATGTTCCGGATAAAGGAGCGCTGCTTGTGGTGTCGAACCATCTCAACCTGGCAGACCCGCTGATAGTGGGTATCAGCGTAAAACGGAAGGCGATGTTTCTGGCCAAGGAGGAGCTATTCCGTAGCCGGATTCACAGGTACATTTTCCGTAACTGCGACGCCTTTCCGATACGGCGCGGCGGCATGAACCGGGACGCCCTGCGCTTTGCCGAAAAATTGTTCGGTCGGGGAGGTGCGCTGATCGCCTTTCCGGAGGGTCGACGCAGCATGGAAGGGCAGCTGGTGGATGCCTTTTCCGGCTCGGCACTCATCGCGGTGCATAACAGTGTTCCCATCCTGCCGGTGGGAATTTATGGCACGGAAAAGATAACGGGACGTACCTGGTGGTGGCACCGTCCGAAAATCGCGGTTAATATCGGGCGCCCGTTTAATTTACCATCGGTAAATGGTAAAGTGACCCGGGGACAGCTTGCGGAGTTCACACACCTTATCATGACCCGTATTGCCGAGCTGTTGCCCGAAGAATACCGGGGGCAATATGGTGGCGAAAAAAGCTAGCCGGATGACCATTGAAAAAGCGGACAAGGTAGGCTTCTGCTTTGGTGTGAAGCGGGCCCTTGACATACTGGAAAAGGTAGCCCGCGAGCGTGGCGGTGTGGAAACGCTGGGGGCGGTGGTGCATAACCGGCAGGTGCTGCAGAGGCTGGCCGGGATTGGTGTGAAAGTAGCCAAAAATGTGGACGATATCCGCGGTGATGTGGTGGTAACCAGTTCTCACGGGATAAGCCCGCAGCTCGAGGAGGCGATAAAGGCCCGAAACATTGAGATAATCAGCACCACCTGCCCGTTCGTGCTCCGGGCACAGGCGGCGGCCCGGCGGCTGGCGGAAGCCGATTTTCTGGTGGTTATTTTCGGCGATGCCGAACACCCGGAGGTCAGGGGTATTCTGGGCTGGACCAAGGGGAAGGGGCTGGCGGCACTTGACGATAAATTTATCTCCAGGCTGGACCAGATACCGCGCCGCATTGGGATTTTATCCCAGACCACGCAGGTGCCGACCCAGTTTACTGATTTCGTTAAAAAACTGATTGATACCGCCTTTATCCGGGACTCGGAGATGCGGATAATTGACACCATCTGTCATGATATCAGGGAACGCCAGGCAGCTGCCATCGAGCTGGCCGGCCAGGTGGACCTGATGCTGGTTGTTGGCGGGCATCACAGCGCCAATACCAATCGTCTGGCCGAATTATGTTCCCAGGCGACAGAGACATACCTGATAGAAACCGCTGCTGAAATCCAGCCTTCCTGGCGGGAAGGCAAACGCCATATCGGCGTAACCGCCGGCGCTTCAACCGACGAGCAGACGGTTAATGAAGTGTTGAGGTCTTTGCAGGCGTGATTTAAATTGACAGGCAGGTCACGGTACGGGATATGCCGGGAATAGGGTGAATCTTCCCCGTAACCAGGTCGCCAATATCATTCAGGCTATCACCCTGCAGGATGGCAATGATGTCGTATGGCCCCGTCACGGTATCCACCGACAAAACCCCTTTCAATTTTTGCAGGGCGATAACAACATCCCTGGTTTTGCCTACCTCGGTCTCAATTAAGACAAATGCTTTGGCTGCCACCGGATGCACCCCCTTTCTGCAAGACTGCGTTATCCCAAATTTCTCTCGGTAATCGGTAGTATAGCCACCGCAAGGGTCTCTGTCAAGGTGATTGCCAGACTCCTGCCTTGACGCCGGCAAGGAATTTTACCTATAATTTTACTTGACCCTGATCTGGTAGATTGGAAAATTTCAGTACCTTTCTCCGTTAGAGGCGTCGCTTAAACAGGAAAGGAGTATTTCCTTGGAATATTTTTTGACTGAAGAACAGAAGACCATTAAAAGCCTGGCCAGAAAGATTGCCGAGGAGCGAATTCTGCCGGTTCGTGCCGAGCTGGATGAAAAAGAAGAGTTCCCCCGGGCAATCATAAAAGACCTGGCCGATGCTGACATGTTCCGCGTCTTCGTCCCGGAAGAGTATGAAGGACTGGGTGGTGGCTGTCTGGAACTGTGTCTGGTGGTGGAGGAGTTGAGCCGGGTGTGTGGTGGTGTGGCAACCACCTACGCAGTAAATGCCCTTGGCGCCCATACTCTGATAGAGTATGGTACTGAAGAGCAAAAACGCAAATACCTCCCGGATATTGCCGCCGGTAAAAACTTGACTGCCTTCGCCATCAGCGAGCCCATGGCAGGCAGCGATGCCGGCGCCATTAAGACGACCGCGGAAAAAGTTGCAGGCGGCTATCTGCTTAACGGCACCAAGCAATTTATCACCAATGCCGGTGAAGCCGGGCTCTATACAGTGATTGTTTTAACTGAAAAAACAAAGGGTGCCCGTGGCGCCAGTGCCATACTCGTGGAGAAGGGCACGCCGGGTTTTACCTTCGGCAAGAAGGAGAAGAAAATGGGCATCCGGGCATCAGCCACCGGGGAGCTCATCTTCCGCAATTGCCATGTCCCGGAGGAGAACCTCATTGGCAAGGCGGGCATGGGGTTTATCCAGTCGATGCGACTCTTTGACCGCTCACGCCCGGGGATTGGGGCGCAGGCGGTCGGCATAGCGCAGGGGGCGCTCGAGGCGGCGGTGGACTATGCCCAGCAGCGTGTCCAGTTCGGGCAGCCGATTATTACCCTGCCGGTGGTACAGGATATGCTGGCGGAGATGGCCATTCAGGTTGAAGCGGCCCGGGCGCTGGTCTATGCCGCCGCGAGGACAGGGGATAGCGGCGCCCGTAAATTTACGGAAGAATCGGCCATGGCCAAGGTTTTCGCCTCGGATGTGGCGATGAAGGTGACCACGGACGCAGTGCAAATCTGCGGCGGTACGGGCTATATGAAAGATTACCCGGTCGAGAAGATGATGCGGGACGCCAAGATAACCCAGATATATGAAGGTGCCAACCAGGTTTTACGCAGCGCCATCGCCGGGGAACTGAGAAAGCGAAAGGCAAGGACGGAATGAACGTCGTCGTCTGCCTGAAACAGGTGCCCGGCACCACGCAGGTGAAAATCGACCCCCGGACCAACATCCTTATCCGCCATGGAATTGAGAACATCATTAATCCTTTTGATACCTATGCCATTGAGGAAGGGGTTCGACTGAGAGAGCGAACTGGCGGCAAGGTGACCGCCATCAGCATGGGTCCTCCACAAGCGGAAACCGCCCTGAGAGAAGCCGTCTCTCTTGGTGCTGACGAGGGGATTTTGTTGAGTGACCCCGCATTTGCCGGTGCGGACACCTGGGCGACCTCATACACTATATCAGCTGCGCTGCGCAAACTGGTACAGTATGACCTTGTTATCTGTGGTCGGCAGACGCTGGACGGCGATACCGGACAGGTTGGTCCACAGCTCGCTGAGATGCTGGCGCTACCGTTTATCGCCTATGTCAGCCAGATTGAAGAGATTGCTGATGGCAGCCTACGTGTCCAGCGCATGGTGGAAGATGGTTACGAGGTCATGGAATGCTCCCTGCCGGCGGTGATAACCGTAGTCAAAGAGATTAACACGCCGCGCTTGCCCTCGCTGCGCGGCATCGCCCGCTCCAAAAGCGCCACCATATCGGTCTGGGGAACTGAAGAGCTAAACGTGGACCCGGGCAGGCTCGGCCTGGCCGGCTCTTTTACTCAGGTCATCCGGATATTTTCTCCTCAGCGGGTCTGCCAGGGCGAGATTTTCCAGGGAGAGGCAGAAGAACAGGTTGATTGTTTGATTGGCCGGTTAAGGGATAACGGGTTCATTTAAGGCAGAAAGATATGAGTAGCAAGCACTACCGGGGAGTATGGGTATTCGCCGAGCAGCGAAACGGCAAAATCAAGAGCGTCGCCTATGAACTTCTGGCCAAAGGGAGAGAACTGGCCGATGCATTGCAGACGGAATTGAGCGCTGTCTGTTTCGGTCACGGTATTGGCGAGATTGACCAGTTTATTGCCCACGGTGCCGACACGGTCTATCTGGTAGATGGCCCCGCGCTGGCAAATAACCAGGAAGACTTCTTTACCCGGCAGCTTATCGAACTGATACAGCAGCACCGGCCGGAGATTGTCCTGGCCGGGGCCACCGCGCTGGGACGCGCCTTCATTCCCCGCGTGGCGGCGGCATTGCCCACCGGGCTTTCCGCCGACTGTATTGACCTTGAAATTGATGTTGAGAAGAGGCTTTTGCTGCAGACTAAGCCGACGTTTGGCGGCAATATCATGGCCGTCATCACCTGTCCTGAAGCGCGACCGCAGATGGCGACGGTGCGCCCCCACGTCTTTTCCAGAGGTGAACCGGATAGCAGCCGGAAAGGTGAAATAGTAAAACTGGACTTCAACCGGGAGCGCATGACTTCACGGACGAAGCTTCTTGATTTTGTTGCGGAAATTACGGAAACGGTGAGAATTGAGGAGGCGGATGTCGTCGTTGCGGGGGGGCGCGGTCTGGGAAAGGCGGAGAATTTTGAGATGCTCGATGAGCTGGCCTCGGTCATGGGTGCGGCGGTGGGTGCCACGCGCGCCGCGGTGGACGAAGGGTGGACTACCTACTCGCACCAGATAGGCCAGACCGGGAAAACGGTCTGCCCCAGGCTGTATATCGCTGTCGGCGTTTCCGGTGCCTTGCAGCACGTGGTGGGTATGCAGACCTCGGAGTGTATCGTTGCCATCAATGAAGACCCCGGTGCCCCCATCTTTGAGGTAGCCACCTACGGCATCGTGGGCGACCTGTTCCAGGTGGTGCCGATGCTCACCGAGAAGCTGAAGAAACGGTAAGCAACGACTTTTCCTCGATCTTTCGGGCTGGTGCCATGCTGTTTTTTAACTATTCGACCATAATTGACCCTCTATTAAGTAACCTGAGGGCTTATACCGTGAAATTTTCCGGAATGAAAGCTGGTGACAGAGTTCTGGATGTCTGCTGTGGGACCGGCGACCAGGTGTTTCACTATGCCCAAGCTGGCATTATGGCAACAGGTATAGACCTGGACCTGAATATGCTCAAACTGGCGAGGAAGGATAAAAGAAATCGAGATTTAAAGGGTGTGTCGTTCCAGCGGGCGGATGCGCAAGAGTTACCCTTTAAGGATAACGTGTTTGACAGCGTATCTATTTCCTTAGCCCTGCATGAAAAAGAGAGAGAGGCTCGTGATAATATCATCTCGGAGATGAAGCGGGTGGTCAAAAGGGGTGGCGCTTTGCTTTTCCTCGATTTCCAGGTTCCACTACCCAGAAAGCCATTTTCCTATCTGGTCAGGGCCATCGAGTTTTTCGCCGGCAGGAATCATCATCGTTGTTTCAAAGATTACCTGGTGCAGGGTGGGCTGGAAGTGTTGTTAGCCAGGAACCGGCTTACCGGGGCCAAAAGAGATTACCCGAATGATGGTCTTATCACCATAATCAAGTCTGTGAACTTGTAGCGCTCTGTCTAACCGAGCTTGCGGCGAATATGCCGCTTGCCCTATAATAGAAAGAACTGGCTGGTGTGGAGGCGGTTGTTATGCAGATAAATGTTTCCCAGTTGCTCAAGGAATCCATCGGGTCATCCCGTAAATATAAAATAGACGAAACGATTGATATTGCTGAAGACCAACCTGGCCGCAAGGTAAGCGGTGAAGTCAGCTTTTTAAGAACGCAGCGCGGCATTCTGGCCAGAGGAGGACTGCACACCGACCTTAAATTGACCTGCAGCCGCTGCCTGAGTGTGTTTGATTATCCAGTGGATATGGCTTTTGAGGAGGAATATATTCAAACCATTGACGTCACCAGCGGACTGCCGCTTGAGTCTTCCGGAGAGCCCGGCTCGTTCACCATTGATGAGCATCACGTAGTTGATTTGAGTGAGGCGATACGCCAATACGCGCTGCTGGCAGTACCAATTAAGCCGCTGTGTGATGAGGAGTGTGTCGGGCTGTGCCCGGAATGCGGGCGTAATTTGAATCACGGGCCCTGTGGCTGTCCTGTGCGGGCAGTTGACCCGCGCTGGTCGAAACTGATTAATCTACCGTAGTTCAGCTAATAAAGCGAGAGGAAGCGTAAATTATGGGAGCGTTACCAAAAAGAAAGTTATCCAAGGCACGCCGTGGTAAAAGGCGAAGTCATCTGGCATTGAAAGCCCCTCAGATGGATTACTGCCCCCAGTGCCATAACCCGAAGCTGCCGCATCATGCCTGTCGGACCTGTGGTACCTATGCTGGCAGAGAGGTCATTAAGGTATCCGGGCCGCCCGCAAAGCCAGAATAAGGCATTTTTCTCCAATTTAATTCGCCGTGGAAATCAATGGTTGATTCAGGCAACGTAGCTTACGTCTTCCCCGGTCAGGGTTCGCAGTGGGCGGGTATGGGGCGTGACCTGTATGAGAACTTCGCTTCAGCAAAGGCTATCTTCCAACAGGCCGACGAAATGCTGGGATTTCCTCTCTCCAAACTATGTTTTGAAGGACCTGAGGAGGAGCTGCGCCAGACCATAAATGCCCAGCCGGCGATATTGACGGTCAGTTACGCTTGCCTGGAAGCTGCCCGCGAGGTGAATCCCGGTCTGCCGCCAGCCCGTTTTGTGGCCGGTCACAGCCTCGGTGAGTACACCGCGCTGGCCGCATCCGGCGTGCTTGATTTCAGGACCGCGGTCTATCTGGCAAGGGAGCGTGGTCGGCTGATGCATGAGGCCGGCACCGTCCGTCCCGGAAGCATGGCGGCGGTTATCGGCCTTGAGGAATCGCCATTGCAAGAGGTATGCCAGCAGGCAGGAATCTTTATCGTGAACAGGAACTCGCCGGGCCAGCTGGTTATAAGCGGCGATAGCGATGGTGTGGTGAAAGCCATGGAACTGGCCAGAGACAGGGGAGCGGCACGTGTTATACTTCTCCCGGTAAGCTGTGCTTTCCATACGCCGCTGATGCAGCCCGCCGTCGAGGGTATGACGGAAATCATGTCTCAGGTTACTTTTGCCGACCCGTCCATCCCTGTTATCGCCAATGTCACTGCCTGTCCCCTGACCACAGCGCAGGCGATAAAAGAGGAGCTTGTCCAGCAGCTATGCAGCTGTGTCCAGTGGCAGCGCTCCGTTGAGTTCATGATTAATGAAGGGGTCACCACGTTCATTGAGATAGGACCGGGCAAGGTGCTCGCCGGCCTGATAAAGCGGATAAACCGAGAGGTACAGACCATAAATATCGGGGATGCGCCGGCGGCAAGCAGCCGTTTGACATAATCCGAGGAGGTAAACATGGATCTATCCGGTAAAGTAGCCATTGTGACCGGCAGCGCCCGTGGTATCGGGCGGGAGATTGCGCTCAGGCTGGCAGAGGCTGGCGCCAACATTGTTATCAGTGACATTGCTGGCGCGGAATCGGCGGCTGAGGAAATAAAGAAAATGGGCCGGCAGAGCCTGGCAGTCCATGCCGATGTCAGCTCGGCGGCTGACGTCGCCAATCTGGTGGAGAAGACGGCCGGGGAATTCGGGCGGATTGACATTCTGGTGAATAACGCCGGCATTGCCCGCGACCAGCTTTTGCTGCGGATGTCGGACGAGGACTGGGAAACGGTGCTGAATGTGAACTTGAAGAGCGTTTTCCTGTGCACGCGCGCCGTACTGCGGCAGATGATAAAGCAGAGGTGGGGGCGTATCGTCAGCATATCCAGCATCGTGGGCATTGTGGGTAATCCCGGCCAGGCGAATTATGCGTCATCCAAAGCGGGTATCATCGGCTTTACCAAGAGCATTGCCCGAGAGGTTGGCTCGCGGGGCATTACCGTCAATGCCATTGCCCCCGGCTTCATTGTCTCCAGGATGACCGACCAGCTGAGCGAGGAACAGAAAGGGGAGATGCTGAAGCGGAT
>JADHXF010000101.1 GCA_016783105.1 Dehalococcoidales bacterium | reverse complement strand
CCTATCACGGCAGGAAGTGGAGACGGTTTTGACGGCAATCGGGGACGGCTTGCTCGTCCTTGACGAAGCCTATCTTTCTTTCGTGGAGCAAGGCTGGGCGGCTATCGAGTTAATTCATAAGGGTAACGTTATATTATTACGCTCTATGACCAAGGATTACGCCTTAACCGGCCTGCGCCTCGGGTATGCCGTAGCCGATGAAGAGATAGTCAGCGCGCTGCGGAAGGTCTGTCCACCGTGGAACGTAAATATCATTGCCCAGCAGGTCGGGACCCGGGTTCTGGAGCACGAAGCGGCTCTGGACGAGAGCAAGCAGAAAATAAGCGAGGCGAAACAGTTCCTCTGGCAGGGGCTGTCTCAGCTCGGCCTGCCGCCGGTGCCGTCGGACACCCATTACTTTCTGGTCAAAGTAGGCAACGCTGAAGTGTTCCGTGCCCGATTGCTGAAGCACAGCATCCAGGTGCGGGACTGTGCGTCTTTCGGTTTTCCGGAGTACGTACGCATTGCGGCACGCGCCCTGCCGGAGTGTCGAAAATTGATGGCTGCCGTGAAAGAACTGAAGGATAAAGGCGAACTTATGTTATCGGCGTGACTGCAGGGAGAGAAACCATGACAGAACTTATAACCAGCACCATTGAAAAAATCAAGCCACTCGACCGGCTGGCGATGGAGAAAGCGCGGGACAGGCAGGACAGGCTGACCAAGCCGCCGGGGAGCCTGGGTCGTCTGGAGGAACTATCCATTCATCTGGCCGGCATTCAGGGCAAGTCACCCCCTCAAATTAGGGAGAAAGCGGTTGTGGTGATGGCCGGCGACCATGGTGTGGTGGCGGAAAAAATTGGTAACTGGCCGCAGGAGGTAACCGCTCAGATGGTGGCCAACTTTCTGCGGGGTGGGGCGGGTATCAATGTCGTTGCCCGGCACGTGGGAGCGAGAGTTATCGTCGTTGATATGGGAGTCGCCACCGAAATTGGCCAGGACGCCAACCTGATATCACGGAAGGTTGGCCCCGGTACACAAAACATGGCGTGCGGCCCGGCGATGACCGCCGAACAGGCAGCGAGGGCGGTAGAGACCGGGATAGAACTAATGGCAAAGGAGGCGGACAGGGGGCTGGATATTGTGGGCACGGGTGATATGGGCATCGGGAACACCACGGCCAGCAGCGCCATCTGTGCCGTCATGACGGGCCGGCCGGTGGCTGAGGTGACCGGTCTTGGCACTGGATTAACCGATGAGCAGTTGAAGCATAAAATAGCCGTAATTGAGCGGGCTATCTCGGCAAACCGGCCTGAGCCAAAAAATCCAATGGAAGTGCTGGCGAAGGCAGGCGGGTTTGAAATCGGGGGGCTGGTTGGGGTAATGCTGGGAGCCGCCGCGAGACGCGTTCCGGTGGTTATAGACGGCTTTATTTCGGGTGCGGCGGCACTTATTGCCAGCGCCCTGTCGCCCGGAGTAAAAGACTATCTCATTGCCGCTCACCTTTCGGCGGAACCGGGACATAGGATATTGCTCGAGCACCTTGGATTAGAACCGTTACTGAGCCTGAACATGCGCCTGGGGGAAGGCACCGGCGCCGCGCTGGGGATATTTCTGGCCGAGGTAGCTGCCGGGGTTCTGGCCGATATGGCCACCTTCGGTGAAGCTGGGGTATCGGAAGGAGACGGGTAGGCCAGTGACCAGGTTTTTCGCTGCGTTGCAGTTTCTGACCATAATCGCCATACCGTGGCGACGTGAGATACAGGCGGATGAGGTCGGACGCTCTGCCGGTTACTTTCCGGTGGTCGGGCTTATCATCGGGCTCATTCTGGTCGGCTTGAACTGGCTGCTCGGTATTCTATTACCGCCGATGGTGGTGAGCGCACTGCTGATTGCTTTCCTGGTGGTCATCAGCGGGGCAATACACCTCGATGGCTTCGCCGATACCTGTGATGGATTGGGCGGTCACAAAACGGCGGAAGACAGGTGGCAGGTGATGCGCGATAGCCGGGCCGGAGCCTTCGGTATCGTCGGGATAGTCCTGCTTCTCCTGGTAAAATACGTTTCGCTATCCAGCATTCCGGAAGTTTTGCTGATAATGACGCTCATATTGATGCCGGTCACAGGCCGCTGGGCGATGACCTATGCATTGTTCGCCTATCCATATGCTCGCGACGCTGGCCTGGGGAAGGCTTTCAAACAGGGAACCACGTGGCCAAGGTTCACCCTGGCAACGGTTATCGCCGTGGTTATAGCGGCAGCAATCGCGCAGTTAGTCGGCCTGGCCATCCTGTTTTTCGGCTGGGTGGTCACGCTGGTGACAGCCGCTTACTTGAAGAGGAAGTTCAAAGGGCTCACCGGTGATAACTACGGTGCTATAAATGAAATGGCGGAAGCAAGCGTGTTAGTTTTAATCATCATACTGGCCAAGTTCGGGCTGGCCTGAGAGAGGAGAATAGTGAGTCAGGTTTTTGTATCGTGGAGCGGAGGGAAGGAAAGCAGCCTTGCCGGCTACCGGGCGAGAGAAGGCGGGCTGGAAATATGCTATCTGGCCAATATGGTCACTGAAGACGGGGCACGCTCGCGCACTCACGGGCTGTCGGCCGAGATACTCAGATTGCAGTCACAGGCGATGGGCATTCCGCTGGTGCAGCGGCAGGCCACCTGGCAGAGCTATGAAGCCGAATTCAAGAAAATGGTCAATGAACTAAAGAAAGAGGGTGTTGAGGGCGGCGTCTTCGGGGATATTGACCTTGATGAGCATCGGGAGTGGGTGGAAAGGGTGTGCCGGGAGGTCGGTATAACGGCGCATCAGCCAGTCTGGGGCGAAAGCCAGGACGATATATTGAAAGATTTTATAAATTCTGGGTTCAAGGCGATTATCGTTGCCACGAGGGCGGACATGCTCGGCGAGGAGTGGCTGGGGCGAAGCCTGGACATGGACTTTTTCAACGAGATAAAAGAACTGGGCAGGACCAGGGGCATTACGCCCTGCGGCGAAGCCGGAGAGTACCATACCCTGGTGATTGATGGCCCCCTGTTCCAGAAGAGAATGGAAATAACGGAAGCCAGAAAGATATTCCGGGACAAGCACTGGTTTCTGGAAATATCGAGTGCGGAGTTAAGAGCGAAGTAATCATGAGGAAAACTACCCTGATAATTGGTGGGGCGCGCAGCGGTAAGAGCCACTACGCGATGGAACTCGCCCGGAAGGCTTCGGGGCCGGTGCTTTTTGTGGCCACGGCAGAGGCTCTGGATGAAGAGATGCGGCAGCGTATTGAGGAACACAGGAGAACAAGGCCAGCCGCGTGGCGGACATTGGAAGTGCCAACCCGTGTCGGAGATGGTGTCCGCCAGAAAATAGGCGATGCTCAGGTGGTGATTATCGATTGCATCACTCTTTTAGTGAATAACATTTTAAGTCAGCATTACACTCCGGGCAGCAGGCAGAAGGCGGCCGATATTATTGAGCAGGCCGTCGTGGATGAAATCAGCGCGCTGATAGAATGTTTCCATAAAATTGAAGCCAACTTCATAATGGTAAGCAATGACGTTGGTTCAGGGATAGTGCCCGCCGATGGAATGAGCCGCCTGTACCGTGATTTGCTGGGCAAGGCCAATCAAATGCTGGCGCAGAGTGCCGATGAAGTGATTATGATGGTGGCCGGAATACCGCTCCCGTTGAAAAGCGACGATTCAGGCCAGTGATTCAAACGCGGCCGTCGGCGCGGTATGAAAACCGATACCGTTTCCTGGTGTTAATTACCCGGCGAAGAATCCTATTCGGACCTGAGAGCTTCAATCGGGTTAAGGCGGGAGGCGTTCCAGGCGGGATAAAAACCGAAGAACAGACCAATGCCCACCGATACCGAAACCGCCAGGACAACTATATCAACGGTAACCACGGTCGTCATCACACCGGTGCTGGAGATGAGATAAGAGACCGCCCCGCCCACGAGAACGCCGATGATGCCGCCGGTAAAGGTCAGGAAAGCCGCCTCGATGAGAAATTGAGTCCATATGTCTCGCTCCCTGGCTCCCAGTGCCTTGCGGATGCCTATCTCCCGCGTCCTCTCCAGCACTGACACCAGCATGATGTTCATCACGCCGATACCTCCCACCAGTAACGAGATGGCGGCGATGGCTCCCAGAAGAAGGGTCATGGTGCCGATGGCTTCGGAGAGCGTACTGGCTATCTCCTCCATGGACATAATGCTGAAATCATCGTCGTCAGTGGGGCTGAGCTGATGGCGGGTACGAAGGAGGCTGGTGATTTCGGCAACGACGTAATCTGCCTGTTCTTCATCGCTTACCGATAATGCAATGGATGATACCAAACGCTCTCCCTGAGCAGTCCGCGGCTGGGCAACCGTCTGCTGCATAGCGGTCAGTGGGATAAAAATGGCGTTATCAGGTGAACCCCACATTGCCCCTTTGCTCTCCAGAATGCCGACGACGCGCACGATAATGCTGCCCATCCGCATCTGCTGGCCGATGGGGTTTGTATCTCCGAAGAGCGTATCTTTAACATCAGAACCGAGCACGACTACCGTGGAACCGCGCTGATAATCATTTGCGGAGAAAAAAACGCCCTCAGCCATCTCCAGATTGTTTACCGCCATATACTCGGGGGTTACCCCGGTAACCTGGGAGTTCATATTCTCACCACCGACGGCCAGCTGAAGGTTGCTTGAGTAAGAAGGAGCTACAGAAGATATGTAGGGGACCTGCTCGGCTATTGCCTCCGCATCTTCAATGGTGAGCGTGTCAGCGGCGGCGCTCCTGACGCCGCCAAAGGTGCGTGCGCCTGGCTGGATAGTAACCAGGTTTGACCCCATGCTTTCGATATTGGAGATAATCTGGGCTTCGGCACCTTTTCCTATGGACATGAGCGTAATCACGGCGGCGACGCCAATGACGATTCCCAGTATGGTCAAAGAGCTGCGAAGCTTGTGTGTAATCACGCCTACCCAGGCAGTGGCTAAAGGGTCGAGCCATTTTTTCATACCTTCTCCTCCCTTTCTA
>JADHXF010000100.1 GCA_016783105.1 Dehalococcoidales bacterium | reverse complement strand
GCCATCTTCAACAACATGCTGGCCGTGGCTAACTTCGCCCTTTTCTTCCAGGTGCTCTTTCTGGGCGTTGCCTTCCTGGTGATTCTCTCTTCCACCGATTACGTCGGCAAGTTCTCACGCTTTCAGGGCGAATACTATGCCCTGGTGCTACTGGCCACTCTGGGCATGATGTTGATGGCCGCCGCCACCAACCTGATTGCCATCTACATTGCGCTTGAGCTGGCCAGCATCTCCCTCTATGCACTGGTCGGTTTCCTGAAAGACAAAAAATCAAGCGAGGCATCGTTGAAATACCTGCTGCTCGGAGCGGTGGCTTCGGCGGTGCTGCTCTACGGCATGGCGCTAATCTTTGGCTTCACCGGCAAGACACAGCTGGGTGAAATCGCCCAGGTTATCCAGACGCTGCCACCGATGACACTCCTGGCCAGCCCCGGACTGCTTCTGGGCATCGTGCTGCTTGTCGCCGGGCTCGGCTTCAAGATTGCCGCCGTTCCCTTCCATATGTGGGTGCCTGACGTCTACGAGGGAGCCCCAACCCCAATCACCGCCTACCTGTCCGTGGCCAGCAAGGCGGCAGGCTTTGCCATTATCATGCGGGTTTTCTTCTCCGCCTTTGGCTTGCCCGATTGGCTGAGCTTGAACTGGGGATATATCTTTGCCGCGCTGGCCGCAATCAGTATGACCACCGGCAATATCCTTGCCATACCACAGGCCAATATCAAACGCATGCTCGGGTACTCGAGCATCGCCCAGGCCGGATACCTCATGGTGGGGCTGGCTGCCATGGGCGTGGCATCGGCCGATAACATTCTCGGACAGAGCGGCGTACTTTTCTTCCTTGCCAGCTACGCCTTCACCAACATGGGCGCCTTCATCGCCATCATCGCCATATCCAATAAACTTGACAGCGACCTCATCGACGATTATTCCGGCATGGGAAAGCGGGCACCGTTGCTGGCGCTGGCACTGACACTCTGCCTCATCTCGCTGGTAGGCATGCCACCGGCGGCAGGCTTTATGGCCAAGTTCTATATCTTCAACGCGGCGATGCAGCAGGGTATGGTCTGGCTGGTGATAATCGCCGTCATCAACAGCGTTATTTCCGCCTACTACTATCTGCGCGTGGTCAGGGTGATGTGGCTGGGTGAGACCGCCTCCGTAGGAAAAGTTTCCTCCTCCGGAGCGTTACGACTGGCCCTGTTCCTGTGCTGTCTTGGCGTGCTGCTGCTGGGTATCATCCCGGGCAGTGCCATGAAGCTGGCTCAACTCGCCGCCTATATCTTCGTTTACTAACCGCACCGCTCATCTGCTGGCTTTTGTTCTGCCCGTTTCTCGCCTGACGAATATGACGAGCACGGTAGCCGCCACCATCACCACCACCCCCACCAGGAACGAAAGGGAATAGCTCTGTCTTAAATCAAATATGA
Organism: Dehalococcoidales bacterium; assembly: GCA_016783105.1. Next base: position 3,585 of record JADHXF010000100.1, on the reverse strand, counting down.
GGCCGCCGGCAACCGGACCTATGCCCGCTCCAACGCTAAAACCGAGTTCAAGTACGCCAAGAACGGCCCCTATCCGACCGAGGCCAAAGGTCTCCCCGATTATCGCCGCCATCGCCGGTCCCATCCCTCCCCAGGCAATCCCGAAAATAAGCGCAAAGATGTAGAACATCCACAGCTCTCGCGACCAGAGCAGCCACACCAGGGCAATAATATGAAGCAGGGTACATATCATCGCCGCTTTTTTTCTGCCCATTCGGTCTGATGCCGTCCCTAGAAGCAACCTGCCGACGAGAGCCGCCCCGCCCGCCACGCTGAGAACAGTCGCCGCTTCCACCGGGGAAAATCCGAGGTCGGTAATGTGGGGCACCAGATGGGTCAGGATGATAAATAAATCCACCGCAAAGAAGAGAAAGATAAAGAGGAAGAGCCAGAAGCTTCTGGTTCGAAACGCCTCCCCCGGGGAAAGATAGTCCTCCACGACGAAGGGCTTCTCATCCCGGGTGATACTTTGGGAGGATCCGGCTCCGTAGGGCAGCATGCCGATTTCCTGCGGGTCTCGCTTTAAAAGTCGGGATAACGGTAGCACCACCACCCAGGCGATGGCACCAAGGACAGTGAACGCCATCCGCCAACCAGAGATGGAGAGCAAATAGGTGGCAAAGGGAGCCACCACCAGCGGGCCCATCCCGGCACCCATACTGGCAAGGCCCAGAGCCAGGCCTCGTTTCTTTTCAAACCAGCGGGAGACGGTTGACATTACCATCACGTAGATGGCGCCGGTTCCCATCGCCAGCAGCAGGCTGTAGGTAAAGAAAATCTGCCAGAGGTCAGTGGTCTGTCCGGTGAGCAGCAGGCTGAGGCCGGTGAAGATACCCATAAGCAAAACCACGACTCTCGGTCCGTAACGGTCCAGGGCCCAGCCGGCCAGAACGGTGAAAATACCGCCCATCGCCATCTGCACAGCAAAGATGGCTGACGTGGCCGCTCGACTCAATTCGAACTCGCTCTCCAGTGCCTTAAAGAAAACGCCGAAGGAAAAACGAATTCCCCAGATGGCCGTACCGGTGATACAGAAGGTAGCCACCACCACCCAGCCATAAAATATCTTGTCTTTAAATTTTGATAACACCATGAAATTCTACTGCTGTTGATGATGCGATACGGTCGCTTCCCGTTTTACCATGGTGAACAGTGTGGCGGCCACCAGCAGGGTCAGCGCGATGCTCAAGAACGCCACATCATAACTATGGTTGATGTCAAAAATACGCCCACCAACTACTGCACCGACCGCAGCGCCGGTGCCAATGCCTATTTCCAGCAGACCGAAAGCAGTGCCGATGTTTTTCGACCGGAAAGAATCGCTTATCAGCGCCGCGGTGCTGGAACCAAAACCGCTATAGAAGAAACCATAAACAACGGCAAATACATACAGGCTCCACAGGTCACGGGCCCAGATTAGCCCGGCGATGGCTGCCGCCATAAACAGGGTGCAGGTTATCGAAGCCGGTTTTCTGCCGATTTTATCCGAAGCAATACCCATAAACAACCTGCCCGGAATCGAAGCGGCCCCGAGCACGCTGAACACAGCGGCTGCCTCTATTGGTGAGAAGCCAATATCGGTGATATGCGGAATCAGGTGCGCAACGATAAAGAACACGCAGCCCGCAAAGAAAAAGTGGACGACAGTGATGAGCCAGAAGTTACGGCTTCGGATAATCAACAAGATGGATGATTCAACCGGCGAAACCACGCCACCTTCAGATGGTACGACATTATCGAGTCCTTTCACGCCATCAGGCAGAGCACCGATCTCACGCGGGTCCCCCTTCAAGAGCCTGGATAGAGGCACAACGACTGCCAGGGCAATCAGCCCTATCACCAGATAGGCCATATGCCAGCCGTAATTGGTGATGACATAGGTGGCAAACGGTGCCACGACCACCGTTCCCAGCCCGATTCCCATGCTGGCCAGACCCAGCGCCAGTCCCTTTTTTCTGTCAAACCAGCGGGAGACCGCCGACATCGGCACGGCATAAATGGGGCCGGTGCCCATGGCCAGCAGCAGGCTGTAGGTGATAAACAGCTGCCAGGCGGCGCCGGTCAGGCTGGTCAGTATCAGGCTCAGGCCAGTGAAGATACCCATAAGCAGAACCACAATTCTCGGTCCGTAACGGTCCAGGGCCCAGCCGGCAAGGAAAGAGAACAGCCCGGCCAGTACCATGTTCACCGAAAGGATAGATGAGGTTGATGCCCGGGTGAGGCTGAATTCGGCTTCAATCGACTTGAAAAACACGCCGAAGGAGAAATGTACGCCGTAAAGCGTGGCGCCAATTACCAGAAAAACGGCAACTATCACCCACCCGTAAAAGAGCTTATTTGTGAATCGCCAGAGAGTCTGCAACGCTCAGTCCTTCCCCATCACTCAAAGAATAAAAATAATAGCCCCGATGGCTATAAGAATGATTTTCAACGTCACTTTTCACCTCGAATCCAATAATTATAGTTGATATTTCGTTTATTGAGCAATGTTCGTATTCAACGAAATCTGTTGTCTGCGGACAAGCATAAAGCCAAAGGACAAAGGCTGGATAAGAAACGCGGCCAGTCTATGGAATTATTTTGTCATGTGACGCTCAAATTCATTCCTTTTTACCCGCTATGGCTATTGACAACACCACAGGAATAGTTTATTCTTGCTACTAATCCTAATAAACTTAAAAGGAGGGTAGTCATGCAGGCTTATTGTGTGAAGTGTCGTGCCAAGAAGGAAATGAAAGACGCCAAGTCAATCACCATGAAGAATGGCAAGCCGGCCACTCAGGGTGTATGTCCTTCCTGCGGCACAAAAATGTTCCGAATTGGCAAAGCCTAAATTAACTTATTTTTCGACGTCGAAGATATAAGGGAGACTGGATAGTTTACATGTGATTATCCAGTCTCTCCGCTTTTTAGAGTCCCTCCACCGAACGAAGGCTGGCTTGTTGACGAGCCTCGGTCAATTGAGCTAGACTAATGTGGTGAACTACAAGGGAGGAGCGCTTTTTGAGAGGGGTTAATGCCCCTCTTTTCACATCACTTCTTTTCTTTGATTCATTCACTGCCTGTTCCGGCGCTTGGATAGCGCTCTGGCAACGGAGGCTACATGATAGACAGGTACAACCCGCAGGAAATCGAAAGGAAATGGCAACAGCGCTGGGATGATGACCAGATCTACCGGGTCAGCGAAGATGACCCGAGGCCGAAATACTACGCGCTGACCATGTTTCCCTACACATCCGGCGACCTTCACATCGGGCACTGGTATGCCATGGCGCCTTCAGATGTCCACGCCCGTTTCAAGCGCTTGCAGGGCTATAACGTGCTCCACCCCATGGGTTTTGATGCCTTCGGCCTCCCCGCCGAGAACGCCGCCATCAAGCGCGGTATTCATCCTTTCACCTGGACGATGCAGAACGTTGAAAACATGCGTCGCCAGCTCCGCAGCATCGGCGCTATATACGATTGGAGCCGGGAAGTGGTCACCTGCCTGCCCGAGTACTACAAATGGACGGAGTGGTTTTTCCTGAAGCTGTACGAAGCCGGTCT
>JADHXF010000099.1 GCA_016783105.1 Dehalococcoidales bacterium | reverse complement strand
AGAAAACCTGGTCAGGTTTGCCAGCGTTATGAATGACCTTGATGCCGCCGCCGGCCGGACCGGTATGGGAGCGGTGATGGGCTCCAAAAAGCTGAAGGCTATCGCCGTGCGCGGAAAACAGCGCGTGTCCATCGCTGACCCAGCAGTATTCAAGGAGATAGCCCGCTGGATTGCGGATAACACGCCCATCACCAATAAGGGAATGCACGACTTCGGCACAGCACGGGTGGTCGCTGCGCTTGACCCGGCGGGAGGTCTGCCGACCCGTAATTTCCAGCTCGGCTCCATTGAGGGTGCCAACAAGATAGATGGACAGGCCATGCTGGACACTATTTTCGTGAAGCGGAGAGCCTGCTTCGCCTGCCCGGTACAGTGCAAGCGCGAGGTAAAGGTGGACAAGCCCTATGTGGTCGACCCGCAGTACGGCGGTCCTGAATACGAGACGATTGCGGCCCTCGGCTCTGACTGTGGTATAACCGACCTGCCAGCTATTGCAAAGGGAAATGAGCTGTGCAATGCCTATGGACTGGATACCATCTCCTGTGGAGCGACCATCGCTTTCGCTATGGAGTGTTTTGAAAACGGGCTGCTCAGCACCAAGGATACCGGAGGCATAGAGCTCCGCTTCGGCAGCACCGAGGCCATGCTGCAGATGGTCGAGCAGATTGCGCTGCGCCAGGGCTTCGGCAATACGCTTGCTGAAGGTGTGGCGCGGGTGGCAAAGAAAATCGGGCCCGCCGCTGAGGAATACGCCATGCATATCAAAGGGCAGGAACTGCCCATGCATGAACCCCGCCTGAAGCAGGGCCTCGGGGTCGGCTATGCTATATCGCCGACCGGCGCCGACCACTGCCAGAATATCCACGATACGGTCTACACGAGTATAGGCCCGATGCTGGAGATGGTATATCCGATTGGCATACTGGAGCCGATGGCGGCCAATGACCTGTCACCGGCCAAAATCCGACTTCTCAAGTATTACTCTGAATTTATGCACTTTCTCAACTGCGCGGTCTGCTGTTACTTTGTCATGGCACTGAGCTTTGTCGGCTTTGAGCGTATAACGCAGCTGGTAAAGGCGGTGACTGGCTGGGATACCTCGCTCTTCGAGCTGCTAAAGGTGGGCGAGCGGGCGGTAAACATGGCGCGAGTCTTCAACCTGAGAGAGGGCTTCACAGCCAAAGATGATACCATGCCAGAGCGCTTCTTTGCTCCACAGCCTTCCGGGCCGCTCAAGGTGGCGCTTGACCCCAGGGCTTTTGAGGAAGGCAAAGAGACTTACTACGAGATGATGGGCTGGCCCAATGGTGTCCCGACGCCCGGCAGGCTTGGGGAACTGGGTATTGAATGGGCGGCGTCACAGCTGCCTTCAAAATAGAATAATACCTTTGCCAGCAGGTAAAAGAGGTGAGGCAACTATGAACGAAAAGCTTTGGGAATCGTTCCGCATCGGACGCATGGAGCTTAAAAACCGGTTTGTCATGCCCCCGATGGTCACCAGATACGCCTCTGATGACGGCTTCGTCACCGAGCGTACCAGGAACTACTATGAGGCACGTGCCCGGGGTGGCGCGGGGCTGATTATCGTTGAGGCGACCTATGTTCACCGACAGGGGCATGCTTTTGTTAACCAGCTCGGCATCAGCGAGGATAAATTTGTTCCCGGAATGAAAGAGCTGGCTGGCGCCATACACAAGCACGGAGCCAAGATTGCCGTTCAGCTCCACCACGGCGGCCGGGAGGCAAAATCAACCGTAAGCGGGTTGCAACCGGTTGCTCCCTCGCCGTTGCCCGGCCTGGCTGGGGAAACGCCCAGAGAAATGACTGTTGAGGAGATTGCCGAAACGGTAGCCTATTTCGCCGAAGCCGCGCTCAGGGCCAAGAAGATCGGGTTCGATGGGGTGGAGCTCCATGCTGCGCACGGCTATCTAATTGACCAGTTCCTGTCGCCGACTTCAAATAAACGGAAAGACGAATATGGCGGAGACGTAAACAACCGGACGCGTTTTCTTCTGGAAGTCATAGCCGCGGTAAAAGAAGCCGTGGGTGAGGACTATCCGGTGTGGTGTCGTATGGACGGCAAGGAATACGGCGTTGCAGGGATAACTCTGGAAGATGCTCAGAAAACCGCACGCCTGGCGGAGGACGCTGGCCTGGCGGCAATCCACGTGTCAGCCTGGGGACCGGCGGCACCGACAAATCGCGCCACGTCTACCTTTGTCCCGGCGATTATTGAAGAACTGGCCGAAGGGATAAAGAAGGTGGTCTCAATCCCGATAATTGCCGTTGGCAGGATAACGCCCGAGGACGGCGAACGGATGTTGAAAGAAGACAAGGCGGACCTTATCGCCGTCGGCAAGGCGATGCTGGCGGATGCGGAATGGGTCAATAAAGTAGCTTCGGGCAAGACGGATGATATAAACCCCTGCATAATTTGTAACGGCTGCCGCGATGACATCCGCAATCCGGAGGTGGCTGGCATACGCTGCTCGGTAAACGCCACTCTGGGACGTGAGAAGGAAAGCGAGATTGTGTCGGCGGCGAAGCCAAAGAACGTCCTCGTCATTGGCGGTGGCCCGGCGGGCATGGAAGCGGCGAGGGTAGCTGCCCTGCGGGGCCACAAGGTAACGCTGTGGGAAAGAGAGTCACGTCTTGGAGGGCAGCTGGTACAGGCGGCGATACCTCCGTACAAGGATAGAATCGCACCGATGGCCAAATATCTGGAAACGCAACTGCAAAAAATTGGCGTCAAGGTTCAGAATGGTAAAGAGGCCACCGCGGACGCCGTGGCTGAATCCAGCCCGGATGTGGTTGTGGTGGCCACCGGCGTCAGGCCTTTAACCCCCGATATCCCCGGGCTGGATAAAAGCCGGGTCGTCGAGGCGGGAGACGTTCTGGAGGGGAAGGCCAAAGTTGGCGACAGGGTGGCCATAATTGGCGGCGAGCTGGTGGGGTGTGAAACGGCAGAATTTCTGGCAGACCGCGGCAAAAAGGTTACCGTGATGCGCCGCGGCCCCGAGATGGCGACGAGTGTCGGGCCCAGCAACCGGGCTTTCTTTCTCAGCCGGCTTCTGGATAAGGGTGTTACCCTGCTCCGTGAGGTCAGGTACAATAGTGTCGGCCCTGAGGGCGTTAATATAACCACCAAGGACGGTGAGGAAAGGACGATAGAGGCGGACACTGTGGTGCTCGCGGCGGGGTCTGTGCCGGATACCGCGCTCTATGAAGCCGTTAAAGGTAAAATCTCTGAAATCTACAGCATTGGCGACTGCGTTGAGCCACGGACCATCCGTGACGCCATCAGCGAGGGATTTCGTATCGGCCAGAAGATATAATCGATAAATTTTATTAGGAGGCATGTTATGGCCAAGCAGGTTATTATGGTACCAACAGCACTTCCCGGTGTTCCTTATTCACCGGCAATCAAAGCGGGAGACTATATTTTTGTCTCCGGCCAGGTCGGTCATGTCGATAGTCAGGGTAATAAACTGGAGGGAGTTGAGGCCCAGACCAGGCGGACGCTGGATAATATGAAGGGAGTCCTGGAGGCGGCTGGCGCCTCGATGGACGACGTGGTCAAGACAACTGTGTTTCTGACCAGAGCCGAGGATTTCTCCAGCATGAATGAAGTGTATAAGACATATTTCACCAAGGACCTGCCAGCACGTTCGACGCTTATCATTGCCGCGCTGGCCAGGCCCGAGATGGTGGTTGAGATTGAAGGTATTGCCTATCGTTCGTAGCTAGAAAGGAAACCCGCATTCAGACATGCAGAAAATCATAATTACCGCAGCATTGACCGGAGCCGGGCATGGTAAGGAGGCCAATCCCAATTTACCCGAACAACCAGAGGAGATTATCGAACAGGCATTGCAGTGCCGTGATGCCGGGGCGGCTATCGTACATGTCCACGCCCGCGATAAATCCGGCAACAATAGTATGTCTCTGGATATATTCCGGAAGATTCACGAAGGCATTAAGAGTTCCAGCGATTTAATTGTGGAGTTAAGCACAGGTGGCGGCCCTACGCTCCCCAATGAGGAGCGTATCGCTCCTATGTTGCTGAAACCGGAGATGGCCTCGCTCAATACGTTTATGATGGTAATGCCGGTCAAGGGTGTAGAGACGCCGTTTATTTATAAAAGGTCAGAGATAGAGGAAAGCGCCCGGCGCGCCCAGGAACTGGGTGTAAAACCGGCGATTGCCATCCTTAACTTCACCTGCCTTGAGGAGGCAGAAAACCTGATAAGCAAGGGACTGGTGGATAGGCCCTACGTTCTGGATATTGGCCTGAATTTGCCGGCGCAGGGAACGCTCAGGGGCACCTGGCAAAACCTCGTGGCGCTGGTGGAACGCCTGCCCGAGGGGGCTGTTTTCAATGTCGCTATCGGTGGCGAAGCCGAGCTGCCGCTGACCACAATGGCCATGCTGCTCGGGGGGAACCCGCGGGTTGGCATGGAAGACAATGTTTACTACGCACCGGGTCAGCTGGCCAAGAACAACGCCGAACTGGTGGCGAGGACGGCGCGCATTGCCCGCGAGCTGAGCCTGGAGATTGCTACGCCGGACGAGGCGCGTGAGATGCTGCAAATTCGACGGTAGAGTAATCCAAACGTATTATTGGTGTAATTCAGGTGGTCGTTGGGGCGATGGGATTTAAGATTCTAAGAATTGCCGGGCTGGTCGTCTTGCTGGCGGCCAGCCTGTTGTCATTGGCTCAACCGGCCTCGGCGGCAGCGCCGTCCTGGTCGGCCGTATCCCTTCCTGACATAGAAGGTTACCAGCTGGGGCCGATGGGCATTGATATCCGTGACCTGGCGGTCGCCTCCGACGGCTCCACCATATATGCTGTTCCCGGCAACAGCGTAGCGGAAAGAAGCGTATTCAAGTCAAATGATGCCGGGTTAAGCTGGGTAGCGCAGAATGTTCCCATTACCGCCGATTTCGTGGCGGTGGCGCCTGATGATACCGATGTGGTGGCGGTGGCCAGAAAAATAGTCCCTTCGGTTTATTTCACCACCGACGGCGG
>JADHXF010000003.1 GCA_016783105.1 Dehalococcoidales bacterium | reverse complement strand
ATCTCCGGGGCGCCGCTGACCCGTCGCTGGGGTTGACCACGGGGCATATCATCCGAGGCGTAATTCCTTATATTTTCATCATCCTGATTGGTCTCGCTCTGTTAATTACCTTCCCCCAGATAATCCTCTGGCTGCCAAGTCAGATGATAAGGGGCTTCTAGCAGTAAGAGAAATCTCTGTCTGGCAACCGCCTCGATAAAATCGAGGCGGTTCCTTTTTAGAGTACCAGCGTGAGCCGGCTATCCCAGACAGTCTCTTCATCCTCCTGCCGCATTCAGTATTCTTTTCTGCTTTCGGTTCTCAAATCACAAACCTTTAATTTGTCATTTCAGGCGTCTGTCATTATAATCTTAATGGTACAGCTATATTTTATGCCTCCGCAAACATGCCTGACTTGGTGTCCGATATGATGCACTATATAATTACGGCAGGAAGGAACAAAGAACGATGTCTGACAAACAGGAAACGCGGATGAAAAAGAGAACCGCGGAGCGGGTGGCTAAAGTATCCGACGTCGGCTTTGCCAGATTTTTAAGCCTGTTTCACTCTCTTGAGGGCGGTATTTCATTAAGCGTAGGGGAGCCTGACTTTCCCACGCCCTGGCATATCTGCGAGGCTGGCATTGAGGCCATGAAGAAAGGCATCACCACTTATACTCCGACGGCGGGGTTTCCCGAACTGCGAGAAGCCGTTGCCAGGCATCTGGAAAAACTTTACGGCATAAAATATGACCCGGAGACCGAAATCGTCGTCACCGTTGGCTCCAGTCAGGCAATGGACCTCGCCTTCAGAACGATTATAGACCCCGGCGATGAGGTCATCATGCCCGACCCCTACTACGTGTGCTATCCTTCCTGCATCGTCCTGGCGCACGGTGTGCCGGTCACCGTGCCTACCAGACCAGACAATGACTTCAAACTGGAACCTGACCAGATAGAGGCCAGGATTACCCCAAAGACAAAGGTACTGCTTTTCGGATATCCTGCCAACCCAACCGGTACCGAGCTCACCCGTGAAGAATATGCCGGGATTGCCAAAGTGGTGGCAAAGCACGACCTGCTGGTAATCTCCGACGAAATCTACAGTCGCCTGACCTACGGAGTGGAACATACCTGTTTCTCAACCTTGCCGGGAATGAAGGAACGCACCGTCCTCCTCGACGGTGTCTCCAAAGCATACGCCATGACCGGCTGGCGTCTGGGCTATGCCGCTGGACCGGCGGAAATCATGGCGGCCATCAGCAAAGGTGCACCAGCACACCATGCTCAGCCCATCCAGCATGGCGCAGATGGCCGCTCTGGAAGCACTGGAGAACGGTGAGGAAGATGTCCAGCGGATGCTGGCCGAGTATAAACGCCGCCGTGAGGTAATCATCCGCGGCCTTAACGATATAGGGCTCAAGTGCCATGAACCAAAAGGAGCCTTCTACGCCTTCCCATCGGTCAAGGTTACCGGGATGACGTCAGACGAATTCACCGAGAACCTCCTCAAGGAAGAAAAAGTTATCGTCATGCCCGGCACCCTGTTTGGTCGGCTGGGAGAGGGACACGTGCGCTGCTGCTACGCGACCTCGCTACCCGACATTGAAGAAGCGCTGCGCCGCATGGCCCGCTTCGTCGAGCGGCATCGTGCCCTTTCCTGACTTAAAAATAAATATCGGTCTTAACGACGGATGAAACTTATCCCCACGTCATCATCGCCGCACTCTTTACTACCAGCAAAAATAGGGCTATTATAAGATAAGTTTTCAAAAGGGTAATAAAAATGACTACCGATAGAATAAAAATTCTGGTCGTCGATGATGAGGAAACGGTACGGATGCTGTTTCGGCGGGTACTGCAAGCCTCCGGTTACGATGTTGTCACCGCGGCTGACGGCCAGGAGGCCCTGGCTGTTATTGCCGATGGTGATATTGACGTGGTGCTGCTGGATATTAATATGCCCGGATTGTCCGGCATCGACGTGCTTGGCAAAATAAGTACTGATTGGCCAAATATCTGCGTCATTATGGTAACGGCGGTTGCCAATGTTCAGACCGCTGTTGAGGCCATGAAACTGGGTGCTTACGAGTATATCACCAAGCCGTTCGACCAGGATGAAATGCTGCATAAGATTCGCCTGGCCACTGAGAAGTGGCAGGAACAGCTTCAGGATAAGCAGAGCTATCTCCAGATCGAACAGAACATCACCGAACAGACCAGGCAAATGCAGGATAATTTCGCCGAACTGGTGAGCAGCCTGGCCAGAGAGCACAGGCTTCTGCAGCAACTGGCGGCAAAACAGAGACGCGGCAGCAAGTCCCTGCTCTCCGGACTGCCTCCAGAATTGCAGGAGCCAATCGCCTCGGTTGAAGAATTCAGAAATGCCCTGCTCAGAATCCTGAAAGGAGCGTAGCTTAATAATTGAGCAAGTGTAACCGGTAAACGGCTATTCGCTGATGAAAAAACGTATTCTGGTTGTCGATGATGAGCTAAGCATCCTGAAATTCCTTCGCTCTAACCTGGAAGACAGAGGCTACGCGGCCATTTGCGCCACCAATGGTGAGGAAGCACTCCACATCATAGAGAGGGAACTGCCTGACCTCATCATACTGGACATCATGATGCCAAAGATGGACGGCTTTGAGGTATGCCGCCGGCTGCGTGAATGGTCCCAGATTCCCATCATTATGCTCAGTGCCCGGGGTGATGAAAAGGACAAAGTAAAGTGCCTTGACCTCGGCGCCGACGACTATATTGTCAAGCCTTTCGGTGCCAATGAACTCATGGCGCGGGTCAGTGCCGTTCTCAGGCGTACCAGAATGACCGGCACATCTACCACCAAAGCTTCCGTCACCAGTGGTGACCTGGTCATCAACTTTGCGAAAAGACAGGTAACCCGTGCCGGCATGGAAGTGAAGCTGACCCCCACTGAATACTCTCTCCTTCAAGAGCTGGCCGTGAATTCAGGTAAGGTGCTCACCCATACCCACCTGCTGAACAGGGTATGGGGCCCGGAATATCAGGATGAAAGGGAATATCTGCACGTCTTTGTCCGCCGTCTGCGCACCAAACTGGAGTCAGACCCGAACCACCCCAAATATATCCTCACCGTTTCCGGCGTCGGCTATCAGTTCACGGATTCTGATTAAGAAATAAACTAAAACCTTTTAACAAACCGCCCTGGAGGCACCCGTAACGGGTGCTTTTTTATTTCCCCTGAATGTTAAGAAAATATTTTGAACTGTAAGGCAGGTATTTAGATTTTATTTCGCGTCCTGGCTCTATCCTGAAATCGCAGAACAACTACGAAGGATGTGTTCAGATGCGAAACAAATGGATGGAAACGTTTGCAGTACGGCAATGCAATAAAACTCCATTTTCGAGGCACAATGAAATGATGAAGCGGTTCCGCCAGTTACACGGCAAGGTGTCCATGGTCAATCCGGCCAGAGTGAATGAGCATGACATTCTGGTGATGACATTCCCCCTGGCTATCAAATGTGTCAATGTGGACAGCGGAGGTTCCCGTTTACCAGAACAGACCGTGAGCCGGTTGACGTCCCTTTCACTGCCAAAGATAGCGGCCTACAAGTTATTATCAAATTGATACTTTGAAAGTAAGAAAAGAGAGGAGCCAATGAAAAAGCGTACCTGCATACTGGCCATCGATGATGAAGAGGAGATACTTCGATTGCTCAAGAAAATATTTGAGGAAGAGGGATACGATTTTGTGGGTGCCACCAGCGGCAATTCGGCTTTTTCTCTTTTACGGGAGCGCCAGCCGGACCTGATTATCCTTGATATTATGATGCCCGATCTTGATGGCTTTCAGGTGCTTAACCTGATACGCCAGAAATCCGATGTGCCGGTAATTATGCTGACCGGAAGAGGTGATATGACCGCTTTGCGCGACTCCGTGGAAATTGGCGCTGATGATTACATCAGGAAGCCATTTTATCCGCTGGAGCTGGTCGCACGCGTACGAGCCAAGCTGAGGCGCGCTGCTCAAAGTCAATCAGCTTTGCATCGAGGCGAATAAATGACCAGAGGTATAGGGGCACGAGTTCCCTGGTGCCCCATTGCACAGGAGTACCACTATCCTTCCTGCTATTCCTGTTTCCCTCTAAGATAATCAATCATGGGCTGAGTAACCAGCGGCACCATGTCGCCAATCATGTGCGGCATCAAGTTGTCCATGACCTTCGGCATCAGCTCCGGCATCTGCTCTTTCATGTAATCAGGCATCGGAATACGCTCCGCCACCCGCTCCAGCATAACCGGCATGACTTTGGGCATCATCATGGGCAGCAACCTGGGAAACAGAACCGGGAACATGGGCTTCATCAGCGACAGTGCACCGGGGATTTTCCCCATAAACTTCATCATCTTCCCCATGCCGAAAGGCATGGCGCCAATTAGTTCCGGCCACATTGTGCCCATCAGGTCGGCAAAGCCCTGCGGCGTCATCAGCGCAATCATGCCCTCAAAGACCGCCCACTGCCGCTGCACCTCGGGATTCGGGTCAGGGAACTCGTAACCGAGGTTTGATGCCGCGAAACGGGCCAGGTCAACCACTTCTATTGGCGACTTCTTCTTGTCCGCGCTGACACGCAACTGGAATTCGCAGCAGGGACAAAGTGCCAGCACTTTCTCGGCGCCCGCTGCCACCGCCTCATCGAGGCGTTCCTTCCCGATATCGGCCGCCACCGATGGTTCTTTTAGCAGCGTCAGGACGCTACCACAGCAGTGGGCATTTTCCCGATTGTGCTCCATCTCCACGAGCTTTACATTGGGGATTGCCTCAATCAACTCCCGCGGCGCATCGTATACCCCGGAAACACGCCCGATATGGCAGGAATCATGCCAGGTAACGGTGACCGGTTTCTGCCCGCCGTCCTTAAAGGCAAACTCACCTTTTTTGATTTTCTCTGCCAGAACCTCACTGTAATGCCTGGCCTTGATGTTATATTCGATGCCCAGCTTTTCTGCCCAGACCGAATAGAAATAACGCCACATCATATCGCAGGCCGGGCAGGAGCTCACCACGGTGTCCGCGCCGGTTTCCTTGACGGCGGCAATATTTTTCTTTATCGTTTCAACAAAAACGTCCCACTTGCCGGCCACCAGCATTGGCGTACCGCAACAGTTTTCCTTTTCGCCAACATAGGTAAAATCCACGCCGGCGGCGTCCAGCAGCCTGACGCTGGCCATACCGATATCGTGCTCCACGTAGCTGGCGGTGCAGCCGGCAAAGTACACCATCTTGGCCTTACGCCCTGGCCCGTGTTTTGCTTTGAGGTCGGCCGGGAACCAGGCCGTTCTATCCTTGCGATAGCCAGCCCAGATATCTCCCTCTTTGCGCAGCGCCGCCCCCATCATCTCAAACGGCGGGAAGGTCATTCTCTTGTCTTCGTCAATGAGCTTGCCCCGCAGCTTCATCCAGGAGGGTTCAATGGGCAGCGAAGCCGAACAGCGCAGGTTGCACAGTTCACAGGTGGTGCAGACGACTATGGTATCCACCATGAACTGGTCCCACTTCTCGCGGCCTTCCATATACTCGCGCAGCCAGTACCACTTTCCCCGCGGGCTCTGGCTCTCCCAGCCCCGCCCATAGAACTGGTCACACTCATCAACACAGTAGCCGCACTGTGAGCAGCTGTAAGCATACCACGCCACGTCAGCGGGAATACCTTTTACCGGCTTGGTCGGCGCTTCTCTGACGCGCGTGGTGATATAGTTGCCTAGCGGCCTTATAAGCGGCTCAAAGATTTCAGCCACGCCCATGGCCATGCCAATCCTGCTCCCATCGATTACCTTGCCGGGATTGAGAATACCCTGCGGGTCAACTTCCCGCTTGAACGACCTGATTCGGGCGGCTCTTTCCGCGCCCAGTATTTCCGGAGCTTTCCTAGTAAAATAGAGTCCGGTGGCGTAGGGACGACCACCATACTTTTCGGCAATCTTCATAATGGTAAGGGAAAGGGCAAAAACAAAATTATAGCTGAATTTACGCTGGTCACTGGGAATAAAACCGAGAATGACAACCTCGGGCTGTCCATTATTGCTTTTCTGAATGACAACACCCTCTTTGACCACAGGCTGGTCCACCTTGTTCTCAATCTCCGTCATCACGTCGCCCAGACCCGAGAGCGGGACAACGATTTCCGCCGGCACCAGGCTTGGCCCGAGGCGCTTGACAATCATCAGCTTGAAGCGGTTCTCCCATTCGTGCTCCGCAATGCGCTCGCTGAGCACCTCTCCCTGGCATGGCTTCATAAGTTCCATCAGTCTGCCCATCACTGCCTCACGGTCTTTTTTACGGAACACCAGGGTGGTGATATATGACGCAGGCAGCAGCACCCGTTCCTCCGTCGGGTGGCCGTGGTGCTCCATCAACGGCGCTTTGTTTTTCAGCTCCGCCATCCTTGGATTGATGAACATGAGCGACCATATCGGCAGTTTCGCGTCAATGACGGACTGGATGAACTGCTGCAATTCGTGGGCGTCCGGACAGCCAATCGATACCACTTCCATATCTTCAAGCAACATTACCCGCAGCGTCACCTCACTGATGAGGCCGGTAATGCCCTCGGCCTCGGATACCATATCAAGCTCCGGACCACTGAACACCCGGACCTTACCACCGGGCAGCACCACCCGCGCGCTGACCACATTATCACGGAACCAACCCGCCTCATAAGAGCCGATGCCAGTCCCTCCCTGGGCCAGCCACCCGCCCACAGTTGCCGACGGATAGCTGGTGGGATATAGCCTTAGAGTAAGGCCATGCTTCTGCAGTTCTTTATCCAGTTTTTCCCACACCACCCCGGCCTGCACTGTTGCCGTCATCGCTTTGGAATCGATATCGAGGATTTTTTTCATGCGGTAGAAGTCGACCGTTATGCCTTTCTTTACCGGAAGGACGCCTCCATACCCTGATGTCGCCTTGCCCCTTGGCGTCAAGGGCACATTGTTTTCGGTCGCCCACTTCACCAGCGCCGCTAACTCCTCCTCGCTCTCCGGCTGCACAACGGCATCCGGAACGGTGCTCCCCACCAGCGGCTTAATCAAAGCCGGCATGGCGGCAATATCATGCCCGTAGAGTTTCCTTTCCGTCTTGCGAAAGTTCACGCGGTCGCCAAATTTTTCTTCCAGATAGGACTTCTGTTTGTTCCCAAGTTTACCCATAATACCTCCTTATCCTGTGCCTCATCTTTCAGGCAGTCCCTGGTTTTCAGGCGGTCAGCCTTTCGGCCAACTCTTTACTCTTAGTTAAATTATTCAGCAGCACCTGATGAACCAGGTCACACGCCTCCACTATTTTGGGGTCGGAGATGCTGTAATAAACGCTTGTCCCCTCCCGGCGTGGCCTCACCACGCCGCGATTTCGCAGCAGCGCCAGGTGACGTGAGGCGACGGCGTGGGGAATATTCAGGGCTTGAGCCAGTTCACCAACCAGCTTCTCCCCACCCCGCAATTCGTTGATGATAGCAAGTCTCTTGGCATCGGCAAAGGTCTTGCAGAGTTCGGCTTTTAACCTGAACATTTCTGAATTGTGCATAATCAATATTCCCTTCTAAAAGTAATGCGCCTTTATATCTATATATGTATATTTATATATTATAATTGCTTTTTGCGGTTGTCAAGTGCACCTCAGTCTGCCGGATTTAAGTTCTGCGGATTTTATCCCAGTTGTGCAGGACCACCCCCACCCCAATCAGCACCACCGATGCGATTATTATGGCTATAGCCTGGTTCCTGAGCCCGCTGATAAAGCTGTCAATGGCATTCTGCCCCATAGCAACGCCCTTTTGCGCCACTAACGACATGATACCTTCAGTTTGGCCAAACCCCGTGGTAAGTGATTGGTCTATCATCGGTTGCGCGGTGGCGGAAAATACCGGGCCAAAGATGATATAGGCGATAATCGCCATTACGGCCAGCAATGCCGCAGCCCAGATAAGTTTGCTGCTCCACTGTCGACCGCCCAGCGCACCGACCGCCAGTAGCATTAAAAACGGTATTAGCCATACAAAGTTTAGCCATTTCTTCGCCATTCCAAGACCGGAACGTACCTGTTCAAAGGCCTCCATTTGCTCACCGGCACTGGTATCTCCCGTATCGCCCATCAAGCTCTTTAAATCCTGCTCGGTAAAGGTCAGGCCGTCGGCTATCGATTGCCGGATGTCTTCTGGAGACACGGAATCGGTCGCCATAAATTCGTTCAGGTCTTTCTCGGTGAAAATCAGGCCTTCCTGTACCAGTTCCCGAACTTGAATTAGAACGTTATCTTCCCCTTCACCGCCAAACAGCTGGCTCATGTCTGCCTCAGTTAAAATCCACTCATCGGGTATTCCCACTTCAATGAGAGGCTGCACCAGGCTGCCCGCGTCTATGCCCACCAGTTCACTGAATTCCTGATAGGATATATCCACCGGCCGGCATAGGATGTCTTCCAGAGACGGGTCCAACAGCAGCTCAATTAGCTGCGCTCCCGTGCACACGGGCAGGGAATCGAAAGCGCTCGCTATTTTTTCATCGGCCAGCTGACCGAGTGCCGCCGCTATTTCCGGCTTGCGGTCGGCCAGCGGAATCACCAGTTCCAGTTCATCCTGCTCGCCACGCAGGTAGCCGAAAATCTGGCTGACCATATCTTTCACCAGCGTCTGATACCATTCCAGTGGCATGACTGCTTTGGCAGCAGCAACGACCTCATCGTCGGTCAGTTCCACACCGATGGGAAGCTGGGTTATCTCTTCCAGGTTCTGCTGTATCGCCGGCGCCAGCATTTCGGCAAACAGGCTATCGTAGGTTTCGCGTCTTGACAGGGAATCGGCCAGCACTTCCTCAAGTTCATCAAGCGGCCTGGTTATATCTATCTCAAGGGTGAAATGGTCCTGCTCTCTGGTCAGGTAGGGCACTGCTTCATCGACCGCGCTGTCTATCTGCTCCAGCAGCCAGTCTTCTGGCACCACCTTACGCAGCATCACTTCCATCTCTTCCTCAGATATGGCCAGCATGGCCGGCATTCCACCTTCATCCAGCGCTATCTCTTCGATAATCAATTGGATGAGCTGCTCATACATCACGGGGAAGACATCCGGGCGGTGCAAAACACTCTTTATCGCCTCACCCCCGGCCTCCACCCGGTCTTTTAACGGAATGGTAATACGGAAGTTTGCCTTTTCTCCCCAGACATAGGGCACCACTTCGTCGATAACCTGCTCAACATTTGCCTGAAGCCACTCGGGCGGCAGCGTTTGCCTGGCCACATCATTGAGATGGGGCTTGAGCGATGAGATGATAACACCGGCCCCTTCTGTATCCTCACCCACCTCCACTTCTTCCAGTGCTGCCGGGAGCACATCATTGTAAATGAAATGGTACACGTCCGCCTGTTGTAACTGTTCCGCATAGAAATCAGGGTTGCCTGCGGTGGCATTGACACGGAAAGCGACCAGCACCAGCAGCGCCAGAATTACAAAGACAAGTGCCAGAGGTATGGCAACGGCTCTACGCAACCAGATCATGCTTTATTATGTTCACTATTATGATTAGATAGTTTACCTGTCTGCAGACCATCGGTCAAATTTTACACTGCATCTACGCGCAGCGTGCCTTTCCGGTCTGCTCCTGAGCTTAAGCCTTGCTAGACATAACGACGAGTGATAGAATGCTTGTAAGAGGCAAAATATATGACACTGCGCAAAAAGACGCTGCTTATCATCGCCGGTACATTCTACGGCGTCATCATACTGCTCTTCTTTATCTCGCGTAACATCCTGCTGGAAAGCTATGCCGATCTGGAAAGACGGAGCACCCACCGGGATGTAGAACGGGTACTGGTGGCTTACTCACAGGGGCCGTCTGAACTTGAGACCACTATCGTGGACTGGGCTGCCCGGGATGACACCTATGCCTTCATTGCCGACCACAATGAAGACTACATCAGGTCGAACCTCACCGATAGCACGTTCACTCAACTGGGACTGAACCTGATGCTTTATATTGACTCTTCGAGGCAAATCACCTTTGGCAAGGCATTTGACCTGGAGAATGAAGAGGAAATACCTCTCCCACCGGGTATTTCCGCGTATCTGACCAAACATAGTTTCCTGGTTACCCACCGAGACACAGAAAGCAGCTATGCTGGCACCATTGTTCTCCGCGAAGGGCCCATGCTGATTGCTTCCCATCCTATCCTGACCAGCGAAGACGAAGGTCCCATCCGCGGCACATTGATTATGGGACGCTACCTGGATGCGGCCAAAGTCAACGAACTGGCTGAATTCACGCTTCTCTCCGTAGCTCTCCACGAATTTAATGGCCCCCAGCTTCCTCCCGACTTTTCCATCGCCCGTTCCTCCATCTCAACCGCGTCTCCCGTTTTCGTCCAGCCCCTCAGCGAACAATCCATTGCCGGCTACACATTTATTAATAACATCGACGGTCACCCAGCGTTAATACTCAGGGTGGATGCGCCCAGAGATATCTATAATCAGGGCCAGTCCGCCATTTCCTATCTCATACTGAGCATTGTCGGCGTCAGCCTGGCATTTGGCCTGGTAACCATCCTGCTCCTGGAGAAGCAGGTTCTTTCCCGACTTTCTTACCTGAGCCGGAGCGTCAGCGACATCGGCACCGGCGGCAAACTTACCGCCCGGGTATCAGTGCCCGGCTCGGATGAGCTGGCCAAGCTCGGTGCCACCATTAACGGCATGCTGGGGGCCCTGGAGCAATCAGAGACTGAGCTGCGGGAAAGTGAAGAGCATTATCGCCTGCTGGCGGAACACGCCACTGACGTCATCTATGTCATGGACGTGAATCTCAAGTTCACCTACGTCAGCCCGTCGATGACGCGCCTCACTGACCACAGCGTTGAAGAAGCCGTGTCCCTTTCACCGAACCAGGTGCTTACGCCTGCTTCCTTCAACCATGCCAGGGATATTTTTACTGAAGAAGCGACCAGGGAAAGCGAGGCGACAAAAGACCTGACCCGTTCCCGGACACTGGAGCTTGAGGTCAAACGCAAACACGGTTCCACCGTCTGGGTCGAGGCGACGATGACCGCCCTCCGGGATTCGGCGGACAACGTCATCGGTATACTCGGCGTCGCCCGTGATATCGCCGAGCGCAAAAAAGCAGAGGCAAAGCTGCAAGAGCTATACAAGGCAGAGAGGAAATTGAGGGAAGACCTGGAAGCGGAAATAAACAAAAGAGTGGAGTTCACCCACGCCCTCGTGCACGAGCTCAAAACACCGATTACCCCGGTTCTTGCCTCCAGCGAGCTAATGCTTGAGGAAATCAAGGGAGGCGGACCGCTGTGGGAGCTGGCACAGAATATCAACCAGGGTGCTTACAATCTGAACCAGCGCATCGATGAACTGCTTGACCTGGCTCGCGGTGAAGTGGGCATGCTCCGCGTCAACCCTGAATCGATGGATTCGGGACAATTGCTCCGCAATATAGTGGACAATGTCAAGCCCCTGGCCCGGAAGAACGGGCATTTGTTACATGCCGAGTTGCCGCCTTCGCTGCCTGTCATCCAGGCCGATGAAGACCGCCTGCGACAGGTGGTGCTCAACCTGCTCAATAACGCCTTTAAGTTTACCCCGGCCGGAGGCAGCATTACGGTGAGGGCCAGAAAAAAGGAAGCTTACCTGATGGTTGAAATAGAAGATACCGGCCGCGGCATAAGCCAGGAAGAGCAAAAGAGATTATTTGAGCCCTATCAGCAACTGGAGGTGGAAAGGACCCGCCTCAGCGGGCTGGGGCTGGGATTAAGCCTGTCCAAGAAACTGGTGGAGTTGCACGGCGGCCAGATATGGGTGCAGAGTGAGAAGGGCCAGGGCAGTACTTTCGGCTTTTCCATACCACTGGAAGCCAGGAAGCAACCAGAAAGCCCGGTAAAAAGATAAACGCCATGAAAGTGCTCGTCATTGAGAACGACCAGGGTATAGTTGAAGCGATTTCCCTCGTCTTCCAGATACGCTGGCCCGAGGCAAAACTGATATCCACTCACCTGGGAGAAAAAGGAATCGCACTGGTGGAGACCGAGAAGCCGGATGTGGTTATCCTTGACCTCGGTCTTGATGATATCAGCGGTTTCGAAGTACTGAAGCAAATCCGCCTCTTCTCCAGCGTCCCCGTCCTCATTCTTACCGTGCGCGCCGATGAGATTGACGTCGTTAAGGGACTGGAATGGGGCGCTGACGATTACGTGGTCAAACCTTTCCGTCAGTTTGAGCTGTTATCAAGGATAAAAGCCCTGACAAGGCGACCGGGCACAATCACCACCGGGACATCGCTGGTCTGCGGGAACCTCCGCCTTGACCCCGCCACCGGACAGCTGTTTCTCAATGAGAAAGAGGTAAACCTCACGCCAACCGAAGTAGCTATCATCAGCCACCTTATGAAGAATGCCGGCCGCGTGGTCACTCACGCCAGCTTTACCGAATCGGTCTGGGGCGATGACCATCCGGACGCAGCCAACAGCCTCAAGGTCTATATCCGCCGCCTGCGGGAAAAACTGGAAACAGACCCCGGCCACCCCAGCATTATTCTCACCAAGACGGGAGTGGGCTACCAGATGGCCAGGCCAGACTGACCGCCATCTTTAACGGCCTGGCTGCCGTCGGAGGTTTCTCCCTGGTGCAGGCGTGTGGTAATATTATCTCGATTACTCTGATGAAAGGAGTTTTAGATGTCATCCACAAGACAACCGTATTCATTGACCATTACCGAGGCAGCTTCGGCAATCGCTTCCGGAGAGCTGACGCCTTCGCAGCTGGTTAAATCCTGTCTGGAAAGAATTGACGCCGTTGATGACGCGATAAAAGCGTGGGTTCTGGTTGACCGCCAGGGCGCCCTTGCCACGGCGCGGCAGCTGGAGCAAGAACTGGCAAAGGGTCAAAGGCGCGGTGCGCTCCACGGCATACCTGTTGGCATCAAGGATATCTTCTACACCGCAGGTTTACCCACTGAAGCCGGGGCCAAAGCCTGGGCCGGCTTTATTCCCGACTACGATGCTACGTCGGTGGCTCGTCTCAAAGAAGCGGGAGCCATCGTCCTGGGCAAGACGCATACCACTGAGTTCGCCTTTTCTGACCCCGCACCCACCCGCAACCCCTGGAACACCGAGCACACCCCGGGGGGCTCAAGCAGCGGCTCAGGCGCCGGGGTTGCCGCCGGCATGTGCCCGGCCGCGCTGGGCAGCCAGACGATGGGGTCGGTACTGCGGCCTGCCGCCTATAACGGCATCGTCGGCTTCAAGCCGCAATACGGCAGAATCAGCGTCTACGGCGTGGTGCCGCTGAGCCCGACCCTTGACCATATTGGCATACTGGCCCGTACGGTGAAGGACGTGGCACTCGTTTTTCAGGTTATTGCCGGCAACGACCCTAAAGACGCCCTTTCCCTCAATGAGCCCGTTCCCAACTGCCTGGCAGCGCTGGAAAAGCAGCCGTCGCCACCCCGACTGGGACTGGTGCGTGCCTTCTTCTATGACCACGCCGACGAAGAAATGCGCCGGCACATGGATGAAATCGTTGCCCGCCTGAGGCAGGCCGGCGCCACCATTGAGGAAATAACGCCACCCCCCAGCTTCACCACCATCATTGACAATGCCCATATCTTTATGGCGGTGGAGGCGGCCGCCAGTCACCGGGAGGGCTTTGCCCGGCACGGGGATAAATACCGCGCCGGCATACGAAAATTAATCGAAGATGGCCAGGCAATAGGTTCCGCGGAGTGCGAAAAGGCGCTTAAAGTGCGCCTTCAGCAGTACGCCGAGATGGAGCCACTGCTATATAAAACGGATGCCCTGATTACGCCGGGAATTCAGGGGCCGGCGCCACATGGTCTTTCGTCAACGGGAAACCCGGTGATGCAGGGGCCGTGGACCATAATGGGGGTACCATCCATCAGCCTGCCATCCGGACTGAGCCAGAGCGGCCTACCACTTTCTATCCAGCTGGCCGGGCCACCCAAAGCCGAAGACCGTCTCCTGGCAGTAGCGGGGTGGTGTGAGTCCGTTCTGAAAGTAGACCTCCGCCCGCCTCTGGGTTAACGCACCTTTGCGCAGTACGGATAAGGAAACAATCGCCCGGGTTCTTTTAACCCTCTTTTACCAGGCTGACCTTGGGCTTCACGTCTTTGTTTACCCAGTAGCGCGGCCATTTTCCGGTAAGCACCCTGGCGGCCTCACGCGCCACACTCAACTTGAGCCTTTGTAATGACGTGCTGGAGTTGGCAGCACAGTGCGGAGTGAGCACAACGTTGTCCATCTTGAGCAGCGGGTTATCGGCACCAATCGGTTCCATCTCAAAGACATCCAGTCCGGCACCGGCAATCCACCTCTCCCGCAAGGCTTTAATCAGCGCCGGTTCATCCGCCACCGCTCCACGTGCCGTGTTAATGAGGTAAGCGGTTGGCTTCATCTGCTTTAATTCCTTTTCTCCGATAATATGACGGGTTTCCTGGTTCAGAGGAGTCTGAAGGCAAACGTAATCTGACTCTTTCAGCAGTTCCGGAAGGCTGACCAGCGTTATGCCGTGCTTCTCTGCAACCGATTTCTCCAGATAGGGGTCATACCCGATTGTTTTCAAACCAAAGCACTGCGCTTTCTTAGCCGTCAGACGCCCGATATTGCCGCAGCCAACCAGACCCAGTGTCTGTTCAAACAGAGAGGGTTCTCTGGTTGTCTCCGCCTGGACTTCACCCCAGCGTCCCTGCTTTATTCCGTCCGTCAGCCAGACCAGACGCCGGGCACAGGCAAGCAGTAAAGCCATAGCGTGGTCTGATACTTCCTCAAGGCAGAAATCAGGGATATTGACCACAATCACATTATTATCGGTGGCGGCGTCGACATCAATCGTATCGTAGCCAACACCGTATCTGACAGCCACCTTCAATTTGGGCAGGGACGACAGAACCCGGCGCGTTATCGGGGCAAAGACCACCAGCAGGGCATCAGCGTCTTTGGCCGCTTTAATTATCTCGTCTTCCGTCTTGCAATCCGCTTCCACCAATTCAGCGTTGACTTTGGCCAGCTCCCCGGTTTCCACTTCAGTAGTGGCCACCACCGGGGGTAGACGGAATTTATTCTCCACTCGCATAACTCTAAATCGCGTCTCCGGCATTATTTCCTCCTTCAGGCTCTTTGCTTCAGGTTGCGGGCTAATGCCTATTATAAAGCATGGTCACTGCCATGTCAGCTTTTTACCCTGTTGTACCTTTAACCTGGCATTGATAGAAATCACACCCATTAAATAAACAGTATGCTATAATCGTCTAAAGTCGGGAAAAATGAAAAAACGCAATAATGCCGCATCAGCCACAGTTACAGCCTCTGAAGACAGGGGCCTGACCAGAAGTTCATTATGGATTTTATTAATCGGGGTTTTTCTCACCTCGTTCAGCATGCTGGCTTTTGAGATCACCCTCTCCCGATTGCTCTCCGTATTGATTCTCTACCATTACGTTTTCGCCATCGTTTCTCTGGCTTTGCTGGGCCTGGGTCTGGGCGGCATATTCGTTTATCTGTTCAGGCCGCAGACACCCGGTTCAGGTAAAAGATTCGGCACACTGGCGCTGTTTGCCAGCCTCATCGCCCTGGCCATACCGATTTCGGTAATACTGATGATTCAGATTGGTTATCTGGATAGCACATTCAACAACATCTTGTTTTACTGCCTCCTGCTCTTCTTACCCTTTTTCTTCACCGGCATCTTGCTGGCCGAGGTTTTCCGCGCCTTCCCGGAGCTCAGCGCCCGGGTTTACGGTGCCGACCTGGTCGGCGCGGCGCTCGGTTCGCTGGGCATCATTCTCTTCCTCGACGCCTTTGGTGCCATCAATACCAGTTTTTTCCTGGGCATCACCGCGGCGGCGGCCGCGCTCCTCTTCGCCAGCAGGCTATCCAAGTGGAGCACCTGGCGGGCAGGGCTGCCCGTGGCCAGCTTTATCATCGCCGCCATCCTTTTGATTACCAACCTGTTCGGCGCCTATCTGAGCGATATTCCACTCGCCGGTAAGAATCCCGACAAGGATATTCACCGTGCCCTTTATGAAAGACCTTCCCCGGCACGGATAGTAGAAACACGGTGGAGCGCCTTCGGGCGAACCGACCTCGTTGAGTACACCGAGTATCCACAGCAGATGGAGATTTACCTGGACGGCTCGGCCTCGGCGCCGATGTACCAGTTTAGCGGCAACCTGGAAAACCCGGGAACGGCGGTGGCAGACCTGAAGACCACGTTCTCCGGCTACTTCCCCTTCTATTTCCTTACCGAAGATGAAAAAGACAATGCCCTCATCATAGGACCCGGCGGCGGCCGGGACGTGCTGCTGGCATTGATGGGCAGCGTCGATGATATCACCGCCGTTGAGGTCAACCAGGACCTCGTCGATGTGGTGCGGGAGTATGCCCGCTATAATGGCGGTATTTTCACCGATTTTCCCAATGTAAGGATTATCGTTGATGAAGGCCGCAATTTCCTTAAAAGTCAGAAGGATAAGTACGACATAATAATGCTCAGCCTCCCGGTTACCCAGACCAGCCGCAGCCTTGAAGGCTACTCCCTGACGGAAAATTTCCTGTTCACCACGGAGTCCATCGGTGATTACCTGGACCACCTGACCGAGGAAGGGAGACTCATGGTGGTGACCCACGATGATTTCACCGCCTGGCGGCTGCTTTCCATCTCGCTGGCGTCCCTCGAACAGAGAGGTATCCAAAATGCCGAGGCATTGAAGCAGGTTTATATGTTTGGCCTTAGCTCGGGTGAATCCGTTTACCCGTGTTTCGTTCTGAAAAAGACACCGTTTACGCCCGAAGAGGCACTGGTCCGACATGAGAAGTTGCTCCAGCTGGGCTATGAACCAACTCTATCTTACTTCCCATACCTTGAAGAGGAGGGAACGGTTAACCCGACGCTCAAGGACCTTGCCAGTGGCGACCTGAGTTTCCGCCAGGTAGAGAAATTTGCTGGCGAGATGGGTATGGATTTAAGCACGGTCAGTGATAACAGCCCGTTCTTCTACAAGATTGATGCCGGCCTGCCGCAACCGGTGTCGCTGGCTTTCTGGTCTTCATTCGTCCTGATGCTGCTCGTACTTGCCGGGCCGCCGATGTACTGGTATCTTCACTCTTCCC
Source organism: Dehalococcoidales bacterium (assembly GCA_016783105.1). The sequence goes on along the minus strand of JADHXF010000003.1, from coordinate 39,873 downwards.
GCGTGCGCGGTCAGCCAAAGCGACGCCAGGGCACAGGGAATAAACCAATCAAATCCGTAGTCCTGTTTGTGCTCATCGGTATCGGCTTTATGCTCATTGAGATTTCATTAATCCAGAGATTTATCCTCTACCTCGGCCAGCCGGTACTGTCCATGGCCGTTCTTCTGTTTTCGCTGCTGACCGGTGCCGGCCTGGGCAGTATGTACAGCGGCCGCCTGACCCATGAGGGGATATATAAAGGGATAACGACGGCGGCCATCGCCGTTGGCTTATTGATAATCGTTTACATCTTCCTCATTCCCCTCGTTTTCAACCAGCTGCTTGGGCTCAATCTGGCGTTACGCCTGCTGGTTATGATTATCATGCTGGTACCCCTGGGTTTCCTGATGGGCTTCCCTTTTCCACTTGGCATCAGGGCATTGAAAGAAATGGAGATGGATAAATATATTCCCTGGATGTGGGGCCTGAACGGCGTGGGCTCGGTGCTGGGTTCGGCATGCACCATTGTCGTTGCCATCAGCCTCGGTTTCGCTCAGGCATTGCTGCTCGGTGCCTTCTGCTATCTGTTCGTTTTCCTCGTTTTTATAAAACACGGCATAATAAAGAGGCTGCCATAGATAATGGTCATAATTCAAGCCAGAGCATTCTGGCAAGGAGGAATCCAATGGAAAAACTGAAAGAAGTCCAGAAGATGGGCCAGTCCATATGGCTCGATTTCATTCAGCGGGGGCTGATTACCAGCGGTCAGCTAAAGCAACTGGTGGCTAACGGCGTCAGTGGCATGACCAGCAACCCCACCATTTTCCACAAAGCGGTAACGCAGGGACAGGACTATGATGAAGCGATACAGTCCATCCTGAAATCAAAACCTGGCGCCAGTATCATGGACATCTATGACCGCCTCACCGTGGAGGATATCCAGATGGCGGCCGACGTGTTCCGTCCCGTTTATAACGCCAGCAACGGTATGGATGGGCTGGTCAGCCTGGAGCCAACGCCCGCACTGGCCTATGACACAGACGGGACAATCGCCGAGGCGCGCCGCCTGTGGCGGCTCGTAGACCGGCCTAACCTGATGATAAAGGTGCCTGCCACCCCACCGGGCATCCCGGCCATTGAACAGCTCCTCGGCGAAGGCATAAATATCAACATTACCCTTATGTTCTCCATGGCGCACTATGAAGCGGTTTCCCGAGCGTACCTTCAGGGCCTCGCCAGTTGCCCCAACCCGCAGCCGATAACTTCGGTGGCCTCCTTCTTCGTCAGCCGGGTGGATACATATGTAGACCGCGAACTGGAAAAAATAGGCACTGAAGAAGCGCTATCGCTGCGCGGCAAAGCAGCGGTGGCCAATTCCAAGCTTGTCTACCGCCGTTACCGGGAAGTCTTCTCAAGCGTGGAATTTAGCAAACAGCAGAAACGCGGCGCGCGTATCCAGCGGGTGCTCTGGGGCAGCACCAGCACCAAAAACCCTGACTACTCCGACGTAAAATACGTGGATGAGCTTATGGGTCCGGATACGATTAACACCCTGCCAAAGGAGACTATTGATTTGTTCCTTGACCACGGCAAGGCCGGAGACACTTTGAACAAAGGTGTGGCGGAAGCGAAGCAGGCTTTAAGCGACCTGAAAAAAATCGGCATTGACCTGGACGCGATTACCGAGCAATTGCAGGTGGACGGCGTGAAAGCGTTCAGTGACTCCTTTAACCAGTTGCTCAGTGCTCTGGAAGAGAAATGCCGGCAATTCCGGTAAAAGGCAGCGCATAACTTTAGCATTCTGGAGGATTAGTATATGAAGGTCACCAAGGTAACACCGATTTTCTGTGACGCGGGATGGCGTGCTTTCACCTTCGTCAAGGTGGAAACGGACGAAGGATTGGTTGGCTACGGTGAATGCACGGACAACAGCTCCGCCTTTGGCGTCGGCGGCTGCGTCAGGGACCTGGAATCACGCCTCATCGGCAAGGACCCGCGGGCCGTGGAGAAGCTCTACCGCGAGATGGGCCACCGCCTCCAGCATAATCCCGGAGGCATCGCCCAGAAAGCCATCGCCGGAATTGAAATCGCTCTCTGGGACATCAAGGCCAAGGCGCTTAACGTCCCGCTCTATGAGCTATTCGGTGGCCCGGTCCACGATAAGATACGGGTTTACTGGTCGCACTGCGGCACCTACCGTACCCGCAACCCCGAGCTGTACCCCGATAAACCAGCATTGAAAACGTATGATGATATCGCCCCGCTCTGGGCGAAGAGGTGGCAGCCAGCGGCTATACCGCGCTGAAAACAAACATCCTCACACCCGGAGAGCCACCCCGTATGCTGTGGTCTATGGCACAGAATATTGACCCCGGTATACTGAAAACCATTGACCGGCTAATGAGCACCTTCCGCAAAGCGGTGGGGGATGACATCGACCTCTGCCTCGACCTGAATTTCAACTTCAAAACGGACGGCTTCATTCAAATCGCCAGGACTGTGGAGCCATATAACCTGATGTGGCTGGAGATGGACATTTACGACCCGGCGGCGCTCCTCCAGGTCAAAGAGTCAACTAAAGTGCCCATCTGCTCCGGGGAAAGCCTGTATAATATGAAAGGTTTTGCTCCCTTTCTGGAAAAGCACGCCTTGGACATCTGTATGATTGACCTGCCCTGGAACGGCTACATCGAATCGCGCCGCATTGCTGCCCTGGCCGATATGTATGAGACGGTAACGGCACCCCACAACTACTACAGCCACCTTTCCACGTTTATGAACGCTCATTTCTGCGCCTCCATACCCAACTTCAAGATTATGGAGACGGACGTGGACAGCGTGCCCTGGCGCGATGATATCACCACCGAACTGCCGGATATCAGGGATGGCTACCTCTACCTGCCGAAAAAGCCGGGGCTCGGGATAGAACTCAACGAGAAGGAAATCGCCAGGCACCCCTGGCCGAAATAGTTGTCCTGGGTGGGCTTTCAGGGGTAGCTGCCCGGTTATTGCGAGGAGCCTGGCTGCTCCAGGCTCCTCAGCCAGCCCACCTCATCCTTCTTCACGTCCAGGATGACGAAGGTCTCGCTTTTCCTGATTCCCGGCACACCGGCCAGGTAGTCCTTGACGAATTTAGTCAGCTCGCCGGACGAGTGGAACCACGCGCCGATAAATAAATCATGGTTGCCGGTGCAGAGCGATACGTAGCGCACGTTCGGACAATTCGCCAGCGATTCGGAAACCCTATCGATTTTCCCCAGCTCCACCTCAAGGGCGATGATGGCGATGATGTTATAGCCCAGCTTGGACGGGTTCAGGATGGCGGTGAAGGTGACTATGCCCTGTTCCTCCAGATGCTGAATCCGCCGTCTAACCGTCGTCTCGTTCACGTTCAGCTTACGGGATAGCTCGGCGCTGCTCTGCCGGGCATCCTTGGTCAGCTCCGCAATCAGACGAAAGTCCAGGTCGTCCATGGCAGACAATAGTATGGCACGAGACATCTTCCCTGTCAATTCATATTAATCTTAAAAATAAAAAGTTGATGGCTCGCTGTTTTTAAACGACTTTACTTCCCGCTCGGCTGTAATTTGGCATAATTATAATTTACTACGTCTAAATCAGACAAAAATCAGGTGAGTTTTGCCTTTTTCCGCCAGGTTTTAACCCTTGACCAAAAGAAGCACAGGGTTGATAATTGTAGAGTAGAAAATTTCCCCTGGCCGGTGAAAGGGGCCGGAAATATGGCCACAGCAACGCAACGGAAATCGAACTACGTCGTCATTGATTCCGAAAAGTGCAAAGGTTGCCACCTCTGCGTTGCCTTCTGTCCCAAGGAAGTTTTGAAACCAGCCTCCCAGATAAACCGCATGGGGTATACGCCGGCCGAGGTCAATGAAAAGAAAACCCGCGATTGCACCGGCTGCGGCATCTGCGCCCTGATGTGCCCGGACGTCGCCATCACCGTACATCGTCTCAATAAGGTCCAAAATAAGGTTGCCGTATGACTGCTTTAGCTTTGGGGGCTTCCAGTGTTTGAAAAAACGCTGATGGCAGGTAATATCGCCATCGCGGAAGGTGCTATTTCGGCCGGCTGCCACGCCTACTTCGGCTACCCGATTACCCCCCAGAACGAAATCCTCGAGCACATGTCCAAACGCATGTTGGAGGAAGGCCGGGTATTCGTCCAGACGGAGAGCGAATTAGCCGCAATCAACATGGTCCACGGGGCAGCCGCCTCGGGCTGCCGCGCCATGACCTCCACCTCCAGCCCCGGCTTCAGCCTGGAGCAGGAAGGTATTTCCTATCTGGCCGGAGCCAATCTCCCCGCCGTCATTGTCAATGTGATGCGCGGTGGGCCGGGCCTGGGCAACATCGGTGGAGCCCAGGGTGATTATTTTCAGGCCACCAAGGGTGGGGGTCACGGCGACTACCGTGTTATCGTTCTGGCGCCAGCCACAGTGCAGGAAATGATGGACTTCACCATGCTGGCTTTCGAACTGGCGGACAAGTACCGCAACCCGACGATAGTGCTGCCGGACGGCTTCCTCGGCCAGGCCATAGAGCCGGTAACCATGCGCGCGCCGGTCACGAAGCTGCCGGAAAAACCATGGGCCATCACCGGAGCCGTGGGGCGGGCCAAGAATATAATAAACTCCTTTGCCATGGAGCCGATCAATGACCAGCCCCGCATCGAGCTCATTCGCCAGAAGCTGGAAAGGATAAAGCAGGACGAAGTCCGCTTTGAAAGCATCAACCTGGATGACGCGGCTCTGGTTATCGTCGCCTACGGTAGCGCTTTTCGCTCGGCGATGACGGCCATGCAAATGGCCCGCGAGGAAGGCCTTAAAGTCGGCATATTCCGCCCCATCACCCTTTTCCCCTTCCCAACCAAACCCCTGTCCGATTTATCACGGAAAGTCAAACGTTTCCTGGTGGCCGAGCTGAGCTTCGGCCAGCTCATTGAAGATGTCAGGCTGTCCCTGGGAGCGGATGCGCAGGTTGAGCTGGTCAACCGGTTTGGCGGTGTGCCCATGTCCGCCGATGAGATACTGGCAGCCATAGAGAAAATAGTTAAATAGCCAACTGGTGGTGGAAATGGCAAAGTTGGAATATAACGAACTGGAAACGATACTGTATCAGAAGCCGGAAGCGCTGGAGGAACACCCTTTCCATTTCTGCCCCGGCTGCGGTCACGGTATTGCCCTCCGTCTTGTCGCCGAGGTAATCGATGAGCTGAAAATCAGGGAGAGAGCGATTTGCGTGGCCTCCATTGGCTGTTCGGTCAATTCCTACGAATATTTCAACTTCGACGGCCTGGAGTCAGCCCACGGACGCGCTCCCGCCGTGGCCACCGCCATTAAAAGGTGCCACCCCCATCTAATCCCCTTCACCTACCAGGGCGACGGCGACCTGGCGGCCATCGGCACCGCCGAGATAGTGCATGCCTGCGCCCGCGGCGAAAATATCACCACCATCTTCGTCAACAACGCCATCTACGGTATGACCGGGGGGCAGATGGCCCCCACCACACTCACCGGCATGTATTCGACTTCAACACCGGCCGGGCGAAAGCCATCTCTTGCCGGCTATCCCATCCGTGTCTGCGAGATGTTATCGGCTCTGGAAGGCACCGCCTATATCTCCCGGGTTGCCGTGCATAGTCCGGCCGCGGTCAGGAAGGCCAAGCAGGCGATAAAGCTCGCTTTCCGTACTCAGCTTGCCGGCCTGGGAATGTCACTGGTCGAGGTGCTGTCTCCCTGCCCGACCAACTGGCGGTTAGAGCCGGTAAAAGCCCTGGAATGGCTGGCGGAAAACATGCTTCCCTATTATCCGCTGGGTGAATATAAGGTGATTGACGCCGTGGCGGCGCTGAAAAAAGAGGACCACCATGCATGAGGAAATCGCCATAGGTGGCTTTGGCGGGCAGGGGGTGCTGTTCCTCGGGCGGCTGCTCACCGAGTCTGCCTTCAGAGAAGAGCGTGAAGTGGTGTACATGCCCTCGTACGGGGCGGAGAAAAGGGGCGGCACCGTCTGGTGCAACGTCACCATCTCCGATGAACGCATCGGCGCCCTGTTCATTTCCCGGCCCACCATCGCCGTGGCCATGAACTCGGCTTCCCTTACCAGATTCGAACAGACCACCAGGCCGGGAGGATTGCTCGTGGTCAATCAGTCGCTCGTTCCAGAAAAGATAACCCGGGAAGACATGGACGTCGTCTATGTTCCGGCAAATGACCTTGCGACTGAGTTAGGGGACAGTGGGGGCAGTAATCTTATTGCCCTTGGCGCACTGCTTGCCTGCCGCGCCGTCGTTTCGGTAAGCAGCGTTAACAAAATAATGGAGGATACGCTGGCTAAAAACCCGGAGCGCCTGGAAATAAATAAAAGGTCGCTCGATAAAGGCTATAGCTGGACGCAACAGAATACGCAGGCCGCCCGTCAGGCCTGAAGAGTGGAGGATAACCATGTTCGATGAGCGGACACTGACTGACGTTCGCCAGGGACTTAAAGAATGGGAGGCTGAGGTTATCAAGTTAGCTCCTGACCTGGCGGCAAAAAAACGGCTCTCCACCATTTCCGACCTCCTGGTAAATCCGATATACACCCCGGCAGATATTCGTGACCTTGATTTCAACCGTGACATTGGCTATCCCGGCTTTTTCCCGTTTACCCGCGGTTGCCAGGCTACCGGCTACCGTGGGCAGGTCTGGACATTACGCATGTTCTCCGGACTCGGCACCGCCGCGGACACCAATCACAGGTGGCACCAGCTTCTCAAGGAGGGTGAGACCGGCCTGAGCACCGCCTTTGACTTCCCCACCCTGATGGGCTATGATTCCGACTCCCCCAAGGCCAGAGCCGAGGTCGGCAGGTGCGGGGTCGCCATCGATACCCTGGCCGACTTTGAAACCCTGACCAGGAACATTCCCCTGGACAAAGTGACCACCTCCATGACCATCAATCCTCCCGCCAGCGTGCTATGGGCAATGTACCTTGTGGCCGCCGAGAAGCAGGGAGTCGGCTGGGATAAGGTGGGAGGTACCATTCAGAACGACATGCTCAAGGAGTTCATCGCTCAGAAGACGTTTATGTGCCCGCCGGAACCTTCCATCAGGCTCATCAGCGACACCATTGAATTCGGTACCAAACATGTGCCCCGATGGAACACCATCAGCATCAGCGGCTACCATATCCGCGAGGCCGGCGCCACCGCCGTGCAGGAATTAGCCTTCACCCTGGCCGATGGCATCACCTATGTCCAGGACGTCATCGAGCGCAAGAAACTGGACGTTGACACCTTCGCACCGAGACTATCCTTCTTCTTTGACTCCCACATGGACTTTTTCGAAGAAATCGCCAAGTTCCGGGCGGCACGGCGCATGTGGGCTAAAATCATGAGGGAGCGCTTTCAGGCGAAAAACCCCCGCTCCTGGTGGCTAAGATTTCATACACAGACGGCCGGCTGCTCGCTGACGCACCAGCAGCCGCACAACAACATCGTCCGCACCGCCACCGAGGCGCTGGCGGCTGTCCTGGGTGGAACCCAGTCGCTGCACACCAATTCCTTCGACGAGGAGTTCGCCCTGCCCACGGAATTCGCCGCCACCATTGCCCTCCGCACCCAGCAGATACTGGCCGAGGAGACCGGCGTGGTCAACACCATCGACCCCCTGGCTGGCTCCTACTATATGGAGGCGCTGACCAGCCGGATAGAAGACGAGGCCTGGAAATACATCAAACAGATTGATGATATGGGCGGCATGCTGGCGGCAATTGACCGGGGCTTTCCGCAGCGGGAGATCGCCAACGCCGCCTACAGGTTCAAACAGCAGGTGGATAATCAGGAAAAGATAGTCGTGGGGATAAACAGGTACCTGGCTGAAGAAGAAACGCCCATCGAGATACTGAAGATTGACGAAAAGGTAGAAGCAGAACAGGTCAAAAGACTAAAAGAAGTCAAGAGAAGCCGGGACAGCCGGACGTTAGCACAAACGCTCAACGACCTCCGTGCCGCCTGCCAGAGCGATAAAAACGTCATGCCCTGTGTCATTGAGGCGGTCAGGGCCTATGCCACCGAGCAGGAAATCTGTGACGTTTACCGCGAGGCCTTCGGCGAGTACCGCGACCCCGGGTTCTTCTGATTTGGGGATAACCATGAGGAAAGAAAGAAAACTGAGGGTGCTGGTAGCCAAGCCTGGCCTTGACGGCCATGACCGCGGCGCCAGGATTATTGCCCGGGGTTTACGTGATGCGGGCTTTGAAGTCATCTATACCGGAGTGCACCAGACTCCGGAGCAAATCGTCAATGCGGCGATTCAGGAGGACGTTGACCTGGTTGGCCTGAGCTGCCTTTCCGGGGCGCACCTGCACCTGTTTTCCGAAGTGGTCAGGCAATTGAGAGCCGGCGGTGCCGGCGACATCACCGTAATTGGCGGCGGCATCATTCCCGAGGAAGACATCCCCAGATTAAAGAAAGCCGGCATCAAGCACGTGTTTCTGCCGGGAACCACAATTGCCGAAATCGTTGACTGGACACTGAAAAACGCACGGCCGGACAGCAGTTCCGGTTCATCAGGAAAGAAGACAAACTAGACCGGCACCTTCACGGTTACCGTATAACCCCTGTCCGAAGCGAAGTCCACGATTATTTTCCTTCCGATGAGTTGAGACCGTTACCGTATACCGGCCGGTTCTCGCTCGCCATCTCATGCCGGATTATGGTATAAATATGCTGAAATCATTTCAATTCGCGGTAAATCTACGGTAACGCTGTTAAAGGAGATGTTGAGAGATGAACGCATGGGAAGCAATCGTCAATATGCTCAAGGCTGAGGGAATCGACTTTATCTTCGGTATTGGCGATTCCAGTTTGCAGCTGTATGCCGACAAAATTGATGGTATAACCAATGTAAACCTGCGGTACGAAGGTTCCGCGCCTTTTATGGCCATGGCCTATGCCAGGGTGAGCGGTAAGCCAGGCGTGTGCACCGCCAGCGTTGGACCGGGGACGGCAAATTTACTTCCAGGCGTGCTGGAAGCATACTCAGGGTGTTCCCCAGTCGTGATAATCAACGCCGCCGGCTCACAGAAGACGTACGGGATGGGTGAGTTCCAGGAATCAGACCAGATAGCCATGATGAAGCCTATAACCAAGTGGAGCGCCCGAATCCCGTATACTGACAGGATTCCGTGGTTTGTGCGCCGGGCTTTTTCCATAGCCACCAACGGGCAGCCGGGGCCGGTCTTCCTGGAGCTGCCTTACGATGTGAGCGGGAAGACCCGCTGGGAACTGCACGATGTCGGCACACCCCGGTACGTGCCTTCAAAGAGAATTCGCATGGGCGGTGACCCTGCGCTGATAGATGAAGCGGTAAAACTGCTGATGAAGGCGAAACGGCCGGTGGCGGTTTCCGGAAACGGAACCGTACAGGCAGGAGCCGCCGAGGAGTTTAAACAGTTTATCGAGTCGCTTGGCATGCCGTTTCTGACCACACCGGGAGGGAGAGGAATTCTGCCAGAAACCCACCCGCTGGCCCTTGGCGTGTGCGGTTACTACCGCACCAGGGTCGGGAAAGAAGTCTATTCAGGCGCTGACCTGGTATTCACCGTCGGCACCAGGAATGAAAGCTACAGCACACACCAGTGGCGTGATTTTCCCGAGGGAGCCAGATTCATTCAGATTGACATTTCCCCATCCGAGATAGGCAAAAACTGGATACCGGATGCTGGCATCGTCGGCGATGCCAAACTTGTCTTGAGGCAGCTTACTGACGCTATAAAGGGTGAAAGTCGGACAGTTGGAGACTTCCGTGAATTACCCAGGGTAAAGGAGATATTGAAAGCAAAAGAGGAGTTTGAGAAAGAGGTGGAGGCGGAATGTATGGTAGAGGAAACACCGATACCGGCCAAGAGAGCGGTGCATGAACTGAGCCGTGTCTTTGGCCAGAACACCATTCTGGCCAGCGAAAACGGCTCGCAGGACTGCTGGTCGTACTGCTGCCCGTATTTCAAGGTGCAGGACGGCTCAGAGTGCGTGCCGGTTGCCGAACAGACGTGCATGGGCATGGGGGTTGTCGGTGCCATCGCTGCCAAGCTGGCCAAGCCGGAGAAAAAAGTGGTTTGCGTCACCGGCGACGGTGCCTTCCAGATGTACATGAAAGAGCTACCGACGGCAGCGCAATACAGGGCAGGGTGCACATGGCTGGTTTTAAACAACTCCGCACTTGGCTGGGTAAAGCACCACCAGATGACCGCGGCAGGCTGGAATACCAGTACTTTCCAGGTGCAGCCTGATTTCGTCAAATGGGCGGAGGCCTGCCAGTGCTTCGGCCGGAGAATTGAGAAAACATCCGAGATAAGACCAGCTCTTGAAGAGGCCATAAAAGCCAATGAACGGGGTATACCGGCGGTGCTTGACTGTGTTACCGGCCTAGACATGACGCATTTTCAGCGCGCGGAGTAGAAATTTGGTAATACAATTATTCGGCCATGCTTTTTAACTGGAAACCCTCCAGAATATATTACGGGTGGTGGATAGTCGGGGCCTCCGTACTCATCGCGATGTACGCCGGTGGCGTCGTCTTCTACGGGTTTACCGCCATCTTTGAACCAATCGCCAATGACATGGGCTGGAGCTATGCTCAAATCTCCCTGGCGGCTTCCCTTCGCGGCCTTGAGCTTGGCCTTTTTGCCCCGCTTACCGGCATACTTACGGACCGCTTCGGCCCGCGGCGACTTATTTTCAGCGGGGCAGTAATTACGGCCGTAGGGCTGTTCCTGCTCAGCCAAACCACGTCTCTGGCTATGTTTTACGGCGCTTTCGCTCTTATCGCCGTCGGCGTGAGCGCCACCACGCTCACGGTGTTGATGACCGCCATTGCCAACTGGTTCCGCTTGAGGGTAAGCATCGCCAGCGGGATTGCTAATTCTGGTTTTGGTCTCGCCGGTTTGCTCGTGCCCTTAATAGTGAAACTCCTTGAAATTTATGACTGGCGGATGACAATGGCCATTCTGGCAGCTGGTATGCTGATAGTAGTCACTCCACTCTCCTTAATATTCCGGCACCGGCCAGAGCAGTACGGTTATCAGCTCGATGGCCTTAAAGCGGCTCCGGCACCATCAACCGCCGGAATTACGACCAGTCCGCCCACTGAATTAAAAATCGGGCTAACACAGGCGCTTAAGAGTATCACTTTCTGGCGCATTGCGGCGACCTACATGGTGCATGTGACAATTATAAGCAGCATCATCACTCACATTATGCCGTACCTGAGCAGTATTGGTATTGCCAGGACAAGGGCCGGCCTGGTGGCTATGGCGATACCGATAATGAGCATTGGCGGCCGTCTCGGTTTTGGCTGGCTGGCGGACAAACGCGACCGTCGGCGCGTGATTGCCGGAACATTCGGGATGGTTACCTTTGGTCTGCTATGCCTTGCCTACGCCCCGAACGCTGGTTTCTGGCTGCTCATTCCCTTCCTCTTTCTTTTCGGCACCGGCTATGGTGGCAGTACCACGGTAAGACCGTCCCTGGTATCTGAGTATTTCGGTCGGTCGAACTTTGGCAGCATTTTTGGTTTTATCGTCGGTATCAATGCGCTGGGTGGCATCGCTGGCCCATGGCTGGCGGGGTGGGTCTACGATACCTGGGGAAGCTACCAGGGCATCTGGTTAACCTATTCCGGACTGGCGGTTGTTGCCATACTGCTAATCTTCAATATTTCCCGAATAAAAATGACCCGTGAATCAGAATCTGGAGTTTAAAAAGGAGGAGTTAAATGACAGCAAGAGGAGCACTGATGCTTTCGGAAAAGGACAACGTTGCCACGCTACTTGAGGATGTAGCGTCTGGTGCTGAGGTGCTGATTCGTCTCGGCAAGGGAACCAGTACCGTAAACGCCAGAGAAAACATACCCTTCGGTTTCAAAATCGCCGTGAAGGATATCACCAAAGGTGCCACCATCACCAAGTACGGCGAAACCATCGGCATCGCCTCGTGCGACATCAAGCAGGGGGAAATGGTCCACATCCACAATCTGGAAGGCGGGCGTGGCCGGGGAGATTTAATGAAAGGAGGCGTCAGATGAATTTTACAGGATACGCAAGACCGGACGGCTCGGCCGGGATTCGCAATCACGTGCTGGTAATCCCGGGGGGATTTCTGGCCGCCAAAATCTGTGATTTCGTTGACGGCACGAAAACCATACTTACCGCGGATACGGGAAGCGGTCGTACCAGCCTTGACCGCGAGACCATCGCGCGCACTCTTATCGGACTGGCCCGGAATCCAAATGTGGCTTCGGTTATTATCCATACGGTAAACCCGGGTGTGGGATATCCGGAACTCAATACCGCCCGCCTTGCCAGGGAGATTGCCAAGTCCGGGAAGCGCGTGGAGATACTCGATGTGATAAAGGAAGGGGGCACGCTCGGAGCTCTGGAGAAAGGAGTGCCGCTGGCACGGGAGATGGTGCTCGAAGCCTCGCGTATCAGGCGGCAGCCTTTCGATTTGAGCCACCTGGCCTTAGGGGTTAAATGCGGTGCCTCGGATACGACCTCCGGCATCGCCGGCAACCCCGTCATTGGCAACCTCTTCGACCGCATCGTCGCCGCCGGTGGCACCGCGTTCTTCGGCGAGACCACCGAGATTATTGGCGCGGAACACATCCTGTGCCAACGCGGCATCAATGAGGAAGTATCCAGGAAAATCCTCGAGGCGGCGGCCAGGATAGAAACCGCCGCCAAAGCAACCGGTGATGACATTCGCACCGTTAACCCGGTGCCTTCCAATATCGCCGGAGGTATATCTTCACTGGAAGAGAAGTCGCTGGGCGCCATCCACAAGTCAGGGTCGGCACCGGTACAGGCTGTGCTCAAGTACGGAGAGAGGCCAGCCGGTAAGGGACTGTACTTCGTGGACAACTGGATGAGCATGGGTTCCATCTTCGCCGGTTACGCTGCCTCCGGGGCACAGCTGGTCATCTTTCAGCTGGGAGGCGGTGGCTTCACGGGCAATGACCTGCTGTATACTTCCACCGCAGTCGTCGCGCCGCTCATGTGGACAACGGCCAATCCCAAGACGCTGGCCATGGCACCGACCAGCCTTGACTTTTACTCCGGCACAGTTATCGAGGGAAAAGACACGATTGAAGAGGCCGGCGGGAAACTCCTGCAGTTAGTACTGGACATCGCTTCCGGCACCATGACCAAGGTGGAAACCCTGCGCCACACTGACCCGACGCAGCTATATCTGAGGGACCCCGGTTTCTGAAAAATATCGCGAACAGGGGCGTCTTTCAAGTCGCTACGGCTACATAGAAAACAGAATAGAAATGAGCCAGGAGTCACGGCTAACCCTTGAGCAATATCTCCCGGACTTTGCCGGCAAATTTTTCGCTCTCAGGGCCATCAGCTACCAGCTGTATTTGCTCAGGGGAGCTTACGCCCAACCCCAGCTCCACCGCCCGGGCAATCTGCTCCTGACCGAAGATTGGGCCCCTGCTGACCTCCGGCGTGGTGCCAAATAACCTCAGGACAGCCACTCCCACCGCGTCTATGGCCACGCGGTCGGTGCCGGCGAGTATCACCTCGGCGTTCACCCGTTTACCCTTGTCCGGCCCTCCATCGACGAAAGCCTCCACCCCGTCCAGCACGATGAGGTCCGGGTTATATGCGGTGTTCATTTCGGCTATCATCTGCCGCTGGTAGCGTGAGCTGTGCATTTCACTCATATAGGGATACCCGGTCCGGGGCACCATCCCCACGGCGTTTTTCAGCGACAGGGTAAAGTGGCCGCCGTAGCCATGCGTTTTGAGACAGCAGGTCTGGACAATTGTTTCCGCCTCCAGATAGACGCGGGCAAAGTGAAAGCCGTTCTGCCAGTGGCTGTCATCCGGTTTAACGTGAACCCATCCCTCCGGTCCCAGCTCCTGAAGGTTGACCACCTCAATGCCCAGTTCCTTAGCCAGCGGGAATATGCCCTTGCTCTCCATTACATCACGGGTATTTGGTGGGCCGCTGCGCTCGGCCAAGGTTATACTGCTGGCCCCCATTTCCTGCAGGCTCAGTACCAGCGAGCGCAGGGTATCATTGTGCGTTGAGCCGGGAGCGGGGTCGGCGGTATTGAAGTTCGGTTTTAAAGTTACCGCCCTGCCCTTCACCGGATTGGCCCCGAGCAAGTCAATCGCTTTCCGCACCCCCTCGGCGCGGTCACGAGTGCGCACCAGACTTATCTTTGTTATCTGAGTTTTACCAGCCATGCTCGAATCCTCCGTTGCCGCCGGCGCGGTTGCTTCATTAATCGACTCTTCTTTTCTTAAACAGGCCGGGAGAACCGATGCTGCCAGCATCAGTCCGCCCAGTAAGGCCAGCTCCTTTAGAAACTCCCTTCTGCCCAGTTCTCTGGGCCGTGCCTGACCCCCACACCAGTGAAACTGTAACATTGCCTCTCCTGCGGGTCAATCCATGTTTTCAAGGTCAAACACGGTGCACCATCATCATTTTCATATTAAGTGCCCTGTAAACTGCCTGTCAAGGACACTTTTGAATTTTTCACTATGAGAAGTTAAACTGATACCGACCTCTTGATATTGACCGGTTTTTCCAGCCGGTGATGAAGAACAGGCGGTAAGAAAATAGAGCCAAGGAGACTGCGCCATGGTGAGAGCCCTGGAAGGTATACGCATCGTTGACCTGACGCACGTTCTGGCCGGACCGGTTGCTACCATGATACTGGCCGACCTTGGTGCCGAGGTGCTCCACATTGAGCCACCACATGGCGACGATGCCCGGGAATTTGGCCCCTTCGCCGGTGAGGCGGATAAAAACCGCAGCGCCTATTTCGTCAGCCTGAACCGAAATAAAAAAAGCGTCGTATTGAACCTCAAGCACGAGAAGGGCAAGCAGATTCTCCGTGAGCTGATTAAAATTTCAGACGTTATCATTGAAAATTATCGTCCGACCACCATGCCTGAGCTGGGGTTCGACTGGGCAGAAATTCAAAAAATAAACCCGGCCATCATCTATGCCTCCATATCAGGTTTCGGCCGGGATACGCCGCCAGAGTATGGTTCCCGCCCGGCCTATGACATTATCGCGCAGGCGTACAGCGGGTTCATGAGCATCACCGGCCCTGAAGACGGCGCCCCGTGCCGGGCTGGCGCCTCGATAGGCGACATTTTCGCCGGCCACCAGGCAGCCATTGGCATC
Organism: Dehalococcoidales bacterium; assembly: GCA_016783105.1. Next base: position 24,687 of record JADHXF010000003.1, on the reverse strand, counting down.
CTGGCCGCCCTGATGCACCGCCAAAAAACCGGCCGGGGCCAGTACTACGATGGCTCAATGGTGGATGGTCTGCTCTCGGTTCTGGAAAACGCCGTAGTCCAGTACACAACTGGCCACCGTATACCGAAGCCGCTCGGCTCCGCTCACCCGAGCATCGCTCCCTTTCAAACCATCCCCACCAGGGACGGCTGGATGGTCATCGCCATCGGCAATGATATCATCTGGGAACGGTTCTGTACCACGATTGGTCGGGAGGACTTAAGCCAACAGCCCGAATATAAGACCAATTCACTCCGCTCCCGCAACCGAAAAACGCTGATGGAAATCATCGAAAAGGAGATGGTGAAGAGAACCACCCGTGCCTGGAGCAGAATTCTGGAAAGGGAGTCCATTCCCCACTCCCCGATAAACAACATCAAGCAGGTCTGTGAAGACCCCTGTATCAATCACCGGAAAATGCTGGCAGAAATAGAGCAGCCGCAAATGGGCAGGATAAAAATCGCCGGCTCACCGATTCACCTTTCGGAGACACCGGGGCAGGTTTACGCACCGGCGCCTCTGCTGGGTGAACACACCGGGGAAATCTTGAAGAACCTTCTCGGCTATTCCGATGCGGATATCTCCCGTTTGCAGGCAGAAGGTGTGTTAAATCGCGGGTAATCCCTGACCCTGTATTGCTGTCAGGCCACCGCCCTGTTTCAGCCATTCAATCCGCCGTGAAATAATATTGTAATAAATATATAATTTCATTACATTAATTTTACAAAATGGAGGGCGAAATGAAACGGAAAAAGATAAGGCTGTTGGCTATAGCGCTCTTGGTTGTAGTGATTGGCGCCGTGCTCTGGTGGTCGTTCGGGCACTCATCATCGGACCAGTCCGGAACCATCCTCACTTCAGGGTTTATCGAGGCCAGAGACGTCACTATAGCCGCCGAGACCGGCGGCCGCATTGCCGAAATTTCGGCCGATGAAGGCGACCACATCACGGCCGGCACCACCCTGATAAGACTGGACGATGCGCTGCTCATGGCTCAGAAAAGGCAGGCCGAAGCCAACGTTAACCTGGCCCGCGCCGGTCTGGAACAGGCCCTTATCGCCAGGGACGGCGCGAAAAAGGCATGGGAGAACGCGCTTGATGTCCAGAGCAACCCGCTGGAACTGGAGACCAGAATCATCGCCGCCCGGGGAGAACTGGAAATAGCGGAACTGAACCTGCTGCGGGAAAAAGAGATTGAAAGCGACTTAAGGGTGCCACTGGCTGAGATTCGGTACGATACCGCAGAAAAGGTCCTCGAGAATCTGGAAATCTTGAAAAGCCTCGACTGGTTCAGCATATATACGATGAGGAAGGAAATCTATCCCGCGGAAGGTGAGCTGGGTATGGCAGAATTGTCTTTGGCATATCAGAAAGAGCTGGAAAAGCTCTGGAGCTTACCCGCTACAGAGCTTCGCGCAGCCACGGCGCAGAAAGCGCTGCAGAACCTGCTGGCCATCAGGGACAACCCTCAGGCGCTCAACGCCGCCGTGGATAACGCCCATAATGCCTATGAGGCGTCGGTGGTTGCCGCGGAGGCTGCCGGGCTACAGGTCGAGCAGGCTGAGGCCTCGCTCAATGTAATCAATGTGCAGATTGACAAGCTCACCGTGACCTCGCCCATATCCGGTGTGGTCGCTTCGCGCCACGCGGAACCAGGCGAAATCGCCCAGCCGGGACTCCCGATACTATCCGTGACCGAACTGGACGAAGTCACGCTGACCGCTTATATTCCGGAACGCGCCATTGGCCTGGTCAAGCTGGGACAGGAAGTACAGGTGTCAGTTGACTCATATCCTGACGAGTATTTCTCCGGCGCCATTGTCTACATAGCACCGAATGCGCTGTTTACCCCCAAGAATATCCAGTTGAAAGATGAGCGGGAAAAAATGGTCTTTGCCGTTAAAATCAGCCTGGCCAACCCGGAGCAGAAGCTGAAGCCGGGCATGCCCGCGGACGCACGAATACTGACCGGCGTTGAAGGTAAATAATTGTGAATACCCCGGCTATTGAAGCCAGCGGGCTTCAGAAGAAATACGATGACGTCCTCGCCGTAAACGGTCTGGACCTGCGCATCGAACGCGGGGAGATGTTCGGCCTGGTGGGTGCCGATGGTGCCGGCAAATCAACGACCATCCGTATGCTGTGCACCCTGGTGCTGCCCTCTGCCGGTGAAGCCAGAGTTCTCGGCATGGACACAGTGAAACAGGCAGGTAACATCAAGGAGAAAATCGGCTATGTTGCGGAACGCTTCAACCTGTACCCCACCCTGACGGTAGAGGAAAACCTGTCCTTCTTTGCCAGGCTACGCAATTTACCACGCGAGGCGATGGAAAAACGGATGAAGGAGCTGCTTCAATTCTGCCGCCTGGAACCGTTCCGAAAAAGGCTCGCCGAGCATCTTTCCGGCGGCATGCAGAAGAAGCTGGCGCTGGCCTGCAGCCTGATCCACGAACCCGAGGTCGTTTTCCTGGACGAGCCCACCACCGGTGTTGACCCGGTCTCGCGGCGCGACTTCTGGGGCATTATTGCCGATTTCCTGGCCAGAGACATTACCGTGCTGGTATCAACTCCATACCTGGATGAGGCGGAACGTTTCAACCGCATCGCCTTCATGCATAGAGGCCAGATTATCGCCTGCGACACGCCGCAGAATCTTAAAGCGCAGCTTTCCGGCGAGCTGCTGGAAATCAGGACCCGCCAGGTCAACGAGGCCGTAACCGTTTTAACGCAGGCATCATTTGTGCAAACGGCGCAGGTATTTGGCGATACTGTCCATGTCATGGTTGACCGGGCCGAGGAAAGCCGTGCTGAAATCAACCGTTTGCTGAAAGAACACTCAATAGCGGTTATGGCCCTGCGGCCTATTTCCGCAGGGCTTGAAGACGTCTTTGTCACCCGGCTTGCCGGGCTGGAAGAAAGGCCAAAAAGCTTGAGTGCCGCCGAAAATTCGGTAGCCTCTTTGGTAAAGGGGGACAGGCAGTATAAAACCGCCATCGAGGTAACTGACCTCAGCAAGAAATTCGGCGACTTCACCGCCGTCGACCGCGTGAGCTTTAACATCGCGCGCGGCGAAATCTTCGGCCTTCTCGGGCCCAATGGCTCGGGAAAGACCACCACCATCCGCATGATTACCGGCCTGCTGAAACCGACAGCGGGAAACGCCAGCGTCATGGGTGAAGACATGTCGAAAATGGCGGACTTTGTACAATCGAGAATAGGCTATATGTCGCAGAAGTTCTCCCTCTTCAACGACCTCACCGTGGAGGAGAACATCACTTTTTACGGTAACCTCTATTCATTGTCGGCAGAAGCGCTTGAAGAAAGGAAAGCATGGGTGCTGAAGATGGCCGGCCTGCGCGGCAAAGAGAAAACCCTGGCCAGTGAGCTTGCCGGCGGCTGGAAGCAGCGCCTGGCCCTGGGCTGCACCATCATCCACGGCCCCGAGGTGGTCTTCCTGGATGAGCCGACTTCCGGCGTCGACCCGCTGTCACGGCGCGCGTTCTGGGAGCTGATTCAGGAACTATCCGCACGCGGCACGACCATATTCATAACCACCCACTATATGGACGAAGCCGAGCACTGTCACCGGCTGGGCCTGATGTATCAGGGTAAACTCATCGCCCTCGGCAGCCCGCACCAGCTCAAGACCGAGCCGGTAAAAGGCGAACTGCTTGAGATAATTACTCCGGACTATGCCCGTTCGCTGGCAGTGCTTTCGGCAGATGCTCGCTATCGTCAGGTAAGCCTTTTCGGCAGCGCCATACACGTCATCGTTGACCGCGCCAGCACCGCCGCCCCGGAAATTAAACGACATCTGGAATCCGGAGGTGTTGCCGCAAACAGCATCAAACACATTCCTTTCTCCATGGAGGACGTGTTTATCTCACTCATGGAAGCCCAGGAAATGAATCACTCCGCTTTGGCGGTAAAGAAAGGAGACTGACATGTGGCAGCGAATGCTCAGTGTCATCGTTAAGGAATTCATCCAGCTCAGGCGTGACCGGCGCTCCATGGCCATGGTGTTCGCGTTGCCGATAATACAGATGTGCATCCTGGGCTACGTGGTGAGAACCGACATCGAAAATGTCTCCCTGGTGATCTGGGACGCCAGCAACACGCCGGAAAGCCGTGAGCTTATTGAGAGCTTTGATAAAACGGAATTCTTCAACGTGAACTACTACGCTTTCGATTATGAAGAAATCGCCAGGCGCATCGAATCAGGAGACGCCAAGGGCGCGCTGGTAATTCCACCCGAATACTCAAAGAATATCAACCGTGGGGAGACCGCCCAGGTGCAGTTTTTCACCGACGGCTCGGAGCCGGGAGCCGGTATTCAGTCGCTGGCCAACGCGAACCTTATCGCGGCGAACAAAAGTACCGAGCTTATGAACAAAAAACAACTGGGTGAAGTGCAGTTGCCCATCTCTCTTCAGCCGCGGATATGGTACAACCCGGCCATGCAGAGCTCCGTGTTTTACCTGCCGGGATTTGTCGGCATACTTATGCAGAACATCACCATCATCCTGACCTCCCTGGCAATCGTTCGTGAGCGCGAGCGCGGCACCATGGAGCAGCTCAACATATCCCCGTTGCGCCGTGGTGAGCTTATCCTGGGCAAGCTGATACCGTATATCATCATCGGCTACACACAGCTGCTTCTGGTGGTGACCACCGCCATCGTCATCTTCGACATGCCGATGCGCGGCAACTTCCTGCTGCTTCTGGCACTGTCCTCTTTGTTCCTCACTTTCTCGCTGGCCATCGGTCTCTTGATTTCCACTATTTCACAGAATCAATTCCAGGCCATGCAGGCCAGCTTCATGGTGCTGGTACCAACCGTCTTTCTCAGTGGCTTCATCTTTCCCGTCGAGTCAATGCCCAAGGTGGCGCAGTGGATTGCCTCGGTCATTCCCCTCACCTATTACCTGCGTATCCTGCGCGGCATCGTGGTGAAGGGCGTGGGCATCGAATACCTGTGGCAGGAGGCCGCGATACTCGCCGGTATGACTGCGCTCACTCTCATCTTCGCCACGGTCAGGGTACGCAAAAGCCTCGATTAGCCCGATGTGCACTTAATATGCCATCTGGCAAAATGACAGGGGCTTGACATGCTGTTATAATAGTATGTTGTGAACGTAAATTTCGGTTGTGGCCTGATTCATTACCACCATCAATATTGCCATTTAGCATTTTTTATATCACCATAGGTTGACTATTGGCATTTTATTCCTCCTTATGACATGCTACCGGGGATGAGAGGCGGTAGGATGAGCGAAGATAAATCAAAGAAGCAACTTTTACTTGAGCTGAAAGAACTGCGTCAGCGCATCGCCTACCTGGAAGCCGGGGAAAACAAGCACAGGCAAGCTGAGGAAGCGCTGAGGCAGAGCGAAGAGTACAGTTCTACCATTCTAAACCACTCCCCCAACCCCATCTTAGTGGCCAATCCAGATTCATCTGTACGGTATGTCAATCCAGCCTTTGAAGCGATTACCGGTTTTTCCCTTATGGAGTTTGTCGGCCAGAAAGCGCCCTACCCCTGGTGGACCGAGGAGACACTGGATAAAATCGAGGAGGGTTTTCAGCAAGCATTCCGCCAGGGAGTGAAAGCGAGAGAAGAACTCTTCAAGAAGAAGAGCGGGGAGCGGTTCTGGGTGGAGATAACGGGAGCACCGGTGACTATTGATGGCGAATTCAGGTACTACCTTGCCAGCTGGGTTGACATCACCGAACACAAGCAGGTGGAGGAGGCATTACGGCTGAGGGCACAACTTTTAAATGAAGCCACCGATTCCATCATCGCCACCGACCTGCATGGTAATCTCATCTACATGAATGAGGCGACCTGCCGCACCCGCGGCTACTCGAAAGAGGAAATGCTCAATATGAACCTGAAGCAGCTGGTGTCGCCAAAACTAGCCAGCACCATCAGTGGCAGGCTCAGGCGAATTCAAAAAGAGGGACCCATCGTTATTGAATCTGAGCACGTGCGCCAGAACGGCAGCATATTCCCCGTGGAAACCACTGCTCACACCGTCAATCTTGGCGACCGAACAATCATCCTGTCTGTAGTCCGGGACATTACCAGTCGTAAACAGGCGGAGGAGGCACTGAGGGAATCAGAGAGCAAATTTTCCAGGGCGTTCCACTCCAATCCATATCCCATGAGCCTTGTCACCATGACAGAAGGCCGCTACCTGGATGTGAATGACAGCTATGTGCGGACCTTCGGCTTTTCCCGCGAGGAATTAATGGGGCGAACCACCGCGGAGATGGGAATAACAAAAAGTAGCGAAGTGCGCATGAGAATGCTGCAAATGCTCGAAAAAACGCAGGAAGTGAAAAACCTGGAAGTTGAGTTTCACGCCAAATCAGGACGTAAAGTGGATGCCCTGTTTTCCGCTGACAAAATCGAAATAGGCGGTGAGGACTGCCTGCTATCAGTTATCAACGACATTACCGAGCGCAAGCAAGCCGAGGAAGCCCTTCGGGAATCTGAAGAACGTTATCGCGCCCTGCTGGAACTGGGGGAAAGAATCGGGGAGGCAGTGGTGATGCTGCAGGACGATAAGCGGGGACGCGGTATGCACATCTACGCCAGTGACGAATGGTCGCGTATCACCGGCTACTCCAAAGCAGAGCTATACAATATGTCCATGACTGATCTTATCCACCCAAGAGACCGTGAGGCGGCAGTGGCAAGATACAAAAAAAGGATAGAAGGTGAAGTCCTCCCCGGACTTTATGAAAAAACCATTGTCAGAAAGGACGGCTCCGAGGTTCCGGTTGAAGCGACCTACGCTTACTCCAGTTATAAAGGCCAACGGGCCAATGTGGGGTACATCCGGGACATAAGCGAGCGCAAGAAAATGGAGGAGCAGCTCATTGTTACCGACAGGCTGGCTTCGATTGGTGAGTTGGTTTCAGGCGTTGCCCACGAACTCAACAACCCTCTGACCGGGATTATCGGTTTCTCCGAGTTGCTGCTGAACAAAGATATTCCTGAAGATATAAAGGACGACCTGAAAATCATCAACCGGGAGGCACACCGCACGGCACAGGTGGTAAGAAACCTGCTCACTTTTGCCCGCAGGCATGAGACAACCAAAAATCAGATGGACATCACCAAAGCGATACAATCGGTTCTGGAACTGCGCGCCTACGAACAAAAAGTGCACAATATCACGGTAATTACCAGCTTTGACCCAGACCTGCCCGAAATCACCGCTGACGTTTTCCGTCTGCAGCAGGTCTTCGTCAATATCGTCATCAACGCTGAATTTTTTATGGTACAGGCACACGGGAGAGGTACGCTCACCATTACTACGGAGCGCAAAGGAGACACCACCCGGGTCTCATTCGCCGATGACGGCCCGGGAATAAAAAAGGAACACCTGAGACACCTGTTTGACCCGTTCTTCACCACCAAAGAAGTGGGCAAGGGCACCGGGCTTGGCTTGAGTATCTGCCACGGCATAGTCACTGAACATGGCGGCCAGGTCTACGCGGAAAGTGAACCAGGCAAAGGGGCAACGTTCATTGTGGAACTGCCCATTAAATAAGTGACATAGACATAGGTTTTATTATGGCTGAGGCTGCCGGAGGTAAAAAGAAAATATTGGTTGTTGAGGATGAAGAGGTTGTTTCCAATATATGTCGCGCAGCCCTTGAAAGCGAGGGCTTTGACGTGGATACTGTCGCTGATTGCCGTATTGCCCAGAAAATGATCAATGGAAACCATTATGACCTCTGCCTACTCGACATTTTGATACCGGAAATGAGCGGCCAGCAGTTGTATCAATGGCTGCTGGAGACGCACCCACAGCTGGCAGAAAAAGTCGTTTTCTGTACCGGATTGGCCATAGAAGGAAATATTAAAAAATTCCTGGAAAAAAGTGGCCGTCCGCTATTACTTAAACCGTTTTCACTTAACGAACTTACCAGCATAATTCAAAAAGCTTTGCGGTGATAGAATGACAGAGAAATTGACTGGAATATTGATCGTTGATGATGAGGGGTCAGTAAGGCGACTCCTCAGGAACCGGCTGACAGACGAAGGTTACCAGTGCCATGAAGCACCCAATGCCAGGCAGGCGCTGTATGCGCTGCGCCGTAAAAACATCGATCTGGTCATGCTGGACATCAAGATGCCCGGAAAATCGGGGGTTGAACTGCTGCCCGAAATAATATCTGGCTATCCCGATATTTCCGTTATCATGATCACCGCGACCGCTGATATGCAGACAGCTATACAGTGCCTGAAGCAGGGTGCCTATGACTACATCACCAAGCCTTTTGCGCTGGATGAAATAATCATCAGTGCGACGCGGGCGCTGGAGAAAAGAAGGCTGGAGCTGGAAAACAAGGAATATCAGCAGCACCTGGAGGAGAAGGTCGCCGAGCAGGCGAACAAAATCCGGGCCTCGTTTCTCAACGCTATTACCGCTCTCGTGTACGCCCTTGAAGCCAAAGACGCCTATACCAGCGGGCATTCCCAGAGAGTGTCTGACCTCTCAGCAGCCATCGCCAGAAAGCTGAACCTGCCTCGTGGTCAAATCGACAAGCTCAAACTGGCAGGGCTGCTCCATGATATCGGCAAAATCGGGGTTCAGGAATCAGTATTGAACAAGCCCGGGCGCCTGACCGAGGCAGAATTCGCGCTGGTGAAACGCCATCCGGAAATAGGGGAGCACATTCTGAGCCCGATAGTCGACAGCACAGAGATTCTTGAGGCAGTCCGGAACCATCATGAGCATTTCAACGGCAAGGGGTACCCGGACGGACTGCAAAAAGATAAGATACCACTCAGCGCCCGAATTCTGGCGATATCGGACGCCTACGAAGCCATGACCTCAGAGCGCCCCTACCGGAAGTCAATGAGTGCTGACGCGGCCCGCCATGAAATAGAGCGCAATCAAGGAACCCAGTTTGACCCGGAAATCACCGCTACTTTTACCAGAATTAAGGAACCTCATATCCCTACTCCAAAAACAAAAGCACGTAAATCGCCACCAAAAAGTTAACTCTCCCAGAACCGGGCACTATATCTTTTCTACGCATCGCTTTACCACGCTATAACGCTTCAGGGCAAGCCATCTCGGCTTATTGCATCCCTTTATTTTCGCCGCGCCTTTTTGCCACCTATTCCCTGGTTGTCATACTCAGCCTGGGACTGGTTGCCCTGTCGGTTACGGTAATTCTGCAGAGCTATCGCGACCGCCTGACAATGGAACGCCTGGATACCATCGCCCGACCCGTTTCCATACAGGTCATATCCATGATGCGCCGGCAGACATCAATAACCGAAATCCTGGACAATCTGGCAGAACAGGCGGAGAAGAACCAGGTCAATATTTTACTGGTGGACGGCGAGGGCAGTATTGCCCGGCAGATATCGCCGGGAAGCACCAGCTTCAGGCCGACGCTCAATGTACTGCCCGGCGACTTGCCTCATGGTATTTCAGAATCAGTACAGGGAACGTTCACCACCGAGAATGGCCAGACTTTTATTTACGCCGCCTACTCCCTTGTCCGCGCCTCCAGCGCAACTGAATCCCCACGTATTGAAACCCTGATTCTCGCCGTGGCTCGCACCAGGGCAACTGCCATCTGGTCAAGCCTGCTTCGTCCCTTCTTTATTGCGGGACTCGTGGCGCTGGTCATTTCACTCATCATCGCCATAATATTCGCCCGCTCGGTATACCGGCCAATCCAACACGTGACGGAAGCGGCCAGGAGAATTGCCGAAGGCCATTATGACCAGGAAGTCCCGTTACAGGGCCCGACGGAGGTGAGAGGTCTTGCCGCCAGTTTCAATCAAATGGCGCAGCAGGTAAAGAAATCGCAGCAACAATTGCGCAACTTCGTCGCCGATGTTTCCCACCAGTTGAAAACGCCGCTGACTTCAATCCAGGGATTCGCCCATGGCGATGCTTGACGGGACGGCGGCCGATGACGAGGCCAGGCTGAAGGCAGCTAGGATAATCGATGACGAGTCACAGCGGATGCGGCGACAGGTTGATGAACTGCTCGAGCTGGCTCGCATGCAGGCCGGTCAGGTAAAAATCAACCGCGAGCCCGTGGACGTAAAGGAACTCCTTGAGCACTGCCAGGAAATCTTTGCCGTTCAGGCGGAGGAAAAAGGGGTGTCGCTGAAAATGAACCTCGAATCTCCTCTCACCACCAGTGGAGATTTCGACCGGCTGGAGCAGGTTTTCAACAATCTGCTGGACAATGCCATTAAGAACAGCCCGCTCAAAAGCGATGTGACGATTGACGCCCGCAGGGTACACGCCGATTTAGTCGAGGTCAGAATATCAGATAGCGGGCCGGGAATACCTCCAGAACAGCTGCCCTATGTGTTTGAGCGCTTTTATCAGGCTGGCGGGATGCGGACCGGCGTTGGTCTCGGCCTCGCCATCGCCAGGGAAATTGTACTGGCCCATGGTGGAACCATAGAGGCAAGCAGCAGCCCTGGAGAGGGAGCAGAATTTATCGTCAGGCTTCCCGCCGTTTCACAGAGCGCCGTTTAAAGACGGTCAGACCAGTATCATCTGCATATCATCGGGAAATACGCCCAGCCGGTCGTCATTGTTTATTTTTCTGCTCTGCGGCGAATATTCACCGTTAAGGAATATATTGGTGCCGACCTCGTTACCCGGAATGCCAATGCGCTGAATAATATCGGCAATTGAATCCCCATTTTCGGTCGCGATATGTACTATAGAATCGCGCGACGGATCCAGATTGTCGGTAAAACGCCGCAGTTTGCCATATAGATGTACCTCAATCATGACTCCTCTCGTAGCATCCTGGTTTAGCCAGTTCATTCTCCATTTTATGGGCTATATATTAACGGGTATATGATTTCGGTCATAAAGCATATTATAAAAATTTATTTTCAATAACTGGAAGATTGCTTGACAAAGTGTGTTAAAATACCGTTACGATTGAACTATGAGTTTCTCCGAAAGAAATAATATGAAAATAAAATAAGAATGAGCAAAAGGGGGTGATTGCTTTTAACAGGCAGGTCTTTTATTAAAGATCCATTCTGTACAAGAAGGAGGAACAAATGAGAAGGAAAGTAATTTCATTGGCTATCGCTGGTATCTTGTTGGTCGGCTTGTTAGCTGCCGGATGTGCCGCACCAGCGCCAGCCCCGGCTCCAGCTCCAGCACCAGCCCCAGCACCGTCACCTGCCCCGGCGCCAGCGCCTGCGCCTGCTCCTGCCCCAGCTCCAGCGCCAGCCCCTGCTCCAGCACCAGCCCCGGCTCCGGCACAGCCAACCGAGGAAGTTTACTGGCGGTTGGCTTCATATCTGCCGGAGACAAATCCCTGGGGTGAATCAGCAATACGTATGACGAAGGCCGTTGAAGCCATGAGCGGCGGGAATTTTGTCATTGAGTTCTTCCCGGGCGGCGCGGTGGCACCCGCGACCAAAGAATTTGATGCTCTGGACCGGGGTATCATCGAGATGGCACAGACCGGCATGCACTATAACATGGACAAGTTCTCCACGGGCGGTCTGTTTAACATCATTGTAGCCGGTCCGACGCCTATGGCATATATCACCTGGTACCTTGAGGGAGACGGTGAGGAGCTAATGAACGAGCTGTTCACGGATTACAATGTAATGGGGCTCTCCGTATTGACCATAGGGCGCGCGGAAATGTTCGGCTACAGCAACACACCGCTGGAAACAATGGCCGACTTCAAGGGTCTGAAGTTCCGCACTGCCGGTGACTGGGGAGAGGTCCTCACCGATTACTTCGGTGCCTCCGTAATCTTCCTCCCCGGTGGGGAAATCTATGAGGCCATGCAAAGGGGAGTGATTGACGCCTTTGAATTCAGCTCGCCATCAGTAAATGTCCCCTTTGGCTTCAATGAAATCGCCAAATATGCCGTGTTCCCGGGCATCCACGCACCGGGCGTACTCATGCCCGCCCTCGTCAACAAGGATGCCTTCAACGAGCTCCCCGATGGCTTTAAAGTTATACTTGAACATGCCATCCTGGCTGAGTGCCTCAGAAACCATCTGGTTGAATCGGACCAGGATAGCTGGGGTGTGGAACAGCATAGACAGATGGGCATGGAAATTATATCCCTGTCTGAGGATGTCCAGAAGGAGATAGAAGTAGCTGCTGCGGATTTCTATGGCAAGCGGGCAGCGGAAGATGAATTCTTTGGCAGGGTCTACAATTCAGCAGATGCGTACAAGACAGCTCTGGGTGAGACAAACACGCTCCAGTTCCCGTACTATAGATAGACATCCGGTTGGCCCCCGCTCCGGGACGGTTTTCGGGGCGGGGGTCATACCCTGAAAAACAGTTGAAAAATGCAAAATTATCCTGCCGCGCAGTTTATGGGCAAAATTGGACTACGCCATGTCTTGCATGGCATGTTCCTTTTTTTATATTATTATCCAAAGGTCACGTGAATTATGAGAGCAACGCTACGACTAATTGACGCCACCAGCGAATGGACCGCAAAGGCAGTAAGCTGGCTTACCGTTGTCCTGGTCTTAGTTCTTGTCTTTGACGTTACCGAGAGATACGTTTTTGGTGGCGCCACGGTATGGGCATTCGAGACCGCCACTATGCTCGGTGCCACCATCTATGTCATGGGCTGGGCATATGTAACCCGAATGCGCGACCATATCCGCGTAGATGTTATTTACGTGCATCTTTCGCCCAGAGTCCGGCTCATTATCGATGTTATCGGTACTTTATTATTCATGCTTCCGCTGCTCTATGTACTCCTAGATACTGCAATTTATTACATGTTGCGCTCCTGGAGGATTGGCGAGGTACTGGCAGAGACTTTCTGGTACCCGCCGGCCGGACCCTTTCGAACCGTGGTGGTGGTCGCATTGTTTCTGCTGGCCTTTCAAACCGTAGCTCACCTGATTCGCGATTTCTACCAACTGGTCAGGAATAAAGCCTATGATTGATATCAGCCAAGAGACGATTGCCGTTATAATGCTGCTGGGCGTACTGGTCGGGGTGATAAGCGGGTTCCCGCTGGCCCCGGTTATTGCCGGCATCGCCTTGGTCGTAGGCTACTTGACCTGGGGCGGACCGCAGGTAACCGACCTGTTCTACTCGCGCATGTGGGGCCTGATACGAAACTATGTCATTCTGGCGGCTCCCCTGTTTATTTTCATGGGTATCATGCTGGAACGTTCGGGAATCGCCGAACGTTTGTATGAGGCATTATACCTCTGGCTTGGCGGTTTCAGGGGCGGCCTGGCGGTAACCACCGTGTTAATCGGCACCGTCCTGGCTGCCTGCGTGGGCATAATCGGTGCCTCGGTTACCATGCTGGCCCTTATCGCCCTTCCCGCTATGGTGAAGCGAGGCTACAACAAAGCCCTGGCCAGTGGTGCGGTGTGTGCTGGCGGCACTCTGGGTATTCTTATTCCTCCCAGTATTATGCTGGTTCTCTACGGGCCAATGGCGGAGATTTCGGTGGGCAAGCTGTTCATGGCCGCATTTATCCCTGGCCTGGTCCTCTCCGGTTTATACTGCACCTACATCGCCATTTACTGTCTATTCCAGCCACATAAAGCGCCGGCAGTGCCTGCTGAAGAAAGACAGGTCTCCTTTCTCAAGAAAACGACGAAGCTGTTTACCTCTATGGTGCCGCCGGTGATACTTGTCCTGTCGGTACTGGGCAGCATCTTCTTCGGGGTAGCACCGCCCACGGAAGCTGCCGCGGTGGGTGCTTTTGCCGCCATGCTTCTGGCTCTTGCTTACGGCAGGCTTAGCTTTAGAGCTCTCAGGGAGACGGCATTCGAGACACTGAAAATCACCAGCAAGGTAATCTTCGTCGCGGTATGTGCCTTCATGTTCGTTGGTGTTTTCCTGGGCCTAGGCGGTGGCAATGTAGTAGAAAAGATCATTCTGCTTTCCCCCGGCGGACGCTGGGGTGCCTTTGCCCTTATCATGTTTGTCGTATTCATACTCGGAATGTTTATCGATTGGCTGGGCATCATCTTCATCATGATTCCCATCATTACCCCCATCGGTCCGGTTCTGGGGTTTGACACGCTCTGGCTGGCCATGATGATTTGCGTTAACCTTCAGATGTCCTTCCTGACGCCTCCTTTCGCTTACGCCATCTTCTTTCTCCGTGGTGCGGCGCCCCCTGAGCTGGGGGTCACTACAGCCGATATCATCCGCGGCGTCATACCTTATGTTTTCCTCATCATGATTGGCCTTGGCCTGTGCATAGTTTTTCCTCAATTAATCCTCTGGCTACCGGCACAAATGGTTAGATAGCACCGCTCACCGCAATCGTTTAAGAATTCCGGGAAAGGAGTTACCGCAATGGTCAACTTTACCAGCGAAGCCGAGATGTTTGATACCATGCGTGACAAGCTCTATGCATCGGTTATTTCCGACGTCGTAGACAGCCTTGGCGCCCGCAACCAGCAGATGAGAGCTGACATCCGTCCCGTATGGGAAGGCGCTATGGTGGTGGGGCGTGCCTACCCCGTACTTACTGCCGATATCTATAAACTGGTCGACGACCCTTATGGTCCGGAGATTGATGCTGTCGACTCTTTGAAGCCCAACGATGTGATGGTGGTGTGCACACAGCGCTCTACCCGCACCTGTTTCTGGGGAGAACTGCTCTCCACCGCCGCCCGGGTCCGTGGCGCCCGCGGCATCGTCATCGACGGCTACACCAGAGACGTTGCCCAGATAACCAAAATGAAATTCCCCACCTTTGCCACCGGCATATACATGGTTGATTCGGCAGGGAGGAGCATCGTCGTTGACCACAACTGCCCCGTGGACTGTGGCGGAGTGCTGGTCAACCCCGGCGACATCATATTCGGCGACATTGATGGCGTGGTGGTCATCCCCAGGGAACTGGAGAAAGAGGTCATACCGCTGGCCCTGGAAAAGGTGAGCAAGGAGAACCAGCTGCGCGACGAACTGCTCAAAGGGTCCCTGCTGCGCGACGCGTACAACAAATACGGAATTCTTTAGTTAGCGTCGTCGGCAACCCGGACCGAAATAGCCGGGAAGGAGTGAGCATTATGGCCGTATCCGGGATTGCGGGAAAGGTACAGACCGTGCTGGGCGTGATTGAGGGCAAAGACCTTGGCGCTACCCTTACCCATGAGCACCTTTTTATTGACGGCAAATGCCTTTTCACCGAACCGGAGGGCGCCAGCGAGCGGGCTCTGGCTTATGCGCCGGTGGACTGGCCTAATCTCAGCTGGCTTAGATACCATCCTTACGAGAACCTGGATAACATGCGCCTGCTGGACGAGCAGGAAGCCATCGATGAGGCCACACTCTTTAAAAAGGCCGGCGGCGGGACAATCGTTGATGTCACCATTACCGGTATCGGCCGCGACCCGAGAGCCCTCGCCCGCATCTCCAGAATAACCGGCCTCAATGTGGTCATGGGCTCAGGTTACTACACCGCGCCAAGTCTGGGCCCGGAGATGGCAACTAAAACCGAAGAGGATATTGCCGGAGAGATAACCAGGGATATTACCGTGGGCGTTGGCGATACTGGAATCCGCTCCGGACTCATCGGCGAGATTGGCTGCTCCTGGCCCCTGCATGATAATGAACGCAAAGTCCTGCGGGCAGCGGCCACGGCCCAGCAGAAAACCGGCGCCTGCCTCAGCGTGCACCCGGGACGAAATCGAAAGGCACCGTTTGACGTGGTCGATATCCTCGAGCAGTCAGGGGCTGACCTCAGCCGGGTCATCATCTGCCACATTGACGCCCGTGTCCGCGACCATGAGGGACGCACAAAGCTGCTGAAAAAAGGCTGCGTCCTGGAATACGACCTGTGGGGATGGGAGGGACACTTCCCCACCTACTGGACGGCTGATGACTACATGGACCTGCCCAACGATACGCAGCGCATCTATGAAATCCGCCAGCATATCGAAGAGGGTTACCTGAACCAGATTGTCATGTCGCACGACATTTGCACCAAGACCAGACGGGTGCGTTACGGGGGGTGGGGCTACGCCCATATCTTGAATTACGTGGTCCCGATGATGCGTCAGAGAGGTATAAATCAGGAGCAAATCGATACCATTATCACTGGCAACCCCGGAAGGCTCCTGACCTTTGTATAAATAGCGACTTTACCGCGCTTACATCGGAGCGACCACCTTGTTCCTCAGCACCCCGATGCCTTCAACTTCAACCTCGATTACGTCACCCACCTTGATCGGGCTGGCGCCCCCTTTGGGTGTCCCCGTCCAGACCACGTCCCCCGGGCACAGGGTCATGAAAGCGGTGATGACGCTGATAAGTCTCGGCACTTTGAAAACCATGAGGCTGGTGTGGCTGTCCTGCCTTGTTACCCCGTTTACCCGCCCTTTTATCGCCAGGTTGTGCGGGTCGATATCAGTGACCAGGCAGGGGCCGAGCGGCCCGGCGGTGTCAAAACCCTTGGCCCTGGCCAGAATTTTATCCTTTTCAAACAGGTCTATGGCCGTGACGTCATTGCCGCAGGTATAGCCCAGGACGTAGTCCATCGCCTCCCCTTCGGGAACATTTTTGGCCAGTTTTTTTATCACCAGGCACAGCTCCGCTTCATAGCGGAGGTCTTTGGAAGGACGAGGATGGATGATGTCATCGCCTGTCCCGATTACGGTATTCGCCGGCTTGAAGAACAGGTTTGGCTCCTCGGGTATCGGCCAGCCCATCTCAGTGATATGGTCCAGATAGTTCCGCCCGCAGGCTACGCCTATTCTCGGCTCTGCCGGCGCCAGCAGCCTGACCTCCTTCAGTTGGCACACTTTTTTACCCTGACCGAACTTACCGTACAGGTCACCATCGAGCGCATAAATCGTCTCCCCCTCGACAATGCCCCAGTTAATCTTCCCCCGCCACTGAAAGCGCACAATTTTCATACTGCCTCCTTGGAAGCTATTTATTATTAGTCCACATAAGGATACATCTTGGTTAAATAACCGTCAACAAGTCAGAGTTACGGACATATTGCTGGCACTGAATTCAGCCTATATCCTGCCGGAGATATATCTGGGCACTTTTTTCATATAATCCACATATCCCTGCCCGAATTTCTCAATGTTTAATTTCTCTTCACTCAATACGCCGACGTGCATAAGGGCTATATTTAAGATGAAGTAAACCCACAGCAGAATATAAATAATTGAACCGGGACTCCATCCCATAATGACGACACCCAGAAGGCAGATATTGCCGGCCAGAACATGAGAATTTCTGCTGACTTTATAGATGCTCCAGTCAACCACGGCCTGCTTCCTTTCGGGATGCTCTCTCATGGCAGCGTAACCCAGGGCATATACTATTTCTCCGAAGATAATAATGCCCAGCCCAACCCAGAAAACCAGATTGATACTATAGTGGATAAACCAGGTCAAGACCCATCCAATAATGAAATTCGCCCAGAAAACCATTAATAATGACCTGCTGGGTCCCGGCCCGCTCATCCTTTTCGCCTTTATGATGAAGAAGAGAAGCCAGCTGATGACGAACCATCCGAGATTCACGAAGAATAGCCTGAAGTACCACGCCGTTTCCATCTTTATCTCCTCCTTTATCTCCTCTAAATGATTTGATTCACAGCTATAGGCCAACTACATTATAGTTTCGTTCCAATCGGTGTCAATACCTTGAGCATCGATACTCATCTCCGCTTTAATTTATTATGTGTCGAGTTAATGTTAAAATACGGATATTAACTGGTCTAAGTTCTCAGTTATTACTAATCTTTTAAGCAAAGAGGAGTTCATAAATGAAACGACTGGCCGTTTTAATAATCGTCTTTATCGTTCTGCTCACAGGCTGTGCGGCACCACCGGCAGTGAAGGGCACTTTCATCGACGGTGTATCCGGTGGCGATGCCGAGACCCTGAACTGGCTGCTGGCCGCCGATGCGTCTTCGTTCTCTTACGCCGGGATGTGTTTTGACAGCCTGGCCACGTATGACAACGACTGGCAGGTTCATCTGCGCCACCTGGCCAAGCCGGTGGAAGTGTCCGATGACGGCCTGACCTATACCATCACCATCAGGGATGACCTGAAGTGGAGCGGTGATATTCCCGTCACCGCCGAGGACTACGTCTACACCCTGAATAACCTTATGTTCTCCGACTGGCTCAACTACACCTACCAGACCGACTGGCAGGAGGAGGTCGAGGGCGAAACGGTATTCATCGAAGTTGCGCTGGTCGATGAAACCACCTTTACCATAAAGCGGCAGACCGTTGACCCGGAGTTCATTGATAACGCCATCTACTCCCTGACGCCCTATCCCAAGCATATCGCCGTGAAGTACGAGGGCGACCTTAAGGCGTTCACGGAAGCTGAAGAATTCAATAACCTTACCTACACTGGTAACCTCGGCGCCTACCGGTTCAAGGAGTGGATACGGAATGATAAGTACGTCGTTGAGCGCAATCCGGACTTCTACCTGGGCCAGGAGACGGGTGCCCCCTACTTTGAGGAATACGTCACCAAGCTCTTCGGTACTTCCGCGGCAATGCTGGCGGCCCTGGAAGCAGGGGATATCCAGAATTGCAGTATCGAGCCGGAGCAGGTAGCCAAGTTCAAGCAGATGGAGGGAATCAAGGCCTATACCGTCCCCACCCGGGCTTACGACCTGATTGTCTACAACCTGCGCCCTAATGGCTGGGAAGGGTTGCAAAACAAGGCAGTCAGGCAGGCCCTGTCCATGTCCATCGACAAGCAGACGTTCATCGACCAGATACGCTACGGCTTTGCCGACCCCGCTTTCAGCTTCATCCCCAAGCCTTCCCCCTGGTATACGGAGGAGGGTGTACCCCAGTTTGGCATTGGCGACCTCTATGACAAGGAAAAGGCCAGGGAAATGCTGCTTGAGGCCGGCTATGGCACCCGAAAGAGTGACGGCACTATCGACATTCATGACAAAGATGGCCAGCCAATCAAGCTGACACTGGTAACCACCACCGGCAGCAAGCTCACGGAAGATATCACGCTCTTTGTGAAGCAGGAGTTGGGCGATATCGGCATCGAGGTGGATTTCAAGCTCGTGCCCTGGCCCACCCAGCTCCGCCAGTACATGATGAACAAGGTGCCCGGCTCAGACCAGGAACCGAATTACAACAACGGCCCTGACGCCGTCAGTGAAGAGACGTGGGATATGATGGTCCTCGCTTTCAACACCCATCCCATTGCTCCGTCAGGTTCCCGGGTCTTCTTCATCACCGACGGCGGTCTCAACTTCTGGGGTTATTCCAACGAGAGAGTGGACGAGCTCTTTGTTGAGGTCAGGTCACGAGAGGCGATAGACCCTGAGGTGCGCAAGCAGATGTACGCCGAGATAAGCCAGCTAATCGCCGAAGACCAGTCGGCTGATTTCCTTTCCTTCCCCAGCAGCAATCAGGGCTTCCAGGAAAATGTGGAGGGGATTGACCCGGGCATGAGGCTGGGCTGGAACCACCATGAATGGTACTTTGCTGAGCCCGAGTGACCTCCCGAGGGAGTATATCGGTGAAACGTGGCGGCTTGCAGAATTACATCATCAGAAGGCTGATTTACGCGTTCCTCATCGCCTTTGGCGTGGTTACCATTACCTTCATATTGCTGCGCATTGGCCCCACCTCTCCGGCGGACAAATACCTGGCCAACATCTCCGCCCGCACCCAGGACCCATCCAAAGTCATTGAAGCCGTTGAAGCGCGCTATGGCCTCGACAAACCGATTTATGAGCAGTACTTCAACTACATGGTCAGTCTCGCCCGCGGCGACTGGGGATGGTCGTTCAGTACATCACTGCCGGTTATCGAGCTCATCAAGCGCCACTGGCTATATTCCTTCCAGCTCATCCTGCTCAGTATGCTTTTTGCCTCCTCCCTGGGCCTCCTCATTGGCGTCTACTCGGCGGTGAAGCAATACACCAAAATCGATTACATTGCCACTCTCTTTTCCTTCACCGGCATCTCCATTCCCAACTTCTGGCTGGGCATCATGCTCATCCTGATATTCTCGGTGTGGCTGGGCTGGTTCAAGACCTACTACGATACAGGCCTGCCCATGTTCTCCCTGGCCAATCTAAAGGCGCTTATCCTGCCCGTTATCACCCTCGGCACCGGCATGATGGCCGGCCACACCAGGTATGCCCGGTCGGCAACACTGGACAACTTAAGAAAGGATTTTGTGAAGACGGCCCGGGCCAAAGGGCTTCCCGAATATATGGTTATCGGCAAGCACGTGCTCCGCAACGCTATCCTGCCCATCATCACCATCATCATGTTTGACCTGGCGAGCGTGGTCTTCGGCGGTGCCTATCTGACGGAAATCATCTTTGGCATACCCGGGCTGGGGCAAATTTCTTACAATGCCATCTTTGCCAACGACTACCCGGTGGTAATCACGATAACCCTTATCGGGGCCATGGTGGTCCTGCTCACCAACCTGGCCACCGACATTGTTTATACCTGGCTTGACCCCAGGATAAGGTACGATTGAGGACATATTGATGAGGCGAACAGGCGACCTTTTCGGCGGACGGAGAAACCTCCTCTTCAGCGGGCTGATGCTGGCCCTGCTTTTTATCTTTCTTCTCGATTTATTCGTCGTCGACCGCATCTTCGAGTCGTTTGTATACTTCTACCTGTTCTTTGCCCTCCTCTTAATCTTTTACGGAATACACCCGCTTTATGTAAACCGACGCCTGACCCGCTACTACTGGGACAGAACCAAGAGACACCGGCTGGCGGTCATCGGGCTGGGCTTCATTATCTTTCTGGTCGTGGTTGCCATCTTTGGCCCCTTCCTGACTCAGGACCCGACCAGGGTGGACTTCCCCAACAAGAACCTGCCCCCCGTGGGCTTTTCCTCAGAGCAGTCAATTTTTGACCGCAACACGGGACAGTTCATCACCACCGAGACGCCCGGCACCTGGCGGCATCCCCTCGGCACCGATGACAAAGGCCGTGACCTGCTCGCCATGCTTGTCTCCGGCACCAGGATATCTTTGCAGATCGGGCTGATGGCCACCCTCATCGCCATATTCATCGGCCTGGTAATGGGCGTTGCTTCCGCTTACTTTGGGGGTTGGGTGGATAACGTCCTGATGCGCTTCACCGATATCATGATGACCTTTCCCTTCTTCCTGCTGCTGGTATTCATCATCTTCATCTTCGGCCCGTCGTTATGGTTCATCATCCTGGCTATCGGCCTCACCGGCTGGACGGGCACCGCCCGTCTGGTCAGAAGCGAGACGCTGTCGCTCCGCACCAGGGATTTCATAATGGCCTCAAAATCACTGGGCGCCAGCGACCGCCGCATCGTTTTCCGCCACCTCATCCCCAACGTCATGAGCCTGGTTATCGTCATCGCCACGCTGTCCATTCCCGGCGTCATCCTGGCCGAAGCGGGGCTGAGTTTCATTGGCCTCGGTGACCCGACGGTGCCCAGCTGGGGACTGGTCCTGCACGCCGGCCAGCGCAGCCTGGACACCGCCTGGTGGATAGCTGTTGAGCCCGGAATCATGCTTTTCCTGACCGTGCTGGCCTTTAATTTTCTGGGAGACGGTATCAGGGATGCCTTTGACCCGAGGAGTCAGGTTTAGAAACCAGAATGAACAACACCATTTTGCAGGTCAGTGAACTGAAAACGTACTTCTTCACCCCCCTCGGGGTGGTCAAGGCGGTTGACGGTGTGAGCTTTGGCCTCGGAAAAGGAGAATGCCTGTGCCTGGTGGGGGAATCGGGCTGCGGCAAGACCGCCACCGCGCTCTCCATTCTACGCCTGGTCGATAGCCCGCCGGGCCGAATCGTGGGCGGTGAAATACAGTACCATGCCGAAGACCTCCTCCAAAGCCCCATTTCACAGCTCCGGCGGATACGTGGCAACCGCATCGCCATGATTTTTCAGGACCCGCAGTCCTCGCTCAATCCGGTGTTCACCGTGGGCGACCAGATAATGGAGCCGATACGTCTGCATATGAAGCTGGGACACCGGCAGGCCCGTGACCGGGCGCTGCGCCTGATGGAACAGGTCGGTATTCCCCAGGCGAAAGAGAGGATGAAATACTACCCGCACCAGCTTTCCGGTGGTATGAAGCAGCGGGTGATGATTGCGACGGCACTCTCCTGCGACCCCGAAATCCTGATTGCCGATGAGCCCACCACCGCCCTCGATACCACTATCAAGGCGCAGATACTGGATATTTTCCGCGACCTGAAGCAGAAAAAGGATATGTCCACCCTGTTCATCACCCACGACCTCGGCACCGTGGCCGGGATTGCCGACCGCATCATCGTGATGTACGGCGGACGGATTGCCGAAGCCGGCAGCGTCCTCGATATTTTCGACCGGCCGAAGCACCCGTACACATGGGGCTTGCTGAACTGCCTGCCCGTTGTCTCCGAGCGCCGGGAAAAGCTATCACCCATTCCGGGAGTTATTCCCAGTCTCATTGACCCGCCCGAAGGCTGTATTTTCTACCCTCGCTGCCCGCGGCGAATGCCGGTCTGCCAGCAAAAGAGGCCTGAGGAATTTGTGATATCGGAGGGGCATATCGCCGCGTGTTATCTGTATGCGTAGACTTTTATTTATAGCAGGTTAACTTAAATGGTACGGAAGCTGTTAGAGGTCGAAAAACTGAAAAAATACTACCCGGTAACCTCGGGCCTGCTCGCCAGACACGTTGCCGACGTTAAAGCGGTGGACGGGGTTTCCTTTTTCATTGCGGAGGGGGAGACGCTGGGATTGGTCGGCGAATCGGGCTGCGGCAAATCAAGCCTGGGCAGGACGCTGCTGCGGCTGGAAGAGCCCACCTCGGGGCAGATATTCTATCGAGGGACTGATATCACCTCATGGAGTAAGAAGCAGTTGAAGGAACTGAGGAGAGAGGCGCAGATGATTTTCCAGGACCCGCAGTCTTCACTCGACCCGAGAATGACCATAGGTGATTCCATCGGGGAGGCCCTGCTCATCCATGGAGTGGGCACTGAAAAAGAGAGGCTGGAGCGGGTGGCAGAACTGCTGAAACGGGTGGGACTCGAGCCGGGCCACGCCACGCGTTATCCCCATGAACTGAGCGGCGGGCAGAAACAGCGCACCGGCATTGCCCGTGCCCTGGCCGTGAATCCAAAACTCATCGTCGCCGATGAACCCGTCAGCGCGCTGGATGTATCCGTTCAGGCGCAGATTCTGAACCTGGTAACTGACCTGCAGCACGAGTTCTCCCTCGCCTATCTGTTCATCGCCCACGACCTTGCCGTCATCGGACAGGTCTCAAGCCGGATTGCCGTGATGTACCTCGGCCAGATTGTGGAACTCGCCGGCAGAGATGATTTATTCCACCGGCCACTTCACCCCTATACGCAGGCCTTGCTCTCGGCGGTTCTCATCCCTGACCCGCACCAGAAACGAAAACGAATTCCATTGCCCGGCGAAGTCCCCTCGCCCATTGACCCGCCGCCGGGATGCCGTTTCCACACCCGCTGCCCCAGGGTCATGAAAGTCTGCCCCCGGGAAATGCCGGAATTAATACAGATTGAGGAGAACCATCTGGTCGCCTGCCACCTCTACGACTGAACCAGCCGCTATTTCCCGGTTAGCGACTGCCCCGAGCATGGAAATTCAGGATGGAAACCGAATTCGCTGACAGGTATAATAAGGATTGATTAATGTCAATCAAGGAGGGTGATATGGTTGTTACTGCTGCTCAGGTCAAAAAGGTGGGCGTTATCGGTGCCGGCACCATGGGCCACGGCATCGCTCAGGCTTATGCCCAGGAGGGTTACCCGGTTACCATCACCGACATTGCCAAGTCGGCACTGACCGGTGTGAAAGACAGGGTCAAATCCAATCTGGAGACCATCGCCCGTGAGGGACTCATCCCGCAAAGAGAAATAGAAAAGATTTTAGCCAGAATTACGGTGGTTGACAGCCTGGAAAATGCCGTTCGGGATGCCGACTTTGTCATCGAAGCCGTTTTTGAGGACCTGCCCACCAAAACGAAGATTTTCCATGAAATGGCCAAATTTTGCTCACCGGAGTGCGTCTTGGCCAGCAATACCTCTTCTTTCCCGATGACCCAGATAGCATCACAGATGGAAGGGCCGGAGCGGGCTATTGTCACACATTGGATGAACCCGCCTTATCTGGTACCTCTGGTGGAAGTCGTGCCCGGAGAGAAGACCTCGGAAGAGACATACAATACGGCGTATGAAATCCTGGTGAAAATAAAGAAGGTGCCGGTGAAAGTGCAGAAGGAAATCCTCGGCTTCCTCATTAACCGCATTCAGACGGCGATGAACCGCGAGGTATACTATCTACTGGAAGCCGGCGTGGCCAGCGCCGAGGACATAGACCGCGCCGTGGTTACCAGCCTCGGCTTCCGCCTGGCGTTTCTGGGGCCGCTGCTGGTGAGAGACCTCGCCGGGCTGGACGTTGACTGCAAGGTGGCCGATACCATACTCCCCGAGCTGGACTCCTCAACACAGGCGAACCGGCTGCTCAAGGATTTAGTCAAGCGCGGCGATTATGGCGCCAAGACCGGGAAAGGCTTCTTCTCGTACACGCCGGAATCAATCGCCGAAGTCATACGGGAGCGCGACCGGAGATTTATTCATCTCCTGAAAGAGCTGTATTAGCGGTGATTAGCTGCCGGCTTTAACCT
>JADHXF010000098.1 GCA_016783105.1 Dehalococcoidales bacterium | reverse complement strand
AGGTATGAAAGCCGAAGAGGTGAGCGGGGCTGGCATCGGCCTATCGGTGAGCAAGAAAATTGTTGAAGCCCATGGCGGACGTATCTGGGCGGAGAGTCCTAACCCGGAAACAGGAGTGGGTACAAGGGTCAATTTCGTGCTGCCCAAGGTCATCAGCGAAAAAGCTGTGGAAGAGAAGTTAGAACTGGGGAGGAAGGCGATAATAATAGTAGCTGATGATGATCCCCAGATGCTGAATGTCACCAGCTTGGTACTGGAGTCTCACGGGTACACCGTACTGAAAGCAAGAAATGGCCATGAAGTTATGGGAAAACTTGACCAAGTTATACCGGATGTTCTCATGCTTGATCTTTTAATGCCGGTTATGGATGGTTTTGAAGTACTAAAGCAGATAAGTGAACAGGATTTAACTCGGTTGATGGGAATGTCGATAATAATCCTGAGTGCGGTGAAAGAGGGCAGCAGTCGTCAGCGATATGAACTCGAAACCCGCAGCCCTTTGCCGATAGCTGATTATCTGGAAAAACCCATCTCGCCACCTGCCCTTTTACAAAGGGTAGAGAAGGTATTACAGAGTAAGACAAAAAGACTGTAAAATGTAAACAAGGAGGCAGTAAAGTGACTACACAAGCGAAGATTCTGGTTATTGATGATGATGCCGTGTTCATAAAAGCAACCCAGGCGGTGCTGGAGAGTAAAAATTACCAGGTGATTTCTGCCTCGGATGGAGATGAGGGGCTGAAGAAGGCGAAACAAGATAAGCCAGACCTGATCATACTGGATATTATCATGCCGGTAAAGGACGGGTTCACCGCTTGTGAGCAGCTAAAAAGCGATCCCGAACTGGAACGCATACCAGTGTTAATCATGACCAGCTTTTCGGAAAAAGGGAAGGAAACCAACATACCGACAAGCGCAGGTTTCAATCTTGAGGCAGATGATTACGCTGAAAAGCCCTTAAGCCCGGAAGAGCTTTTAAAACGAGTGGAAAAACTCCTTAAATAGTCAAGATAAGCTAAAACTTAACGTAACCTGCCCCAGCCCACTTCGTTTGCTGCCCTTTTTTGTATTCTAAACTCGGCTGAATTTAATCACGTCCAAGATGGCGTCAACGGGCATCGTGGGCAGGGTACTTGACAGTCAAAACCTTAGAGATTAACAACGATTAATTCGGCAAGGGCATTGATTATATTACTAACGTCTTGATATTTCGTCAATGCCGCTATTAATTGATTGACAGTTGTGAGCAGGCTCTGTAAAACATCTGCAGAAGGATGTTATTCTTTTTATGGAGATTAAGGACACAATATGGCGTAATGTGATAGGCCTTGTCGCCCAAAGCCATTGCTAACGAAATTGTAAATGTGTGATAATGGGCAAACCAATTAACCATGCGCAGATATTAACCTGAGAAAAAGGACATTAGTGAGGAGAAGTGAAATGAGTAATCCGGATCTAATCTCACGTGTGCGGGCGCGTGAGATATTGAACTTTCTTGGTAACCCGACAGTAGAGGCAGAAGTATCGCTCTCTGATGGTAGCTGTGGTCGGGCCGCCGTCCCCGCTGGTATCAGTGTGGGCAGCAGTGAGGTGGGCCAGTTGCTCGACGGAGACCCAAAGAGATTCGCCGGCAGGGGTGTCCTCAAGGCCGTGCGAAATGTCCAGGAGGTAATCGGGCCGGCCCTGGAGGGCATGAGTGCATCCCAGCAGGAGATGATTGACCGCAAACTACTGGAACTGGATGGCACATCCAATAAAAGCCGGCTGGGAGGCAATGCTATTCTGGCCGTGTCACTGGCTACGGCTCACGCGGCGGCGGCAAATAAGCAATTGCCGCTGTATAGATACCTGGGTGGCGAGGGCCCTTTTGCCTTGCCGGTTCCTGCGTTTGACATGTTAGAGGGCGGTGCACACGCCCGGAATTCGGTGGACTTCCAGGAGTATCTGGTGATACCGGCAGGAGTTTCCAGCTTTCGGGAAGCGCTGGAGGCAGGAGTTGCCATATTCCATGCGTTGCTGGATCTGCTCCAAAAAAAGGGGGGTAGCATTCAGCCCACGGGTCCACTGGCGGCGCCTCTCAAGTCTAACCAGGAGGGAGTTGAAGCGATTGCGTCAGCGATAGAAAAAGCCGGCTACAGGCTTGGCAAACAGTGTTTTATCGGAATAGATGCGGCTACATCGGAACTGTATAAGGATGGCAAATATGTTCTGCGGTGTGAGAAAAGAGAATTAACGTCATCAGAAATGGATAATTTATGGAGTGAATGGATAGACACCTATCCCATCATAAGTATTGAAGACCCCATGTCCGAGGAGGACTGGAATGGCTGGCAGGCTATCACCAAGCATATCGGGGAACGGGTGCAGCTGGTCGGCGATGACCTCTTTACCACCAACCCTGAGATAGTAAAGAAGGGAATTGCTCTGGGTGTTGCCAACGCGGTACTGATTAAGCCCAACCAGATAGGGACTCTTTCCGAGACACTGGAGACGATACGAATCGCCAGCGAGGCGGGATGGGCCGCTATGCTGAGCACCCGTTCTGGAGAAACAGAAGATGCAACCATTACCGATTTATCCGTGTTGAGTGGCTGCGGTCAAATCAAAACAGGCCCTCCACGCGCCAAGAGCGTCGTTAAGCATAACCGTCTGCTGCGAATAGAGGAAGAACTTGGTGATGAGGCAAAATACAAAGGGGTACAGGCGTTCAGGAAACTGTCATCTGAATCTGGTTAAGCGCCCTTTTTAAGAGGGAGAGATGGAATTAAGGATAAAGAACGCTGAGAGTCTTGTGTCTCATGGAAATGTGCCTGTAAGGAAGGCCATGCTTGAGATACTGGAGACAGGTTTGCAGGCGGCAGACCCGTACCACAATACCAGAAAGCTTATCCATCTGGAAGGTAATAAACTTACTGTCGGACGCAAAGAGTTCGAGCCGGAAGGAGACCCGCATTCGGGAAAGGCAGTCTATGACCTGTCTCAAGTCGAGCGTATCTACGTATTCGGAGCAGGCAAAGGAGTCCAGAGAGTAGCGCAGGCTATCGAAGAAACGCTTGGAGAGAGAATAACCGGCGGGCATGTCATCGATAAGAAGGGCCACCCGGTTCACCTCCAGAGAATAGGCGTCACCCTGGGTGGACATCCGATACCGGATGAGGACTGTGTGAGAGGATGTGAGCGGATTCTTGAGATGACTAGGGGGCTCACCAGGAATGACCTGGTGTTCACCTGTGTCAGTAATGGTGTCTCGTCAACTCTAACCATGCCTGTACCCGGCGTAAGCCTGGAGGACGTGAGAAAGACAACGCATATTTTGCAGATCGAACACGGCGCACCTACCGCCGACGTAAACTCAATCCGGAATCACCTTGATATGATGAAGGGGGGAAAGATAAGCAGGTATATCTATCCGGCGCAGACGGTTCACATAGTCGCCCGCGACCCTCTCACCTATGAAGAGCTCATGTATGAAAATTACTGGCTGCAAACGCTCCCCGATTACACCACCTTCCAGCTCGCAGTTGAAAATCTGAAAAAATGGGATGCCTGGGAGGAGGTTCCCTCCTCAGTCAGGGAGTTTCTGGCAGAGGGCGACCCCAAATACGAGACGGTAAAAGCAGATGAATTCGAAAAGATGCCTTCCCGCATCTTCGGCGTGATGCCGGGATATAAATATACGGCTAAAATTCCGGCGGCGATGAAGAAAGCGGGGGAACTGGGTTTCAAACCTGTCTTGCTCACCGATGATTTATGGATCGTGGAAGCACGCCAGGCTGGTTCTCATATGGCGGCCATTTGCCGGACAATTGAGCGTACCGGTAAACCTTTCAAACCGCCCTGTGCCATATTCACCAGCGGTGAGATGGTCGTCACGGTAGGCAGTGAGAGGGGGATTGGCGGTCGAAACCAGGAGTATGCGTTATCAGCTGCCCAGGGTATAGCTGGATGTAGAAACACAGTGATAGCATCGGTGGATACTGACGGGACTGACGGACCCGGCACTCAGTTCTCCACAGGTCCCGATAGTATGCCCGGTTGTTTTGCAGGCGGTATTGTAGACGGCGAGACGGTGGCAGAAGCCGAGAAGGCGGGATTAAACATAGATGAGGGCATAAAAAGACATAACACTTCTCCCATCCTGTGGAAACTCGACAGCGGAATAGTCGCAACACCCAATATCAGCCTGGTTGATTTCACGGTAGCACTGGTAGGCCGTACCGGGCTCGAATCGGCGATACCCTGATTCAGAGCCAGGTGCTCACAGGCGCGCTGGGAGCTCCCGTTAGCTTGAAGGAATATAATCGCCTGCGGGAAAAAGCGCCCATTCGGATTCGGTTTGAATCCTGTACTCCTTTATGCTATTGTAGCAATTAATTTGTGTTGGCCCGGAACATGCGGGCTGAGCTAAACCGCCCATAAAATAATCGCTGATTTTGCTATAACCGGAATCGAATTCCTGCATTAAAAATTTTTAAAAAGGAGGCCATCTATGGAAGACTTCGAGATTGTTGATATGCACGTTCACCTTTGTCGAACGGAGGAGGAGGAGAGGACTTATTTTCCACTGCCGGGGCGCAGGGAGCGGGACCGGTGGTCGACTCCAGAACGAAGAATCGAATATATGGATATGAACAACATCACCGCGACGGCCTTTATGATTCTCGTACCCCGCCAGCAGCGGGGGCCTTTATATGAAAAAGCAAAGCTGGGGGAGCTTCCTGAAGCGCAGCGCCGGAAGGAAAAAGAAAGAATCAGTCAGCAGATTGGACCGATAATGCGTGAAATGAACGAGTGGGGCTGTGGCGTCGGGCGCCAGTTTCCAAGACTGCTCCCTTTCATAGGTATGTCTGATGACCTGGGCAGTCCTGAAGATATGGCCGAAGAGATAGCCCTGAGGGCAAGCCAGGGCGCCAGGGGGGTGAAGATGCATCCCGGGCAGTTCTCCCATTACCCCGACGATAAGGCGTTCTGGCCGATGTATGCGAAATGCCAGGAACTGGGGATTCCCATTCTGGCCGATTCCGGTCCGTGGCCGCATTCACACCTCGTTTTTATGTAC